>NZ_CP018870.1:2605000-2842500 GCF_001941845.1 Streptomyces sp. TN58 | reverse complement strand
ACCTGCACGAATGGCGTAACGACTTCTCGACTGTCTCAACCATAGGCCCGGTGAAATTGCACTACGAGTAAAGATGCTCGTTTCGCGCAGCAGGACGGAAAGACCCCGGGACCTTTACTACAGTTTGATATTGGTGTTCGGTTCGGCTTGTGTAGGATAGGTGGGAGACTTTGAAGCCCCAACGCCAGTTGGGGTGGAGTCGACGTTGAAATACCACTCTGGTCGTGCTGGATGTCTAACCTCGGTCCGTGATCCGGATCAGGGACAGTGTCTGATGGGTAGTTTAACTGGGGCGGTTGCCTCCCAAAGGGTAACGGAGGCGCCCAAAGGTTCCCTCAGCCTGGTTGGCAATCAGGTGTTGAGTGTAAGTGCACAAGGGAGCTTGACTGTGAGACCGACGGGTCGAGCAGGGACGAAAGTCGGGACTAGTGATCCGGCGGTGGCTTGTGGAAGCGCCGTCGCTCAACGGATAAAAGGTACCCCGGGGATAACAGGCTGATCTTCCCCAAGAGTCCATATCGACGGGATGGTTTGGCACCTCGATGTCGGCTCGTCGCATCCTGGGGCTGGAGTCGGTCCCAAGGGTTGGGCTGTTCGCCCATTAAAGCGGTACGCGAGCTGGGTTTAGAACGTCGTGAGACAGTTCGGTCCCTATCCGCTGTGCGCGTAGGAATATTGAGAAGGGCTGTCCCTAGTACGAGAGGACCGGGACGGACGAACCTCTGGTGTGCCAGTTGTCCTGCCAAGGGCATGGCTGGTTGGCTACGTTCGGGAGGGATAACCGCTGAAAGCATCTAAGCGGGAAGCCTGCTTCAAGATGAGTATTCCCACCTCCTTGAGAGGGTAAGGCTCCCAGTAGACGACTGGGTTGATAGGCCAGATGTGGAAGCCCGGTAACGGGTGGAGCTGACTGGTACTAATAGGCCGAGGGCTTGTCCTCAGTTGCTCGCGTCCACTGTGTTAGTTCTGAAATAACGAACGGCTGTGAGAACACCAGCATGTTCAGAATTTCATAGTGTTTCGGTGGTCATAGCGTTAGGGAAACGCCCGGTTACATTCCGAACCCGGAAGCTAAGCCTTTCAGCGCCGATGGTACTGCAGGGGGGACCCTGTGGGAGAGTAGGACGCCGCCGAACAATCATTGTGGGAAAGCCCCGCACCTTCTGGTGCGGGGCTTTTCTGCGTTCACGGGCCGGCCGAACGCTGCCACGCCCCGCCTCGTCTCACCAGTCGGCGGGGTAGCTCTTGAGGCTGCTCGTGTCGAGCGTCCAGCGACCGGCGATGACGGTGTCCCCGAAGGCGTAGGGGACCGCTTTCCGGTAGCGGATGCCGTCGGGTCCGGATGAGGGGTCGCTGTGTACGGTGACCGTCTTCTTGTCCTTGCGGGGGTCTACGACGACGTACAGCGGCACTCCCATCCTGGGGTAGTCGTGCAGCTTGTCGCGGATGTCAGTCAGCGAGTTCGTCCGTGAGACGACCTCGACCACCAGCAGGACGTCGCGGGCGTTGACGACCTTGGCGGTGTCGTCGGTGTCTTCCTCCGCGATGACCATGAGATCGGGGACCTTGGTCAGGCCGGTTTGAGGATCACCCATGTTCGTGTCATTGAGGGCCATGACTTCTGGTGTCTGGGCCTCGATCTGACGGCGCAGCCGCACCACGTTGAGCCCGTGGGGAGCCGTGGGGCTCATCATCGTGAGGAAGATCTGACCGTCGGTGGTCTGCACCTTCCATTGGTCTTCCTGGTGCTCGGCCAGCTCCGCGAGCTGTTCCGCGAAATCGTGCATGCGGCGCATCTGCTCGGGGGTGAGGTCGGCCATGATGTCCTCCTGGTGGGTCCCAGCCAGCGTATCCAGCCAAGCGATGGCCCGAGCGGAGTTGGCTAGAGGCGACCGGCTGCTTTGAGGGACAGGTAGGCGTCGGCCAGGGTGGGGGCCAGGGTGTCGGGGGTGGCGTCGACCACGTGGACGCCGTGGCGGGTGAGCTGGTCGGCCGTGCGGCGGCGCTGGGCCTGGGTCTGGGTGCCGGCCGCGGCTTCGTAGACCGCGTCCACGGTGCCGCGGGAGGCGGTCATCGCCGCCACGTGGGGGTCGGCCACCGAGGCCAGCAGGACCGTGTGGCGCTGGGTGAGACGCGGCAGGAGCGGGAGCAGGCCCTCTTCGACGGGGGCGGCGTCCAGGCTCGTCAGGAGGACCACCAGGGACCTGCGCGGTGCGCTGCGGAGGATGGTGGACACCAGGGTGCGGGAGTCCGTCTCGACCAGTTCCGGTTCGAGGGTGGCCATCGCGTTCACGAAGGAAGGCAGGACGTCGGCCGCCGCGCGGCCCTGGACCTGGGCGCGGGGGCGGCGGTCGTGGGCGAGGAGGTCCACGCGGTCGCCGGCGCGGGTGGCCAGGGCGGCGAGGAGCAGCGCCGCGTCCATCGCCGAGTCCAGACGGGGAGCGTCGCCGACGCGGCCCGCGGAGGTGCGGCCGGTGTCGAGGCAGATCAGGATGTGCCGGTCGCGTTCGGGACGCCAGGTACGGACGGCCACCTTGTGCCGGCGGGCCGTGGCACGCCAGTCGATGGAGCGGGTGTCGTCGCCGGGGACGTAGTCGCGCAGGCTGTCGAACTCGGTGCCCTCACCGCGGGTCAGGAGGCTGGTGCGGCCGTCCAGTTCGCGCAGGCGGGCCAGTCGGGACGGCAGGTGCTTGCGGCTGGTGAACGGGGGCAGGACCCGGACCGTCCAGGGGGCGGGGTGGGAGCCCTGACGGGCCCACAGGCCGAGCGGCCCGTAGGAGCGGATCGTGACGCGGTCCGCCCGGCGGTCGCCGCGGCGGGTGGGACGCAGCCGGGTGGTCAGGCGGCGGCGCTCGCCCGCCGGGACGACCAGCTCGTGGCGGGACGCGGCCGCCTCCGTGCCCGGGGTCCAGCTGCTCGGGGGCCAGGCGTCGCGGACGCGGGCACGGAGAGTGCGGCGGCCCGGGTTGGTGACGGTCAGGTGGACGTCCGCCGGTTCGCCCAGGCGGACGGAGGTGTCGCCGGACCGGGCCAGCACCAGGCTGCGTACCGGCGCGGCCAGGGCGTAGTCGACCGCGCAGGCCAGCGCGATCGGACCGTTGACCGCGAGCATGCCGGCCCAGCTCGGCTCCAGGACGCCGACGGGGATGCTGCCGAGGGCCGCCAGGAGGGCGGCGCGTCCGGTGAGGGCCATCAGCGCGGAACGGGGACGTGGGAGAGGATCGCCGTGATGACGGCGTCCGCCGTGACACCTTCCATCTCCGCCTCCGGGCGCAGCTGCACGCGGTGGCGGAGCGTGGGGAGGGAGAGGGCCTTGACGTCGTCAGGGATGACGTAGTCGCGGCCGGTGAGCCACGCCCAGGCGCGGGCGGTCGCGAGGAGGGCCGTCGCACCGCGCGGGGAGACACCGAGGACGAGCGAGGGCGATTCGCGGGTGGCGCGGCAGATGTCGACGACGTAGCCGGCGATCTCTGGGGAGACCGAGACGCGGGCGACGGCGTCGCGGGCCGCTTCGAGCTGGGCCGGGCCGGCGACCGGGCGGATGCCGGCGGCCTTCAGGTCCCGGGGGTCGAAGCCGGCGGCGTGACGGGTCAGTACGCCGATCTCGTCCTCGCGGGAGGGGAGGGGCACGGTGAGCTTGAGGAGGAAGCGGTCCAGCTGGGCTTCGGGAAGCGGATAGGTGCCCTCGTACTCGACCGGGTTCATGGTGGCGGCGACGAGGAACGGCTCGGGGAGCTTGCGGGGAGTGCCGTCGACGGTGACCTGGCGCTCCTCCATCGCTTCGAGGAGGGAGGACTGCGTCTTGGGGGGCGTGCGGTTGATCTCGTCCGCGAGGAGGAGGTTGGTGAAGACCGGGCCGTCCTGGAAGGAGAACTCCGCGGTGCGGGCGTCGTAGACGAGCGAGCCGGTGACGTCGCTGGGCATCAGGTCCGGGGTGAACTGGACGCGCTTGGTGTCGAGTTCGAGGGACGCCGCCAGGGCCCGCACGAGGAGGGTCTTGGCGACGCCGGGGACGCCTTCGAGCAGGACGTGGCCGCGGCACAGCAGGGCGACGACGAGACCGGTGACGGCGGAGTCCTGACCGACCACGGCCTTGCCGATCTCGGTGCGGAGCGCTTCGAGGGAAGCGCGGGCGCTGTCCGCGGTCGCGGCCGTGGACTCGGTGGCCGGGTACGTCATGACGTGCGGACCTCTCTTTCGAGGGCGTCGAGGTGGTCGGCGAGCGCGACGAGCGCCGCGTCGTCGGAGGGGGTGGTGCCGAAGAGCAGGGCGGCCACGTCCTGGGGCCCGCCCGTCAGGCGGGCGGAGACGGCCGGGACCAGTGCGGCCGGGTCGTGGGCCTGGGTGGGCGGTACGCCGACCAGGGCGGCCAGGCGTTCGCGGGAGGCGGCGCGCAGGACGGTGGCGGCGCGGTCGCGTGCCCCCGCCTTGCGGTAGAGGCGGGCGCGGCCCTCGGTGGCCTCGGAGGCTCGGACGGCGACGGGCAGCCGCTCGGTGACGAGGGGGCCCAGCCGGCGGGCGCGCCAGAGGGCGGCGAGGGCGGCGGCGACGAAGAGCTGGAGCAGCGCCCAGGACCAGCCGGCCGGGACGAGTTCGAGGAGGCTCTTGTCCTGGTCGCCGTCGCCGGGGTCGGAGTCCGCGAGGGACGGCAGGTACCAGACGAGGTCCGGGCGGGAGCCGAGGAGTTGGAGGGCGAGGGAGGCGTTGCCCTGCTCGGCGAGGCTCTCGTTGAGCAGGATCGTCTCGGAGCCGAGGAGGACGGTGTCACCACCGGTGGTGCCGGTGGGGAGGACGAGGAGGGTGGGGTGGCCGCCGCTGGGGTAGCAGGCGGTGGCTCCGGGGAGGGCGGTGGTGTAGCGGAGGTCGCCGCCGGTGCCGGCGCGGCCCGCCGAAGTGGCGGCGGGCAGGGCGCAGCGGGGGTCGAGGTCGTCGGCGCCGGGGTCGTCCTCCGTACGGACTCCGGGGGAGAGGTCGCCGAGGCTGTGGTCGCCGGGGGCGAGGAGCACGGTGCGGCCGCCGGAGAGGTCGATGGCGGAGCGGATGGCGCTGCGCTGGGTGGCGCCGAGGCGGTCCGGGTCGGTGACGAGGAGGGTGGTGCCGGGGCCGGCCGCGTCGGCGGCCTCGCGGGCGGTGGTGACGACGCGGGTCGAGACCCCGCGTTGCTTGAGGAGCTCGGCGACGGCGCGGCTGCCGGCGGGGTCGGCGGAGCGGGGGTCGAGGTGGCCGTGGCGCGTGCCGGAGTTCAGGGCGGCGAGGATGACGGCGCCGGCGGCCAGGACGGCGACGATGGCGGCGGTACGGCGGACCCTGCGGGTGGCTCGGCGGAGTCCCGGGCCGAGTCCCCGGCCGGGGGCTCCGCCGTCGCCCCGGCCGGCGGTGGTGGCGGTTGCGGCGGTGGCCGGGGTCGGGGTCGGGGGGGTTCCGGTGGGGCCGGGGGCGCGCCGGGGCGTCTCCTCGGGCGCCGAACGGTTCTCAGGGTCGGCAGGTGTGGCGGTGGTGCGTTCGGCGCCCTGCGGGGAGCGCCCCGACACACCCCCGGCCCCACCGGAACCCGCGGGGGATCCGCCCGATGCGCCCCCGGTTCCGGCGGAAGCAGTGGAAGCGGTGGGGTCCGGGGGGCCGCCGGCTTTGTCGGGGGCGCTCATGCGGTGGGTCCTGTCAGGAGCGGCTTCGTGCGGTCCAGGGTGTGGTCGAGGGTGCGCAGGCGGGCGTAGGTGTCGGCGTCCGCGGTGCGGCCGCCGTACGTGACGTCGTCGAAGGTGCGGGCGGCGGCGTGGAGGGCGGCGGCGTGGTCCGGCAGGGAGACGGCGGCTTCGGCGGCCGCCTCGTCGGCGGTGCGGCCGGGGCGGGGGTCCAGGAGGGTGCGTTCCTCCAGGGCGCGGACGACGGCGCGCATGCGCTCCTGGACGGCCTCGGTCCAGCGGCCGGCGGCGGCGTGGACCTCGGCGGCGGTGCGGTGGTCGGCCGCGCTGCGGACGCCGTCGCCGAAGAGGGCGCTTTCGGAGGTGGCGCCGCGGCGGGGGGAGCCCAGGCGCCACCACAGGGCGGCGACGGCCAGGACGAGCAGGAGGAGGACGGCGGCCAGGCCGACGGCGCCTCCGGGGGTGGCCTCGGAGGCGGCGCCGAACAGGTCGTCGAGCCAGTCGAAGAAGGCGCGCAGGGCGCGGTCCACCAGGCCCGGGTCGTTCTCGTGGTACATCGGCTTGGACAGTTCGCGCTCGGCCGCCTCCTGGGCGGGTGCGCGCGGTGTCGTCACCGGTGGTGTCTCCGCGTTCGGCAGGAGTGCCGCGGTGCGGGTGATGAGGCCCCCCGTGCTCATCATCGGTGGGTCAGCCTCCGGTCGTGCCGTAGTTCTCGATGCCGGCCGCCCGGGCGAGCTCCAGGTCGAGGCCCTCGCGGCGGATGCGCTGGTCGATGTAGAGCAGGACGGTGACGCCGGACTGGATGGGCATGATGATCGTCTGGGCGATGATCAGACCGATCCCGGAGAAGATCAGCGGCCCCCAGGCGGTCTGGGCGCTGCCGTCCTCCAGGGAGTCGAGGCCGCCGCCGAAGGCGAAGAGGCCGATCATCTGGAACGGTGCGACGACCATCAGCGCGACGATGAAGGCGATCAGGCTGGTGAGGACCGTGATGCCGAAGATGCGCCACCAGGAGCCGCCGACGAGCTTGGAGGAGCGCGCGAAGGCCTTGACGACCGTGCTCTTCTCCAGCATCAGGGCGGGGGAGGCCAGGCTGAACTTGATCCCGAGCCAGATGACCAGCGGCAGCCAGGCGACGAAGCCGACGACGGCGAGGCCGACGTTGCCCGCGAGGGCTCCGGGCAGGACCAGTACGGCGCCGAGCAGGATGATGCCGAGGGCCAGCAGCAGGGTCAGGCCGGCCAGGCGCAGCAGCTGGGGGCGGGCGTCGCGCCAGGCCTCGGAGACCGAGGAGTGCTGACCCAGGACGGCCCGGCTGAAGATCATCGTGAGCATCGCGGTGACCACGATCGTCCCGATGACCTGGATGAACTGGTTGACCACCGACACCGCGAGGGTGCTGCCGAGGCTGTCGATCGCCTCCTCGGCGGTCATGTCCTCGGAGCTGAGGGGCAGGTCGCTCAGCATGAACTTCTGCACGAGCACCCCGATCACCTGGATGACCGTGGCCACGACCAGGGTGATCGGTACGACGGAGCGCCAGTGCGTGCGCATGGTGGCGACCGAGCCGTCGAGGATCTCGCCGAGGCCCAGCGGGCGCAGCGGGATCACTCCGGGCTTGGCGGCGGCGACCCCGCCCCACTGGCCCGGGCCGCCGGGGTAGGCGGGCCCGCCGCCGTACGGGGCGCCGGGCTGCGTCCCCCAGCCCGCGGCGGGCTGTGCCGGCGGGGTGGGCGGGGCATCGGCGGGGGGTGTGGCGCCGGGGCTCGACCACTGGCCGGGCGGGGGCTGCTCGGCGGACCACTTGGAGCCGCCGGCGGGCTGTTCGGGAGGCTGCGCGCCGCCGTCGCTGCCGGGCCGGCCGGCGGGGGTTCCCTGCCGGTCGCCGTCGGACGGAGAGGATCCGGGCGTAGCCCAGCCCGGAGAGTCGTTCATCGTCGCTCCTTCACATCCACCTGCTGCGGCGGGGGCGCTGGTCGCTGCCATCGTGCCATGTGAGGGTTCCGAACGGACCAGCCGTCCCCCCGGATCCCCGGCAGCCCGTACCTTCAATTGTCGCCCCGATCCGGGTCAGACCGGTCGAGTCGATCGCCACGCAGGTCCGAGGGGCGATTTCCAGCCCTTTTGGCTGTGGGACAGCTCACCGCCGGGTAACGATTGGCTAATGGGATGATGTCAAACATGAAGGGACGCGTCCTCGTCGTCGACGACGACACCGCGCTGGCCGAGATGCTCGGCATTGTGCTGCGGGGAGAAGGTTTTGAGCCGTCGTTCGTAGCGGACGGTGACAAGGCACTCGCTGCCTTCCGGGAGGCGAAGCCCGACCTGGTCCTGTTGGACCTCATGCTGCCCGGACGGGACGGCATCGAGGTCTGTCGGCTGATCCGGGCCGAGTCCGGCGTGCCGATCGTCATGCTGACCGCGAAGAGCGACACGGTGGACGTGGTCGTGGGCCTGGAGTCCGGGGCCGACGACTACATCGTCAAGCCGTTCAAGCCGAAGGAGCTGGTGGCCCGTATCCGGGCCCGTCTGCGCCGGTCGGAGGAGCCCGCGCCCGAGCAGCTGGCCATCGGTGACCTGGTCATCGACGTGGCCGGGCACTCGGTCAAGCGGGACGGTGTGTCCATCGCCCTGACGCCGCTCGAATTCGACCTGCTGGTCGCGCTCGCGCGCAAGCCGTGGCAGGTGTTCACCCGGGAGGTGCTGCTGGAGCAGGTCTGGGGCTATCGGCACGCGGCGGACACCCGTCTGGTCAACGTGCACGTTCAGCGTCTGCGCTCCAAGGTCGAGAAGGACCCGGAGCGTCCCGAGATCGTCGTGACGGTGCGCGGTGTCGGCTACAAGGCCGGACCCAGCTGACGTGCAGTCCGGCACCTCGGGCAGGGTCCGGGGCGGTTCCCGCCTGTGGACCGGCAGGCTGCTCCGGGACGGGGCGCCCGCGGGCCGCATGCTGCGGCTGTTCATACGCCTCGTGCGGCGGCCGCTACGTCCGGCTGTCCGCCTGTGGCGGCGCAACATCCAGCTCCGGGTGGTCGCCGCCACCTTGCTGATCTCGCTCTCCGTGGTCCTGGCGCTGGGCTTCGTCGTCATCGCGCAGGTCAGCAAGGGCCTCCTCGACGCCAAGGAGGAGGCCGCGCAGAGCCAGGCCGCCGGCGGGTTCGCCGTGGCGCAGGAGAAGGCCAACACGCCCGCGACCGTGGACGGGCCCGACGTGGCCGACAACAAGGTCGGCCGTGACGCCAGCACGTGGATGAACTCTCTGGTCAAGCAGCTGGCCAGCGGCGGGCAGACCGCCTTCGAGGTGGTCGCGCTCGGGGCCGGCACCGGGGAGGAGCCCCAGCCGGGCGCGCAGGGCGTCCGGGGCGCCCGTGCCTCCGGGAACGTGGATCCGACCGCCAGTGTGCCGATCAACCTGCGCAGGGCCGTCAACCACGCCACCGGCACCTTCAAGACCTTCTCGGAGATCCGCTACACCAGCGGTGCCGACCAGAAGGAGCCCGAGCCGGCGCTGGTCGTGGGCAAGCGGCTGACGGACGTCAACGGGGACCCGTACGACCTGTACTACCTCTTCCCGCTGACCCAGGAGGAGGAGTCCCTCAACCTGGTCAAGTCCACCATCGCCACCGCCGGGCTGTTCGTCGTGGTCCTGCTGAGCGGTATCGCCTGGCTCGTCGTACGCCAGGTGGTGAGCCCCGTACGGATGGCCGCCGGGATCGCCGAGCGGCTGTCGGCGGGCCGGCTCCAGGAGCGGATGAAGGTCACCGGTGAGGACGACATCGCCCGTCTGGGCGAGGCCTTCAACAAGATGGCGCAGAACCTCCAGAACAAGATCCAGCAGCTGGAGGAGCTGTCCCGGATGCAGCGGCGGTTCGTCTCGGACGTCAGCCACGAGCTGCGGACCCCGCTGACGACGGTGCGGATGGCCGCCGACGTCATCCACGACGCCCGGGTCGACTTCGATCCGGTGACGGCCCGCTCCGCGGAGCTGCTGGCCGGTCAGCTCGACCGCTTCGAGTCGCTGCTCGCCGACCTGCTGGAGATCAGCCGCTTCGACGCCGGGGCGGCGGCCCTGGAGGCGGAGCCGATCGACCTGCGCGAGGTGGTGCACCGCGTCATCGACGGGGCGGAGCCGCTGGCCGAGCACAAGGGCACCCGGATCCGGGTCCTCGGCGACTCCCAGCCGGTGATCGCCGAGGCCGACGCGCGGCGCGTCGAGCGGGTGCTGCGCAACCTCGTCGTCAACGCGGTGGAGCACGGCGAGGGCCGGGACGTGGTGGTGCGGCTGGCGTCCGCGGGCGGGGCCGTCGCCGTCGCCGTACGCGACTACGGTGTCGGCCTCAAACCGGGCGAGGCGACCCGAGTCTTCAACCGCTTCTGGCGGGCCGACCCGGCTCGGGCGCGTACGACCGGCGGCACGGGCCTGGGCCTGTCCATCGCCGTCGAGGACGCCCGGCTGCACGGCGGCTGGCTCCAGGCGTGGGGCGAGCCGGGCGGCGGATCCCAGTTCCGGCTGACGCTGCCGCGTACGGCGGACGAGCCGCTGCGGGGCTCGCCCATCCCGCTGGAACCCGAGGACTCCCGGGCGAACCGGGCCCGGGCCGCGGCGGACGCCGCGGCGGCGGCCTCCGGCGGGGCGGCGGAGCGGCAGACGGCCGAGGCCGCGGACCGCTCGCCGATACCGCCGCGGTCGCCCGTCGCGGGCGCGATGTCGGTGCCCGCCGACCCGACGGCCCTGCCGGGGAACGGGGCCCGGGTCGTGGCCCGCCCGGCCGAGCAGGCACAACAGGAGGATCGAGCCGATGGACGGTGAGCCCGTGGACGCGCGGTGGGGGAGCGCACGGGTGAGGGGCCGGCGCCTGCGCACGCTGCGGGCGTACGCCTTCCCGGCAGCCGGGCTGGTCCTGGCCGGCTGCGCCTCGATGCCCCACAGCGGCGAGATCCGCGCCGTGCAGGCGTCGCAGGGCGTGGACTCGCAGGTGCGGGTGTTCGGCGTGCCGCCCGCGGACAAGGCCACTCCGGCGGAGATCGTCGACGGCTTCCTGGAGGCGATGACCAGCGACGACCCGCAGCTGGAGACCGCCCGCAAGTACCTCACGCCGGCCGCCGCGAAGTCCTGGAAGCCCAGCTCCGCCGTCACCGTGCTCTCCTCCGGCCTCAGCCGGGTCGCGGTCCGCGGCGAGAAGGACCCCGAAGGGCCCCGCTGGAAGGTGACCGGCAAGAAGCTCGCGACCGTCGACGAGCACAGCGCCTACCAGCCGCAGACCGGCGTCCGGGACTACGAGGAGCAGCTCCAGCTCGTCCAGGACGAGGACAAGCAGTGGCGCATCTCGACCCCGCCGAGCGGCCTCGTGCTCAGCGAGTCGGACTTCCAGCGCATCTACATGCCGGTGAACAAGTACTACTTCGCCGGCGGCACGCTCGTCGCCGACCCGGTCTACGTGCGCCAGCGCAGCGACCCCGACTCGCGGATGGACCCGACCACGCAGACGGTGCAGTCGCTGCTCGCCGGGCCGTCCCGGTGGCTCGCGCCGGTCGTGGAGTCCGCCTTCCCCACCGGTACGGAACTGCGTACGGGCACCAAGTCCCTCTCGTACGACGGCCAGAACACGCTGCGCGTGCCGCTCAACGACAAGGTGGGCAACATCGCGCAGCCGCAGTGCAAGAAGATGGCCACCCAACTGCTGTACACCGTCAAGGACCTGACGGGCTCACGGCTCGACCAGGTCGAACTGCTGCGCTCCTCCGACGACAAGACGTCGTCGCTGTGCACGGTGACGTCGGTGAGCGCGGACGCCATCGCCAGGCGGCCCAAGCTCCCCGACTTCCAGTACTTCGTCGACAGCGAGAAGCGGCTGGTCCGGATGAAGCTCGACGTGGGCGGCGAGGACCAGCAGGTCCACACCGAACCGGTGCCGGGGCCGCTGGCGACCCTGCCCGCGTTCAAGGTCCGGTCGGCCGCGGTGTCGCACGACGAGCAGCGCGCGGCCGTGGTCTCCGAGGACGGGCACGGGCTGTACGTGGTGCCGACGTCCGGGGGCGGGCCGATGCCGGCGCAGGTGCCGATCGGCAGGGGCGGCAAGGCGGAGACGCTGACGGCGCCGAGCTGGGACGCGTCGGGCGACCTGTGGGTCGCGGACCGCGATCCGCAGCAGCCGGGGCTGTGGCGGGTGCCGGGCGGGACCGGAACGCCGGAGAGGGTGCAGGTGGCCGGGCTCGACGGGCGGCGGATCGCCTCGCTGAAGGCGTCCGCCGACGGGGCGCGGATCGCGCTGCTGCTGGAGGAGGCCCCCGCCGGCAAGAAGCTGTACGTCGGGCGGATCGAGCGGCCGGACGCGAAGGGCGACATCTCGGCGGTGTCGGTGCGCGAGCTGCGGCCCGCGGCCCCGCAGATGGCGGACGTGACGACGATGAGCTGGGCGCCGCGGGGCCGGCTGCTGGTGGTGGGCCGGGAGAAGGGCGGGGTGCAGCAGGCCCGCTACATGCTGGCGGACGGCTCGATGGTCGCGGCGAGCCTGCCGGGGGCCACGGGGCTGTCCGAGGTCGCGGCGGCGGCCGCGGAGGACGAGTCGAAGCCGAAGCCGGTGCTGGGGTACTCGGAGGACGGGATCGTCTGGCTGCCGCCGGGTGCGCAGTGGCGGACCGTGGCCGCGGGCGGGTCGCCGGTCTACCCGGGCTGAAGCCGCGGGCTCCCGGCTGCCGCCCGGCCGCCGGCCGTCGTCCACAGGGGTGGCGGGCCGGGGGCCCGGCCGCCAGTGTGGTGCCATGCGGGGGTGGTGGCGGGAGCTCGCCGGGCTGGTCCTGCCCGTCGACTGCGCGGGGTGCGGTGCCGCCCGCGTGCTGGTGTGCGAGGGCTGCCGGGACGCGCTCAGCGGGTCCGCTGCGGGTCCGGTGGGCCCGTCCCCGCGCCCCGAGGGGCTGCCGCCGGTACACGCGGCCGCCGCCTACGAGGGAGCCGTACGGGAGGTCCTGCTGGCCCACAAGGAGCGCGGGGCGCTCCCGCTGGCCGGTGTGCTGGGTGCGGCGCTGGCCGCGGCCGTCCTGGCCGGCGGGGCCGGGCGGGGGCGGGGCGAGGTGGCACTGGTGCCGGTCCCCTCGGCGCGCGGACAGGTGCGGGCGCGCGGGCACGATCCGGCGCGCAGGATCGCGCTGGCCGCGGCGGGAGGGCTGCGGCGGGCCGGGGTGCCGGCGCGTGTGGCGCCCGTACTGGCGCTGCGACGGGCGGTGGCGGACCAGGCGGGACTGGGGGCCCGGCAGCGCCGGGAGAACCTGGCGGGGGCGCTGGCGGTGCGCCGGGACGGGGCACGGCTGACGCGGGGGGCCCGGATCGTACTGGTGGACGACGTGGTCACCACCGGGGCGACGCTGGCCGAGGCGGCGCGGGCGGTGCGCGCGGCGGGGCTGGCCGTGGGATGCGGCGGCGGATCCGGGGAAGGCGCCGGGGCGGGAGCGGGCGGCGTGCTGCGGGCCGCGGTGGTGGCCGCGCCGGCGGGCTCCTTCGGGCGGAGTCCCCGCGCGTGGCGGCGGTGAGCGGGAACGTCTCCGGCGGGAAATCCGGTGAATAGATTTGGAACTGGAGGGGAAGGCCCATCGTTGCAGGTAGTACGAGGGAACGGCCACTGGACTGGAAGTACAGGCCAGTAGCGGGTGCCGACAACCGCCATAGAGGGATATGTTCGGTTGTAAGGAACTCAGGAGGCTGTTCTCTCGACTCCGAAGTCGGTGGGGTGTAGATCTTGCCGATGGGGGAGGAGGAGGTGAAAGTCGCCAAGTCCGAGGCTCCGGCCTTCACCGGAGTCTGGTGCGAAAGGGAGACGCTTCGCCCCGTCGGGCGGAGCTATCCGGGAACGGAGTTCTGCGTGGACATCGTCGTCAAGGGCCGCAAGACCGAGGTGCCCGAGCGGTTCCGCAAGCACGTGGCCGAGAAGCTGAATCCGGAGCGGATCCAGAAGCTCGACGCCAAGGTGATCAGCTTGGACGTCGAGGTGTCCAAGGAGCACAACCCGCGCCAGGCCGACCGTTCCGACCGCGTGGAGATCACCCTGCGTTCGCGGGGCCCTGTGATCCGGGCCGAGGCGGCCGCCGCCGACCCGTATGCGGCGCTGGACCTTGCCCAGGACAAGCTGGAGGCCCGGCTGCGCAAGCAGCACGACAAGCGTTTCACCCGCCGTGGCAGCGGCCGCATCCCGGCGGCGGAGGTCGCCGACGTCGTACCGGGCGTCGCGTCCCTCAACGGCAGTGGCCAGCCGGTCACCGAGGAGAAGACGGACGGAGTTCCGATCACCCGGATCGGATCCATCGAAGTGCAGGGTGAAGGCCCGCTCATCGTCCGCGAGAAGACCCACTCGGCCGCGCCCATGTCGCTCGACCAGGCTCTGTACGAGATGGAGCTGGTCGGCCACGACTTCTATCTGTTCGTCGATTCCGAGACCAAGCTGCCCAGTGTCGTCTACCGGCGCCACGCCTATGACTACGGCGTCATCCATGTGAACCCCGACGGGGCCTCCAGCTCGGAGGAGCCGCGGGGCGGCGCGGGTGGCGCGCTCGGCGGCTGAGCAGACCGTTCGCTGCCCCCGCGGGACGCTCCGGCGTCTCCGCGGGGGCACCTGCATGACGGGTATGCGCCAGGAGGTCCGCCGGCATCCCCCGCGCCACGGTGCGGGCATGGAATCATGGCGGGCAGTCAACCGGCTGCGCAGCGTGTCCGGTTGGCCCGGCAACTCGGCACATGCAGGGGGAGGGACGTGATGGCGGACAGCTTCGGTCCGGTACGCGCGGACGGCGGTGCGGCCTGCCGCGGGGCGGACCCCTCGGGGGAGACCGCCGGCCCGCCGGCCGGGGAACCCATCCGGGTGCTCGTCGTCGACGACCACGCGCTCTTCCGCCGGGGACTGGAGATCGTCCTCGCGCAGGAGGAGGACATCCAGGTCGTCGGCGAGGCCGGGGACGGCGCGGAGGCGGTGGACAAGGCGGCCGACCTGCTGCCGGACATCGTGCTCATGGACGTGCGGATGCCCCGGCGCGGCGGCATCGAGGCATGCACCTCGATCAAGGAGGTGGCACCCTCGGCGAAGATCATCATGTTGACGATCAGCGACGAGGAGGCGGACCTCTACGACGCGATCAAGGCGGGCGCGACCGGCTACCTCCTGAAGGAGATCTCCACGGACGAGGTGGCCACGGCGATCCGGGCGGTGGCCGACGGCCAGTCGCAGATCAGCCCGTCGATGGCGTCGAAGCTCCTGACCGAGTTCAAGTCGATGATCCAGCGGACCGACGAGCGGCGGCTGGTGCCGGCGCCGCGGCTGACGGACCGGGAGCTGGAGGTCCTGAAGCTGGTGGCCACCGGCATGAACAACCGTGACATCGCCAAGGAGTTGTTCATCTCGGAGAACACCGTGAAGAACCACGTCCGCAACATCCTGGAGAAGCTTCAGCTGCACTCCAGGATGGAGGCCGTGGTCTACGCGATGCGGGAGAAGATCCTGGAGATCCGCTGACCGCACCCCCGCGGGGGCGGCGGTCGGCTGCCCGGCGGGGCCAGGTGCCGAGTGCGGTCAGTTGCCCAGCGCGGTCAGCTCCGCCGTGACCGCCGCGGCCTCCGCCGGGCTCTGCGCGCGCTCGACGCGGACCGCGTCGCAGCCGACCCACTCCGCAGCCTCCCGCAGCGCACGGGCCATCGCCGGCGCGGCCGCGGGCGAGGTCAGCGAGAGCTGCCGGGCGACCAGCGTGCCGCCCTCGCGGGCCGGGTCGACGCGGCCCTGGAGCCGGCCGCCCGCCAGCAGCGGCATCGCGAAGTACCCGTGTATCCGCTTGGGCTTGGGAACGTACGCCTCCAGGCGGTGCGTGAAGCCGAAGATCCGCTCGGTGCGCGGACGGTCCCAGACCAGGGAGTCGAACGGGGACAGCAGCGTCGTGCGGTGCCGGCCCCGGGGCGCCGTCGCCAGGGCGGCGGGGTCGGCCCAGGCGGGCTTGGCCCAGCCCTCCACCTCCACCGGGACCAGCCCGGAGTCCGCGACGACCGCGTCGAACTGCTCCCCCTTGAGCCGGTGGTAGTCCGCGATGTCGGCGCGGGTGCCGACGCCGAGGGACCGGCCGGCCAGGGCCACCAGGCGGCGCAGGCACTCGCGGTCGTCCAGGTCGTCGTGGAGCAGCGGGTCGGGCACGGCCCGCTCGGGGAGGTCGTAGACCCGCTTCCAGCTGCGGCGCTCGCTGCACACCACCTCGCCGGTGTCGAGGAGCCACTCCACGGCGATCTTGGTCTCGGACCATTCGAACCACTCGCCGCCGTTCTTCGCGCCGCCCAGCTCGGTGGAGGTCAGCGGGCCGTCCGCCCTCAGCCGGTCCAGGACCGCCCGCGTCGAGTGCTGCTTGTCCTGGAGGATGTGCCAGCGGTGGCCGCGCGTCCGGTTGGCCCGGCGGCGGAAGGCGAAATGCGGCCATTCCTCGATGGGCAGGATGCAGGCCGCGTGCGACCAGTACTCAAAGGCGTGCCGCTCGGTCCAGTAGGCCTTCTCCACGGTGTCCCGGCCGACCGCGCCGAGCCGGGCGTACGGGATCAGCTCGTGCGAGCGGGCCAGCACCGAGATGGTGTCGAGCTGGACGGCGCCCAGGTGGCGCAGGACCCCGCGGACCCCGCCGCGCCGGTCGGGGGCGCCGAGGAAGCCCTGCGCGCGCAGGGCGATCCGGCGGGCCTCGTCGGCGGACAGGGACACGGTCGGCGGCGGCAGGCTGCTCATGTGCCGAAGCCTACGAGCCGCCACTGACAGCGGACCGGTCAGTGGACCGGTCAGGCGGCGGGCGCCGGCAGGTAGGGCATGGCCGGGGTGAGGCCCAGGTCGGAGGGGAGGAGGGCGCCGATCCAGCAGTCGCGGTAGGTCTCGCGCTGGATGATGCCGGCCCGCAGCGTGCCCTCGACCCGGAAGCCGGCCTTCTCGGCCACGGCGCGGGAGCCGGCGTTGCCCACCTCGGCCCGCCATTCCAGACGTCCGATGCCGAGCTCGGTGAACGCCCAGCGGGCGACGGCCAGGACCGCCTCGGCCGTGTAGCCCCGGCCGCGGTGCTCGCGGACCGCCCAGTAGCCGACCTCGTAGCTCTCCGCGCTGTGGACGTGCAGCCCGACGGACGCGACCAGCGGGCCCTCGGCCCCCAGGCGTACGGCGAAGGGGAAGGCCGTGCCGTCGCGCCAGCCGTTGGGCGAGGTCTCGGTGACCCAGGTGTGCGCGTGCTCCTCCTCGTAGGGGGAGGGGACCAGCGTCCAGCGCTGGATGTCGGGGTCCTGTGCGGCGGCGTAGACCTCGGCCTCGTCGGCGGGGACGAAAGGCCGCAGTACCAGACGGTCCGTCTTCAGTGTCGTGGGCTCCATGAACGGATTCTGCTGCCGTCCCGCCGCCGGGGACGAACAATTTTCGGTGATCCCTTCGGGCGATGCGGCACCTTCGGTGTCCCCCGTACGTTCTCAATCCGGGCGCCCGTGCCCTCACGGGAACGGCGGACCTCCCGACGCGGCCCTGTCCTCGCTTACGATGGCCGTTGCGGTGGGGCCCACCTGCCGTGCCCGGCTACGTAAAGTGCCCAGGCCCGACCGGCAAGGAGACCAGCCTCAGTGTCCGTCTTCAACAAGCTCATGCGTGCAGGCGAAGGCAAGATCCTGCGCAAACTGCACCGCATCGCGGACCAGGTCAACTCCATCGAAGAGGACTTCGTCAACCTCTCCGACGCCGAGTTGCGGGCGCTCACGGACGAGTACAAGCAGCGCTTCCAGGACGGCGAGAGCCTGGACGACCTGCTGCCCGAGGCCTTCGCGACCGTGCGCGAGGCGGCCAAGCGCGTCCTCGGCCAGCGCCACTACGACGTGCAGATCATGGGCGGCGCGGCGCTGCACCTCGGCTATGTCGCCGAGATGAAGACCGGTGAGGGCAAGACCCTCGTCGGCACCCTGCCCGCGTACCTCAACGCGCTGTCCGGCAAGGGCGTCCACCTGATCACGGTGAACGACTACCTGGCCGAGCGCGACTCCGAGATGATGGGCCGCGTCCACAAGTTCCTGGGCCTGAGCATCGGCTGCATCCTGGCGAACATGTCGCCCGCGCAGCGGCGCGAGCAGTACAACTGCGACATCACCTACGGCACGAACAACGAGTTCGGCTTCGACTACCTGCGCGACAACATGGCGTGGTCGCAGGACGAGCTCGTCCAGCGCGGCCACAACTTCGCCGTGGTCGACGAGGTCGACTCCATCCTCGTCGACGAGGCCCGCACCCCGCTGATCATCTCCGGTCCCGCGGACCAGGCCACGAAGTGGTACGCGGACTTCGCGAAGCTCGTCACCCGCCTGACCAAGGGCGAGGCCGGCCAGCCGCTCAAGGGCATCGAGGAGACCGGCGACTACGAGGTCGACGAGAAGAAGCGCACCGTCGGCATCCACGAGGCCGGCGTCGCCAAGGTCGAGGACTGGCTCGGCATCGAGAACCTCTACGAGTCGGTGAACACCCCGCTCGTCGGCTACCTGAACAACGCCATCAAGGCGAAGGAACTGTTCAAGAAGGACAAGGACTACGTCGTCATCGACGGCGAAGTCATGATCGTCGACGAGCACACCGGCCGTATCCTCGCCGGCCGCCGTTACAACGAGGGCATGCACCAGGCGATCGAGGCGAAGGAAGGGGTGGACATCAAGGACGAGAACCAGACCCTCGCCACGATCACCCTGCAGAACTTCTTCCGCCTGTACTCGAAGCTGTCGGGCATGACCGGTACGGCCATGACCGAGGCCGCCGAGTTCCACCAGATCTACAAGCTCGGTGTCGTCCCGATCCCGACGAACCGGCCGATGCAGCGCGTGGACCAGGCCGACCTGATCTACCGCACCGAGGTGGCCAAGTTCGCCGCCGTCGTCGACGACATCGCGGAGAAGCACGAGAAGGGCCAGCCGATCCTCGTCGGTACGACGTCGGTCGAGAAGTCCGAGTACCTCTCCCAGCAGCTCTCCAAGCGCGGCATCCCGCACGAGGTCCTCAACGCCAAGCACCACGAGCGCGAGGCCACGATCGTCGCCCAGGCCGGCCGCCGCGGCGCCGTCACCGTCGCCACGAACATGGCCGGCCGCGGTACCGACATCAAGCTCGGCGGCAACCCGGACGACCTCGCCGAGGCCGAGCTGCGCCAGCAGGGCCTGGACCCGGAGGAGCACATCGAGGAGTGGGCGCACGCCCTCCCCGCGGCGCTCACCCGTGCCGAGGCCGCCGTGAAGGCGGAGTTCGAGGAGGTCAAGGGGCTCGGCGGACTGTACGTGCTGGGCACCGAGCGCCACGAGTCGCGCCGTATCGACAACCAGCTGCGCGGCCGTTCCGGCCGTCAGGGCGACCCGGGCGAGTCCCGCTTCTACCTGTCGCTGGGCGACGACCTGATGCGTCTGTTCAAGGCGCAGATGGTCGAGCGCGTCATGGCCATGGCCAACGTGCCGGACGACGTGCCGATCGAGAACAAGATGGTGACGCGCGCGATCGCGTCGGCCCAGTCGCAGGTCGAGACCCAGAACTTCGAGACGCGCAAGAACGTCCTGAAGTACGACGAGGTCCTCAACAGCCAGCGGGAGGTCATCTACCGGGAGCGCCGCCGCGTCCTGGAGGGCGAGGACCTCCAGGAGCAGGTCCGCTTCATGATGGACGACACCATCGACGCGTACATCGCCGCCGAGACGGTCGAGGGCTTCGCCGAGGAGTGGGACCTGGAGCGCCTGTGGAGCGCCTTCCGGCAGCTCTACCCGGTGAAGGTCACCATCGAGGAGCTGGAGGAGGCCGCGGGCGACCGCGCCGGCATCACCGCCGAGTTCATCGCGGAGTCCGTCAAGGACGACATCCACGAGCAGTACGAGGCCCGCGAGAAGGCCCTCGGCTCCGAGATCATGCGCGAGCTGGAGCGGCGCGTGGTCCTGTCGGTGCTGGACCGCAAGTGGCGTGAGCACCTGTACGAGATGGACTACCTGCAGGAGGGCATCGGCCTGCGCGCGATGGCCCAGAAGGACCCGCTGGTCGAGTACCAGCGCGAGGGCTTCGACATGTTCAACGCCATGCAGGAAGGCATCAAGGAGGAGTCCGTCGGCTACCTGTTCAACCTGGAGGTCCAGGTCGAGCAGCAGGTCGAGGAGCTTCCGGTGCAGGACGCCGCGCCGTCGATGACGAAGGAGCCGGTGCCGGCCGCGCGTCCGGAGATCCGGGCGAAGGGGCTGGACGCGCCGCAGCGTCCGGACCGGCTGCACTTCTCCGCGCCGACGGTCGACGGGGAGGGCGGCGTGATCGAGGGCGACTTCGACAGCGACGCCGCCGGTGACGGGATGACGCGAGCGGAGCGCCGTAAGGCGCAGAAGGCGGCGGGTGGGCGGCGCCGCAAGAAGTAGCCCGCCGGTCCCCTGCGGGGGGCGTGGCTCGTCGGTCGGGGCCGGACACCTTGTGGTGTCCGGCCCCGGCCGTTTCACACCGCCGGTGGTGCGGGTCCGTGCCGGGTGCGGCGCTGTTGCGGGGGCGCTGCCCCCGAGCCCCCGCGCCTCAAGCGCCGGCGGGGCTGGAGGGGGCTGGAAGGTGCGGCGGGGCCGGTCAGGGGCGGGGGCCTTGGATCTCCACCGCTGCGCAGCGCCAGCGGAGGTCCGGGCCCTGTTCCAGGCGGAAGGCCATCGCCGTCACGCGGTCGCCGGTCGCGATGCGGGCGAAGGCCTCGATGACACCGGGGCCGGGGATGAAGCGGCCGCAGCGGCGGACGACCGGCCGCAGGCGCTCGCGCAGCGGGTCCGCGGGCGCCAGGGTGACCAGCTGCTGGTAGGCGGGGCCCACGGTGTGTCCCAGGAGCGAGTGCACCGGGCGCAGCCCGCAGAGCACGGCCAGGAGGCGTTCGGCGAACCAGTGGTGCGGGCCCGCCGGGCTCCGAGGGCCCGTGGGAGCCGCCGGTGCCGCGGGGCCCGCCGGGCGCCGCTGGTCGCGCCGTCCGGCGGGGCGGGTCCCGGAGCGGCCTGCGGGCCGGCGACGGCCGTCGTTGCTGCCGATCGTGCCGCGCGTCGTGGTGTCCATCGCGATCTGCCCCCGAACAGGCCGGGCCCGGAGTGGTACCGGGCGGTAACTTGATGGGGATCTTCTACGGTCGGTGAACACGCTCCGCAACCGGCGCCCGGCCCCGGCCCGAGGCCGGCCAGGTTCACCTATCCGAGTGCCCGCCCCGCCGCCCCCGCGCGGGCCGGGCCCGGCGCCGTGGCGGCCGGTGGACGGCCGCCCGGCGCGTCCCGGGACCCCGATGGGGTACGGCGGCCGTCACCCTGCGAACCCCCGGGCGACCCCCGCCGGGTCGTATCCTGGGTGCGTTTCCGACGACCGAAAGCAGCCGGCCATGCGTGTGTACGTCCCCCTGACCCTCCCCGCGCTCGCCGAGGTGCACCAGGCGGGTGAGCTGGGCCCCGCCCGGCTGCGGGCGTACGCCGTCACCCCCGGGCTCCGCGAGTGGTACGTCTCGGAGGACATCGAGGAGCTGGAGTACGCCGCCCTGGGCCGGGCGGCCGCCGCCTCGCTGCGGCTGCTCGCCGCCGACCCCGGCGCGCCCCGCCGGCGCGTCGTCGTCGCCCTCGACGTCGACGACAAGGCCGCCACCGCCACCCCCGGGACCGACGAGGCCGCCCTCGGCCAGGTGAGCCTGGCCGCCCCCGTGCGGCTCGCCGTGGCCGCCGCGGTCCACGTGGACGCCGACGACGCCGACGCGGACGTCGCCGCCGCCGCGCTGGCCCTGCCCGCCGCCGACGGCGGGGACGAGGACGCGCGGTCCGCCGTCGACGGCGCCGAGGACCACGAGCTGCTGTGGTTCGGCGTCCAGGAGATCCCGGGGCTGCTGAAATGACCCGCACCCACCACATCGTGTGGGACTGGAACGGCACCCTCCTCCACGACATCGACGCCGTGATCACCGCGACGAACGCCTCCTTCGCCGAGCTCGGCTTCGCGCCGATCACCCTGGAGACGTACCGCGACATGTACGTCGTACCGGTGCCGAAGTTCTACGAGCGCCTCATGGGACGGCTGCCCACCGAGGAGGAGTGGCTCGTCATGGACGAGACCTTCCACCGCCACTACTGGGCCGCCGCCGCGGACTCCGGGCTCGCCGACGGCGCCCGCGAACTGCTCCGGGACTGGCAGCGGGACGGGCTCACCCAGTCCCTGCTGTCTCTCGCCCCCCACGACAAACTCGTGCCGCTGGTGAAGTCCCACGGCATCGACGGGCACTTCCTGCGCGTCGACGGGCGGACCGGCCCCTCCCACACCTCCAAGGCGGGACACCTCGTACGCCACCTGCAGGCCCTCGACGCGACGGGCGTCACCGCCGGCCGTACGGTCCTCATCGGAGACGCCGTGGACGACGCCCTCGCCGCCGCCCACGTCGGCGCCCGCGCGGTCCTCTACACGGGCGGTTCGCACAGCCGCCGCAGTCTGGAATCAGCCGGAGTGCCCGTCGTGGACAGCCTGGCCGAGGCCGTTCTGACAGCTCGCGAACTGGCCGAATAGCGACTGGCGGGGCCGCTGCACGGACGGCTCGCCACGTCGCTGGCCAGAGTGTCAAAGTTCCACCCCAAGATTTGTACAGATGCAGCGAATGACGACTTGGGGGTAGGTCGGGATAGCCTTGTACCCGTGATCAGCGCGATATCCCTCGGGGGCACTGGAGCCTCCGGCCTGCGCCCGGCGCACGACAGTGCCCGGGCCATCGCTGATCCCCGCCACCGGGACCGTCAGCCGATCTTGGCTCAATCCCTCCCGGTCGGCTCTCACGACGGCATAGCGTCGATTCGGAACGGACACCCCGCCTCGCGGCGCTATGTCATTCCTTCCTTCACCTACGTCACGCAATGGCGCGCGACAGGAGCCAGAGGACATGCAGACCAAGCTGGACGAAGCAAAGGCCGAGCTGCTCGAACGGGCGGCCCGGGTAGCTGAGCACAGCCCGGCCGGGGGGCTACTTCCGACTGGGTCCGAGCAGGGAGAGCGGCCGGACCAGGACACGGTCCTCTCCTACCTCCAGCGCTACTACCTGCACACGGCGCCCGAGGACCTCACGGACCGGGACCCGGTCGACGTGTTCGGAGCCGCGCTCTCCCACTACCGGCTGGCCGAGAACCGGCCGCAGGGCACCGCGAACGTACGCGTGCACACCCCCACGGTGGAGGAGAACGGCTGGACCTCCAGCCACTCCGTCGTCGAGGTCGTCACCGACGACATGCCCTTCCTCGTGGACTCCGTGACGAACGAGCTCTCCCGCCAGGGCCGCGGCATCCACGTCGTGATCCACCCGCAGGTCGTCGTCCGCCGTGACATCACCGGCAAGCTGATCGAGATCCTCGGCCCCGACTGCGACGCGCACGGCCCCCGCACCGAGCGCCCCCACGACTCCCTCGTCGAGTCCTGGATCCACGTCGAGATCGACCGTGAGACCGACCGCGCCGACCTCAAGCAGATCACCGTCGACCTGCAGCGCGTCCTGTCCGACGTCCGCGAGTCCGTCGAGGACTGGGAGAAGATGCGCGAGGCCGCGCTGCGCATCGCCGACGGCCTGCCCGACGAGCCCACTGCCCCGGACCTGCGCGAGTACGAGCTCGAAGAGGCCCGCGAGCTGCTGCGCTGGCTCGCCGACGACCACTTCACCTTCCTCGGCTACCGCGAGTACAACCTCGTCGACGGCGACGCGCTGGCCGCCGTGCCCGGCACCGGCCTCGGCATCCTGCGCTCCGACCCGCACCACAGCGGCAAGGACGACGGCCACCCGGTCTCGCCCTCCTTCAACCGGCTGCCGGCCGACGCCCGCGCCAAGGCCCGCGAGCACCGCCTGCTGGTCCTGACCAAGGCCAACAGCCGCTCCACCGTGCACCGCCCCTCGTACCTCGACTACGTGGGCGTCAAGAAGTTCGACGCCGACGGCAACGTCGTCGGCGAGCGCCGCTTCCTCGGCCTGTTCTCCTCCGCCGCGTACACCGAGTCGGTGCGCCGCGTGCCGGTCATCCGCCGCAAGGTCGCCGAGGTCCTGGAACGGGCCGGCTTCTCCCCGGCCAGCCACGACGGCCGCGACCTGACGCAGATCCTGGAGACCTACCCGCGCGACGAGCTGTTCCAGACCCCGGTCGACCAGCTCCAGTCCATCGTCACCTCGGTCCTCTACCTCCAGGAACGCCGCCGGCTGCGGCTGTACCTGCGCCAGGACGAGTACGGGCGCTACTACTCGGCGCTCGTCTACCTGCCCCGCGACCGCTTCACCACCGGCGTGCGCCTGCGCCTGATGGACATCCTGCGCGAGGAGCTCGGCGGCATCAGCGTCGACTTCACCGCCTGGAACACCGAGTCGATCCTCTCCCGCATCCACTTCGTCGTCCGCGTCCCGCAGGGCACCGAGCTGCCCGTGCTGACCGACGGCGACGTCGAGCGCATCGAGGGCCGTCTCGTCGAGGCCGCCCGCTCCTGGGCCGACGGCTTCGACCAGGCCCTCAACGCCGAACTCGGCGAGGAGCGCGCCGCGGAGCTGCTGCGCCGCTACGGCAACGCCTTCTCCGAGGGCTACAAGGCCGACCACTCCCCGCGCGCGGCCGTCGCCGACCTCGTGCACCTGGAGAAGCTGCGCGGCAGCGACAAGAAGTTCGCCCTGTCGCTGTACGAGCCCGTCGGCGCCGGACCCGGCGAGCGCCGCTTCAAGATCTACCGCGCCGGCGAGCAGGTCTCCCTGTCCGCCGTCCTGCCCGTCCTCCAGCGCCTCGGCGTCGAGGTCACCGACGAGCGCCCCTACGAGCTGCGCTGTGCCGACCGCACGAACGCGTGGATCTACGACTTCGGTCTGCGCCTCTCGGCGGGCGACCTCGGCGACGACGCCCGCGAGCGCTTCCAGGACGCCTTCGCGGCCGTCTGGAACGGCCAGGCCGAGAACGACAACTTCAACACCCTCGTGCTCAGCGCCGGCCTGACCTGGCGGCAGGCCGTCGTCCTGCGCGCGTACGCCAAGTACCTGCGCCAGGCCGGCTCCACCTTCAGCCAGGACTACATGGAGGACACCCTCCGCAACAACGTCCACACCACCCGGCTGCTGGTCTCGCTCTTCGAGGCCCGGATGTCGCCCGTCCGCCAGGCCGCCGGCAGCGAGCTCGTGGACGCCATGCTGGAGGAGCTCGACGGGGCCCTGGACCAGGTCGCCTCGCTCGACGAGGACCGCATCCTGCGGGCCTTCCTCACCCTCATCAAGGCGACCCTGCGCACGAACTTCTTCCAGCTCGACGCCCAGGGCGAGCAGCACGCCTACGTGTCGATGAAGTTCGACCCGCAGGCCATCCCGGACCTGCCGGCGCCCCGCCCGGCCTTCGAGATCTGGGTGTACTCCCCGCGCGTCGAGGGCGTCCACCTGCGCTTCGGCAAGGTCGCCCGAGGCGGCCTGCGCTGGTCCGACCGCCGCGAGGACTTCCGTACGGAGATCCTCGGCCTGGTCAAGGCGCAGATGGTCAAGAACACGGTCATCGTGCCGGTCGGCGCCAAGGGCGGCTTCGTCGCCAAGAACCTCCCCGACCCGTCGGTGGACCGCGACGCCTGGCTCGCCGAGGGCATCGCCTCGTACAAGATCTTCATCTCGGCGCTGCTCGACATCACCGACAACATGGTCGGCGGCGAGGTCGTGCCGCCGCGCAGCGTGGTCCGCCACGACGAGGACGACACCTACCTGGTCGTCGCCGCGGACAAGGGCACCGCGACGTTCTCCGACATCGCCAACGGCGTGGCGGAGTCCTACGGCTTCTGGCTCGGCGACGCCTTCGCGTCGGGCGGCTCGGCCGGCTACGACCACAAGGGCATGGGCATCACCGCCCGCGGCGCGTGGGAGTCCGTCAAGCGGCACTTCCGCGAGCTCGGCCACGACACCCAGACCCAGGACTTCACCGTCGTCGGCGTCGGCGACATGTCCGGTGACGTCTTCGGCAACGGCATGCTGCTGTCCGAGCACATCCGCCTGGTCGCCGCCTTCGACCACCGGCACATCTTCATCGACCCGAACCCGGACGCGGCGACCTCGTACGCCGAGCGCCGGCGCCTGTTCGAGCTGCCGCGCTCCTCGTGGGCGGACTACGACGCCTCGCTGATCTCAGCGGGCGGCGGCATCCACCCGCGTTCCGCCAAGGCCGTCCCGGTCACCGCGCAGATGCGCGAAGCCCTCGGCATCGAGGCCGGCGTCACCAAGATGACCCCGGCCGAGCTGATGCAGTCGATCCTCAAGGCCCCCGTGGACCTGGTGTGGAACGGCGGCATCGGAACCTACGTCAAGGCGACCTCCGAGACCCACGCCGACGTCGGCGACAAGGCCAACGACGCCATCCGCGTCAACGGCTGCGACGTGCGGGCACGGGTCATCGGCGAGGGCGGCAACCTGGGCCTGACCCAGCTCGGCCGCATCGAGTTCGCCCGCAGCGGCGCCGGCGGCGAGGGCGGCAAGGTCAACACCGACGCCATCGACAACAGCGCGGGTGTGGACACCTCCGACCACGAGGTGAACATCAAGATCCTGCTCAACGCGGTCGTCGCCGACGGCGACATGACCGTCAAGCAGCGCAACAAGCTGCTCGCGCAGATGACCGACGAGGTCGGCCGCCTGGTGCTGCGCAACAACTACGCGCAGAACATCGCG
Source organism: Streptomyces sp. TN58 (assembly GCF_001941845.1). Lineage (NCBI taxonomy): Bacteria > Bacillati > Actinomycetota > Actinomycetes > Kitasatosporales > Streptomycetaceae > Streptomyces > Streptomyces sp. TN58. The sequence goes on along the minus strand of NZ_CP018870.1, from coordinate 2,816,185 downwards.
CTGGCCAACGGCTCGTCCCAGGCACCCAGCCTGCTCCACGCCCAGCAGCGCTTCATGCGCCGTCTGGAGGGCGCGGGCCTGCTCAACCGCGAGCTGGAGTTCCTGCCCACCGACCGGCAGATCCGCGAGCTGCTGAACAACGGCAAGGGCCTGACCCAGCCGGAGCTGGCCGTCCTGTTCGCCTACACGAAGATCACGACGGCGGACGAGCTCATCGCCACCGGGCTGCCGGACGACCCGTACCTGCGCCGCCTGCTCTTCGCGTACTTCCCGGCGGTCCTGGGCGACAAGTTCGCCGAGCAGATCGACGCCCACGCGCTGCGCCGCGAGATCATCACGACGATCCTGGTCAACGACACCGTCAACACCGGTGGTTCGACGTTCCTGCACCGCCTGCGCGAGGAGACCGGGGCGTCCACGGAGGAGATCGTCCGGGCGCAGCTCGCGGCCCGCGAGATCTTCGGCCTCGCCGAGGTGTGGGACGCGGTGGAGGCGCTGGACAACAAGGTGGCGGCGGACGTCCAGACCCGGGTGCGCCTGCACTCGCGCCGCCTGGTCGAGCGCGGTACCCGCTGGCTGCTCAACAACCGGCCGCAGCCGCTCCAGATCACCGAGACCATCGCCTTCTTCGGGGAGCGGGTCGCGGGGGTGTGGACGGAGCTGCCGAAGCTGGTGCGCGGTGCGGACCTGGAGTGGTACCAGCTGGTCATGGACGAGCTGACCGGCGAGGGCGTGCCGGAGGAGCTGGCGGCGAAGGTCGCCGGGTTCTCCTCGGCCTTCCCGACGCTGGACATCGTCGCGATCGCGGACCGGACGGGCGTGGACCCGCTGGGCGTCGCCGAGGTGTACTACGACCTCGCCGACCGCCTGGACATCACGCAGCTGATGGACCGGATCATCGAGCTGCCGCGGGCCGACCGCTGGCAGTCCATGGCCCGCGCGTCGATCCGTGAGGACCTGTTCGCGGCGCACGCGGCGCTGACCGCGGACGTGCTGGCGGTGGGCGACGGCGCCTCGACTCCCGAGGAGCGCTTCAGGGCGTGGGAGGAGAAGAACGCGGCGATCATCGGGCGGGCCCGGACGACCCTGGAGGAGATCCGGGGCTCGGACGACTTCGACCTGGCGAACCTGTCGGTGGCGATGCGGACGATGCGCAGCCTGCTGCGCGCGCACAGCTGATGGTGATGGCGTAGCCATGCCGAACGGGCCGGGCCCGGGACCTCGTGGTCCCGGGCCCGGCCCGTTCGTGTGGTGTGCGGGTGCGGCGCCGTTGCGGGGGCGCTGCCCCCGGGCCCCCGCGCCTCAAACGCCGGCGGGGCTGCAGCGGGTTGACTGCTCGTAGGCGGCGCAGACCTCGTCCGCCGGGCCGTCCATGCGTAGGACGCCCGCGTCCAGCCAGAGCGCGCGGTCGCAGGTCTCGCGGACGGTGTTGACGGCGTGGCTGACCAGGAAGACCGTGCCGGCGCGCTCGCGCAGTTCCTCGATGCGGGCCTGGCTGCGCCGCTGGAAGGCCGCGTCGCCCGTGGCCAGCGCCTCGTCGATCATCAGCACGTCGTGGTCCTTGGCGGCGGCGATGGAGAACCGCAGCCGGGCGCCCATGCCGGAGGAGTACGTGCGCATCGGCAGGGAGATGAAGTCCCCCTTCTCGTTGATGCCGGAGAAGTCCACGATCCCCTCGTAGCGCTCGTGGATCCGCTGCCTGGACATGCCCATCGCGAGGCCGCCGAGGATGACGTTGCGTTCGCCGGTCAGGTCGTTCATCAGGGCGGCGTTCACGCCCAGCAGGGACGGCTGGCCGTGCGAGAAGATCCGGCCGCGGGCCACCGGCAGGAGGCCGGCGACGGCCTTCAACAGCGTCGACTTGCCGGAGCCGTTCGAGCCGATGAGGCCGATGGCCTCGCCCTCGTACGCGGTGAAGGAGACGCCCTTGACCGCGTGCACCTCGCTCATGCCGGGGGCGGACCGGCGGGAGAAGATCCGGCTGAGGGCGGAGGTGGCGCCGCCCTTGCGGGCGCCGGCGCCGTGCACCTTGTAGATGACGTGGACCCCGTCCGCGATCACGGTGGGCACCCGGGTGTCGTCAGCCACGTCCGTACGCCTCCTCCGCCTTCCAGAAGTAGACGAACCCGCCGACGCCGGCGAGCAGCGCCCATCCGACGGCCAGCAGCCATACGTGGTGCGGGAGGGCGTGCGCGGGGAAGCTGTCGATCAGCGCGAAGCGCATCAGGTCGATGTAGACGGCCGGCGGGTTGGCCTTGAGGGCCGTCAGCACCCAGTGCGGCAGGTGGTCCTGCTTCAGCACCTGGTCGATGGACCACATGACGCCCGAGCCGTACATCCACGTCCGCAGGACGAACGGCATCAGCTGGCTGACGTCCGGGCTCCTGCTGCCGACACGAGCCATGATCATGGCGCAGCCGGCGGCGAAGAGGGCCGTCAGCAGGAGGGCCGGTACCGCCAGCAGCCAGGCCGGGCCGGGCCGCTGGCCGAAGGCCAGCAGGAGGACCACCAGCGCGGCCATGGACACGAGCAGCTGCTGGAAGAGCTGCACGACGGTGGAGATGGGCAGGCTCGCGCGGGGGAAGTGCAGCGCGCGGACCAGGCCGAGGTTGCCGTGGACGGCGCGGGTGCCGGCGTTGACGGAGCTGCTGACGAAGTCCCAGACGAAGATGCCGGTGATCAGGAAGGGCACGTAGTCCGGCACGCCGTGGCTGGCCTTCAGGACGAGGCCGAAGATGACGTAGTAGACCGCCGCGTTGAGCAGCGGCGTCACCAGGTGCCAGACCTGGCCGAGCCTCGCCGTGCTGTAGGTGGCCTGCATGCGGGCGTTGGCGTAGGCGGTGACGAAGTGGCGGCGCTGCCAGAGCTGCGCGATGTAGCGGGGCAGCGTCGGGCGGGCGCCGCTGAGCGTGAGGCCGTGGGCGGCGGCCAGCCGCGCGATCTCCGCGGAGGTGGCGGGCGCGGCGGGCGCGGTTCTGGGTGGAGACGGGGTCGCGGTGGTCACTGGATTCGCTTTCGACGTAGGTCGGGACGGGTCCGTATCGTCGCTACGGCGAGGCTAGAGACTTCTACGACGAAACGCAACCGTATCGTCGTGACGCGTCGCGGCTATGCTCTGCGCATGACCACGGACCGCGCCCCCGCCCCCTCCGCCCGTCGCGCCCCCGCCGGCGCCGCCGTCCTGCGCGAGGACGTGACGAAGGCGATCCGCGACGCGGTGCTGGAGGAGCTGGCCGCCGTCGGGTTCTCCCGGATGTCCATCGAGGGCATCGCACGGCGCGCCGGGGTCGGCAAGACGGCCGTGTACCGGCGCTGGAAGTCCAAGCTGCACCTGGTGCTCGACCTGGTCGGCGCCTTCGCGGCGGACGGCCTGCCGGTCCCGGCGACCGGCTCGCTGCACGGGGACGTACGCGCCCTGCTGGAGGTCATGTCACACGTGCTGCGGCACCCGGTGGCCTCCGCCGTGATCCCGGACCTCCTGGTCGAGGCCTCCCGCAACCCGGAGATCGCCGAAGCGGTCCGCGGCGCCCTCCTCGACGGCCAGCACCGTATGGCCCAGGGAATCCTCGCGGCCGCCGTCGCCCGCGGCGAACTCCCCGCGGGCATCAGCCCCGACCACGCCCTGGACCTCCTCATCGGCCCGCTCTACTGGCGCCAGATCGTCGTCCGCGACGCCATGACCCCCGCCCACCTGGACACCCTGGCCCACCAGGTGGTCGCAGCCCTCAAGTCGGCTTCCGGGCCGGCCTGAGAGGCCCTGGAGCTCCGGCTACGGCCAGACGTGGGACAGGGCCGGTTCCGGGCTGGGGGGCGGGGGCGCGTGCGGGGACGGTGCCGGTGGGGCCGGGGTGCGGTCCGGGAGGGGGACGATCGGCGGGGTCGGGGCCGGCTGGTCCAGGAAGACCCGGCGGACCACGCGTTCCGCCGCGTGGCCGTCCTCGTACGGGCAGAAGCGGGCCCGGAAGGCCGCGCGGAGCTGGGCGGAGCGGGAGCCCCGCCAGTGGCCCGTGGTGAAGATGTCCACCAGCTCGTCCTGGGTGCGGGCGATCGCGCCCGGCGGACACGACCGCAGGTCGAAGTACGTGCCCCGGGCCGCCTCGTACGCCTCCCAGTCGTCCGCGTGGACCACGATCGGCCGGTCGAGGGCGGCGTAGTCGAACATCAGCGACGAGTAGTCCGTGACCAGGGCGTCCGAGGCCAGGCACAGCTCCTCCACCGACGGGTACGAGGAGACGTCCACCAGACGCGGGTGGGGCTCCCACGTGCGGTCGGTGTCCGCGTACGTCAGGTGCGTGCGGACCAGTACCGTGAAGCGCGGTCCCAGGTCCCGCAGGAGCCCTTCGAAGTCCAGGTGTTCCGGCCGGCTGCGGCGGTAGTCGCGGTGGGTGGGCGCGTACAGGATCGCCGTCGAGCCTGCCGGGATGCCCAGCCGCTCGCGCAGCTCCAGCACCTGTGTCCGGGACGCCCGGTGGAAGACGTCGTTGCGCGGATAGCCGTATTCGAGGGTCGTGTAGGAGGCCGGGACCGCCTTCTCCCACACCAGCGTGGAGTGCCGGTTCGCGGAGAGCAGGTAGTCCCACTGGTCGGCGCCGCGCAGCAGGCCCGCGAAGTCCGCGGTCGGGGTGGCGGCCGGCCGGTCGTGGAGGTCGAGGCCGACGCGCTTGAGCGGGGTGCCGTGCTGCGTCTGGAGGAGGACCTGGCCGCGCCGCTTGACCAGCGCCCGGTCGAAGTTGACGTTCGTGACCAGGTATCCGGCCCGGGCCAGCGCGCTCCAGTACGCCGCCGAACCGGGGCGCAGCGCCACCGTCTCCCGCGGGAGCGTCGCGGCCTGCTCCGGGCCGCAGATCCACGCCGTCCGCATCCGGGGCGCCAGTTCCCGCAGCTTCGCCTCGATCGCGGCCGGGTTGCAGGCGTAACCGCCGTGCCAGTACGCGGAGAACACCGCGAGCTCGGGGCGCAGCGGCAGCAGCCGCTGGATCCGGTAGTGCAGCCGCAGCGAGGCTTCGCGCAGGCCCCTGCCCAGGGCCGAGGCGGCCCGGCCCGCCGCCGGCCCGGCCGAGCGCAGCGCCGACAGCAGCAGGTAGCCGCGACGGGCGCCCAGCCGCATCAGGGCGTGCCCGGTCCGGTCGGCCCGCGACAGGGACAGCGGCAGCGAACTCCGGCCGCCCGGCGCGCGGTAGCGGCGCAGCAGGGCCGAGGCCCGGGCGAAGAACTCGGCCCTGCTGCCGCGGGGGAGGCGGCGCGGGTCGGCGTACACGGCGCAGAAGTGCTCGGCCATCCGGCGGTGCAGGGTGGGGCGCCAGCGCTCCAGCTCGGGCCGTCCGGCGAGGTACCCGAAGACCCGGTCGTACTGGTCGAAGATCTCCAGGTGGCGGGAGGTGCCGGTGGCCAGGAGCGATCCGGTGCGGCGTCGGCGGTGGTGCACGCAGACCCGGTCCAGGACGACGACGGACTCGGCGGCCAGCAGCGCCGGACAGGTCCAGGGGGCGTCCTCGTAGAGCCCCGGGGGGAACGCGAGGCCTTCCCGCTCGACGTACTCACGCCGGTACGCCTTGTTCCACACCGCCATCGGCAGGGTGAGCAGGGCCGGGCGGTCGGCGAGCCGGAAGCTGGCCGGGCCCTCCTGCGACAGCCGGTGCGCGAGCGGGTCGCGCACGAGCTCCCCGGACCAGTGGGCATGCGCGTGGTCGTAGACCAGGACGTCGGGGGAGCCGGTGGCCTTCAGCCGGTCGGTGACCGCCTGCAGGGCGCCGGGGGTGAGGGTGTCGTCGCCGTCGAGGAAGACCACGTAGTCGCCGACGGCCCGGGCCAGGCCCGCGTTCCGCGCCGGGCCGGGCCCCAGGTTGTCCGCCAGGTGCACCGCGGTCACCCGGGGGTCGCGGGCCGCGTACTCGTCGATGATCGCACCGCAGGCGTCGGGGGAGGCGTCGTCGACGGCGATCAGCTCCAGGTCCGGGTACGACTGGGTGAGGACCGAGTCCAGACTCTCCTGGAGGTAGGCCTGGACCTTGTACGCGGGCACGATGACGCTGAACCGGGGCACGGCACATCCAGGGGTCGGCGCGGGCATATGGCCCAGGAACCCCTGCCGCCGCGATCGGGTTACGCGGTGTGCGGCATACGGGTTGCGCAGCGTCAACCGCCGCGTCAACCCCCGCGTCAACCCCTACGTCGACCTCGCGTCGCCCCCGAGGCCCCCCGCGTCACCTCCGCATCAGGTGCGGTCCACGGGGCCTATTTGACCGCCCCCGCCATCACGCCCGTGACGAACTGCCGCTGGAAGGCGAAGAACACGGCGAGCGGGACCACCATCGACAGGAACGCGCCGGGCGCCAGCACGTCGATGTTGTTGCCGAACTGCCGTACCTGCTGCTGGAGCGCGACCGTGATCGGCGGATCGGCCGAGTCGGCGAAGACCAGCGCCACCAGCATGTCGTTCCACACCCACAGGAACTGGAAGATGCCGAGCGAGGCGATGGCCGGGCCGCCCAGCGGCAGCGCCACCCGGGTGAACAGCCGCAGCTCGCCCGCCCCGTCGAGACGGGCGGCCTCCAGCAGCTCGCGCGGGATCTCCGCGAAGAAGTTCCGCAGCAGGAACACCGCGAAAGGCAGGCCGAAGGCGGTGTGGAAGAGCACCACGCCCGCCGTGGTCTCGAACAGGCCGATGGTGCCGAAGAGTTCCGACACCGGGATCAGCGCCACCTGCACCGGTACGACGAGCAGCCCCACGACGACGAGGAACAGCCAGTCCCGGCCGGGGAACTTCAGCCAGGCGAAGGCGTATCCGGCGAACGCGCCCAGGGCCAGCACGAGCAGCGTGGCCGGCACCGCGATCGCGAACGTGTTCAGCAGGGAACCGGTGATCGTGTCGTTGGCCAGCAGCCGCTCGTAGTTGTCGGCGGTCAGCCGCGAGGGCGCGCCGAACACCTGCCACCAGCCGCCGTCGTTCAGGTCGGTCGGGGCGACGAGGGAGGAGATCAGCAGACCGAGGGTGGGCAGCAGCCAGAAGAGCGCCGCCACGACCAGGAAGACGCGCACGGCCCCGCCGGCCAGGCCCCCCGCGGCCCGGCCGGCCCACGTCGTCGCCCGCCGTGGCGCCTTGACCCGGCCGCCCGGCGCCGCGTCGGAACGGCTCATCGGCCCCCCTCCTTCCGCAGACGGCGGATGTTCACGAGCATCACCGGAACCACCAGCACCAGCAGCAGCACGGCGATGGCACTGCCCAGACCCGGATCGGCGTCGGTGCCGAAGGACGTCCGGTACAGCTGGAGCGCGAGCACGTTCGCGTCGTCCTGCACCGCCCCCGGAGCGATCACGAACACCAGGTCGAAGATCTTCATGACGTTGATGACGAGCGTGACGAGCACGACCGCCAGCAGGGGAGCCAGCAGCGGGACGGTGATCCGCCGGAACACCTGCCACTCGTTGGCCCCGTCCACCCGCGCCGCCTCCAGCAGCTCGCGCGGTACGGCCGCCAGCCCGGCCCCGATCAGCACCATCGCGAAACCGGCCCACATCCACACGTACGCCCCGATGACCGCCGGGGTGACCAGCGCCGGACCCAGCCACTCCACCCCGCCGTACGCCTCCCGGAAGTTGGCCGCGGGCAGCCGCAGCAGTGCCCCGTCGGCCTTCGCGGACAGGGTGAAGGTGCCGTCGGCGCGGGCCGTCGCCGTGTCGACGACCCGGCCGTCCCTGACCGCCTCGATCCGCATCCCGGAGAAGCCCTGCTCGCTCGGGTCGACGACGTTCACCGCACCGCCCCCGCCCCGGGTGAAGTCCTGCCACACGGTGCCCGTCACCTTCCCCGGCTCGGGCTCCGGGGCGCCCGCCGTACGGGTCCCCTCCGGCAGCGCCTCCGGGGCCACGCCGACCAGCGGGAGCAGCACCGGGCTGCCCGCGCGGACCGGCTCACGGGTCACGAAGGCGCCGCCGCCGGCGTCCGCCAGCGGCGAGTCACGGCCCGGACGGGCCTTGGGGAAGGCCGAGGACTGCGCGAACGTGTCGTGGACGCCGACCCAGACCGCGTTGGCGACGCCCCGGTCGGGATCGTGGTCGTAGACGAGCCGGAAGATGATGCCCGCCGCCAGCATCGAGATCGCCATCGGCATGAACACCAGCAGCTTGAACGCCGTTCCCCAGCGCACCCGTTCGGTGAGCACCGCGAAGATCAGCCCGAGCGCGGTGGCCGCGGCCGGAGCGAGCACCACCCACACCGCCGTGTTCTTCAGAGCGGTGCGGATGCCGTCGTCGGTGAGGATCTCCCGGTAGTTGCCGCCGCCGACGAAGACCTCGCCGGAGCGGTCGAAGAAGCTGCGGTAGATCGAGTAGCCGATCGGGTGCACGACGAGCGCGCCGAGCAGTACGAGGGCCGGCAGGAGGAACGCCGCCGCCACCAGGCGGCGGCGCCGGGCCTCGGCGGCGAGCCCCCGCGCGGGGGCGGGACCGCGCGCGGGGCCGCCGACGGGGGAGGAGGAGTCCGCGGAGGAGGGCCCGGATGCGTCGGGCCCGGATGCGGAGGGCTCGGGTGCGGAGGGACCGTGTGCGGCGGGGGCCGTCACGGGTCAGTTCCCGTAGGCCTTGGCCGCGTCCGCCTCCAGTTTCGCCTGGGTGCCCGCCACGTCCGACGGGTTCGCCAGGAAGTCCTGCAGCGCCTTCCACTCGCCCGCGCCCGGCGTCCCGCCGAACGCCGCCGGCGCCTGGTCCGACATGTCGAAGCGGAAGTCGTCGCCCGCCGCGATCAGCGCCTCGGCGATGCCGCGCTGGATGTCGTTCGGGTAGGCCGCCGGGTCGACCGACTTGTTCGGGGAGACGAAACCGCCCTCGCGGGCCTGGATCTGCGCCGCGTCCGGCGACGCCAGGAAGGTCAGCAGCGCCTGCGCGCCCTTCGAGGGCTTCAGCGCGACAGCCACGTCACCGCCGGAGACCACCGGCGCCTTCGCACCGACCGCCGGGAAGGGGAAGACCAGGGCGTCCTCGCCGACCTTCGCCTCCGTCTGCGCGATGTTCACCGCGACGAAGTCGCCCTCGAAGACCATCGCCGCCGCCGGCCGGTCACCACCCGTGAAGGTCTGCGTCACCGACTTGGGGAACTCGGTGGCCAGCGCCCCGCTCGTGCCGCCCGCCAGGAAGTCCTTCCGCCCGAACAGCTCGCCGAGCGTGGTCAGGGCCTGCCTGACACTGTCGTCCGTCCACTTGATCTCGTGCTTGGCCAGCTGGTCGTACTTCTCCGGGCCCGCCTGGGAGAGGTAGATGTTCTCGAACCAGTCCGTCAGGGTCCAGCCGTCCGCGCCCGCGACAGAGACCGCGGGGGTGCCCGACGCGGACAGGGTGTCCGCCGCCGTGATCAGTTCCTTCCACGTCTTGGGCGGCTTGACGCCCGCCGCCTCGAACGCCTTCGCGTTGTACCAGATCAGCGACTTGTTGGCGGCCTTGTAGTAGACGCCGTACTGGGTGCCGCCGACCGCGCCCAGCGACTTCCAGCCCGCCGAGTAGTTCTTGTCGAGCTGCGCCTGGGCCTCCGGTCCCACCGGCTGCGCCCACTTGTTCTGCACCGCCGAGACCAGCGCCCCGACCTGCGGCAGCAGTGCCACGTCCGGCGGGGCCCCACCGGCGATCTTCGTGCCGAGGAAGGTGACGATGGGGTCCTGGGCCGGGACGAAGGTGACGGTGGCCCCCGTCCGCTTCTCGAACTCCTTGAGCACCTTGGTGAAGTTCGCCTGCTCCGGTCCCGTCCAGACCGCCGCGACCTGGAGCTTCTCGCCGTCCAGTTTCGGTAACGCCACCCCCGGCGAGGCCGTGCCGCCCTGCGGCGCCGCCGGCTCCTCACCGGCGTCGCCCCCGCACGCGGTGAGCGTCAGCGCGCCCGCCGCGGCCAGCGCCGCCCACTTCAGATGCGTCCGGCCCGTTCCGTGCTCGCGCATGGCTGTGCCCCCGATACCCGTGGTGTGTCCCGGACCACAAGGTCTACGCCGCCCCGCGCGGCCCCGCAATACCGCGTCACGGTGACGGGCGCGGGGGCCGGGACGGTTCAGGGAGCCGGCGGGAACAGCACGGGTGTCGCCGACACCAGGTGCGCGGCCCGGTCCAGGGCGCTGGCCAGCAGCGCGAGGTCCGTCGGCCCGTTGCCCAGCTCGCGCACCGGCCGACGGGCGGGCGGATCGCCCATCCGCTCCCACTCCACCGGGACCACCGTCGGCCGCAGGGTCGCCGTCCGCGGGATCCGCCCGGTGACCCGGCCCGCCTGGAACGGCACCGTACGGCCGTCCGCGAAGCGGAGCACGCCGCGGCCCGGCCCCGGCCGGTCCGGCGCTTCGAGCTCCACCCGCAGGGCCGCCAGCCGGGCCGGGCCGGTGTCGGCCGTACGGTCAGGGCGGGACGTGCTCGCCACCAGGTGCACGCCGAGCCGGGCGCCGTCACGGGCCACCGCCTCCAGCGCCCGCACCACCGAACCGGCCGCGGGGCGGCCCGCGCTGCCCAGCCCGGGCGCGACCAGCGCGTCGAGGTCGTCCACCAGCACCACCAGACGCGGCAGCGGGCTCGGTCCGGCCGGGTCCGTACGCGTGGCGGAGGCGCGCAGCCTCAGCGTCCCCGTCCGTACCGGCTCGCCGTGGCCCGGAGAGCCGGAGGACGGGCCGGCGTCGCCGCGGACCTCGCCCGGCGCGGGCCGGCGGGGCGCGACCAGCCGCCCGGACACCTCGCGCTGTGCGTGCCAGTCGGCGAAGGACACCCCGTCCAGCAGCTCGGCGCGCCGCTTGAGCTCCGCGCCCAGCACCTGTGCGAACTCCCGCATGCGCAGCGGGTCGGAGGCGACCAGGTGGGCGGAGACGTGCGGCAGTTCCGTGCAGGGCAGCAGCCCGTCTCCGCGCTCGCCGCCCGCCCCGTCGAGGAGGACCAGCCCCAGCCGGTCCGGCCGGGCGCCCGCGCACAGCGACGCCGCCACCGACCGCAGCAGCTCGGTACGGCCGCTCCCGGCGGGCCCCTCGACGATCAGGTGCGGGCCGTCGTGCACCAGCTCGGTGCCGACGGGACCGCGCCGCCCGCTGCCCAGCACGATCTCGGCCAGGCCGCCCTGGCCCTGCCCCCGGTCGGTGGTGGCCGCCCAGCGGGCCATCAGGGAGGCGGGGGTGGCCCGGGCCAGGCCCAGCTCGTCCAGCAGCCGCGCCGTGGCGGGCAGCGCGGCGGCCGTGGGACGGCTCGGCCCGCCGGCCGCGCCGTCGGTGGGCCGCAGGGGCGCCAGGGCCCGGGCGAACCGCTCCGCCCAGGCGGTGGACACGGCGTCGGACACCGCGGTGCCCCCGGACGGCACCGGCAGGCCGCCCCGGACCGTGAAGGTCCGTACGGCCGTGGCCACGTCCCCGCTGAGCAGGGCGACCACACCGCAGTCCCGGAAGGCGGGGGTGGCCGCGCATGCGGCCTCGTACGTCTCGGCGACCGGGGAGGCGGGGGTGGCCGCCGGGGCCTCGGCGAGCGCCAGGACGTGGATCCCGGCGGCCGGGCCGTGCGAGGCGAGGCGGCCGGTGGTGTCGCGCAGCGCACCGGTGCCGGGGTCGCCGTCGAGGACGAGGAGCGTGGAGGGACCCTCGTAGGCGGCGGCGGCCTCCCGTACCTGCTCGGGGGACGCGCTCGCCCAGTGCGCGCCGAGCGGGCCGTCGTCGAGGCGCCGGGTCAGCTCGGCCGTACGGGCGGCGGCCTGGTCGCGGTCGTACGCCAGGAGCAGCCGGCAGTCCTGGCCGTGCCCGGGCCGTACGTGGGGCAGCCAGCCCAGCCAGCCCCAGTCGCGGCGCCGGTCGGCGAGCGGACGCGCCCGGTCGGCGCAGACGAGCACGATCTCCAGCTGCCCCGGGGCGTGCAGGCCCGCGAGCTGGGCGACCGCCCAGCGGGCGGCCCCGGACAGCCGGGCCCGCGGGCCCGCGACACCGAGGGCGCCGACGGAGGACAGGGACACCCGGCTCCCGGCGCCCAGCCCGACCTCCAGCGGCGCGGCGGGACCGGCCGGCCCGGACGTACGGGACCACAGGCGCCCGGTGGGGCCCATCGCGGCCAGCAGCAGCGCGGCCGGGTCGTCGGGGTGGGGTGCGGCGGCGGTGGCGACGATCTCCGGGGCACCGGGCCCGACGTCCTGCCCGCGCACCCACCTGCGGGCCCACGCGCCGAGGCCCTTGCGGCGGCCGGATCCGGTTCCGGGTCCGACGGCGGGTTCGGTGGCGGCGGGGTGGGCCGGGCCGGCCGCGCCGGCCGGCCCGAGCGGCCCGGGGGCGCCCGCGCCCGTGCCGGAGGCGCCCGGCGCCCCGTCGGCGGCGGACCGCGCGTACGGGCCGACGGGCGCGTACGACCCGGCTCCGGGGCCGGCCGGACCGGCCGGGCCACGGGCACCCGCCGCCGCGCCCGGGCCGTCGGGGGAGGCCCCCGCGGGGCCCTCGGCGCCGGAAGGCGGCATGGGCGGGGCAGCCGGGACGGGCGCGGCGAGGGCCAGGTGGCCCTCCTGGTCCGGGGTCACCGCCAGCGCGGGCGCGCCCCCGGGCGCGAGCCGCAGGGTGGACTCGCCGACCCGCAGCAGCGCCCCCGGGGGCAGGGCGACCGGCTGCGCACCCACAGGGGAGCCGTCGAGGGTGGTGCCGTTGGTGGAGCCCAGGTCGGCGACGGCGACCCGGCCGTCGCCGATCACCGTCACCGCGCAGTGCATCCGGGACACGTCGGGGTCGTCCAGCGGCACGTCGGCGTCGCCGGAGCGGCCGATGCGGATCTGCCCGTCGTGCAGCAGGTGCACGCCGCCCGCGTCAGGACCGGCCACGACGTGCAGCTGGGGTGCGCCGAGCCCGTCCTCCGGCAGTACGTCCGGCAGCGGCGAGTTCAGCGCCAGTACCGCGCCGTCCACCAGCGGAGGCTCGCCCAGCACCCGCCGCTGGAGGTCGAGGCGCTCGGAGCCCGCGTACAGCACGATCGTGCCGCCGGTGTCCGGGCCGCCGACGGTGGCCGCGAGGCCGGAGGCGACCGCGGCCAGCGCGGTGCCGACGGGCGCGGTGACGAGCACGTCACAGCTCGCGGGGGCGGTCGCGGTCTGGTGGCCGCTGCGCGACCCGAGGACGGTCAGCCGGATCTGCATCGCCGTCAGCGGTCCCTTCTGCGCGGTGCGCGGTGTGTGCGCCCGGCAGGGGTCGTCGTGACAGACTGCCCGATCGCCCCCCGCCCGGCACGGACGCGTCGTCCGGTCAGGTCTGCCCGGAAGGCGGGGCTCCCGTCCCGTGCCGTTCCGTACGGGTGCATCCTCGCACCTGTCGGGGCCAACACGCCCGGCACCCGGCAATAAATGATCTTGATCTGCCGCGGTCCGCGCCGGGGCCGGTCGAATCCTGGCCGCGAGGGGGGTGAAGAGGGGGAAAATCGCCTCCGGCATACCCCGAATACGTCACCCTCCGTACACATGTGCGGCAACCAACCTCCGGGGACCGGCGTCTTCCCGGGGGACACCCCCTAGAGTGGGCCGGAAAACCACTCGACGAAAACGACCACAGCAGACGACAGCAGGGGAGCGCGAGACGTGCGGCCAGTCGGCAGTAAGTACCTGCTTGAGGAGCCGCTCGGGCGCGGCGCCACGGGCACCGTCTGGCGTGCCCGCCAGAGGGAGACCGCCGGCGCCGAGGCGGCCGTGGCGGGCCAGCCCGGCGAGACCGTGGCCATCAAGGTCCTCAAGGAGGAGCTGGCCCAGGACGCGGACATCGTCATGCGCTTCCTGCGGGAGCGCTCGGTCCTGCTGCGCCTGACCCACTCCAACATCGTGCGCACCCGCGACCTCGTCGTCGAGGGCGACCTGCTGGCCCTGGTCATGGACCTGATCGACGGGCCGGACCTGCACCGGTACCTGCGCGAGAACGGCCCCTTCACGCCCGTCGCCGCGAGCCTGCTGACCGCCCAGATCGCGGACGCGCTCGCCGCCAGCCACGCCGACGGCGTCGTGCACCGCGACCTCAAGCCGGCCAACGTGCTCCTCGACGAGCGCGACGGGCAGATGAAGCCGATGCTGACCGACTTCGGCATCGCCCGCCTCGCCGACTCCCCGGGCCTGACCCGCACGCACGAGTTCGTCGGCACCCCCGCCTACGTGGCCCCCGAGTCCGCCGAGGGCCGCCCGCAGACCTCCGCCGTGGACATCTACGGCGCCGGCATCCTGCTCTACGAACTGCTCACCGGCCGCCCGCCGTTCGCCGGCGGCACCGCCCTGGAAGTGCTCCACCGCCACCTCAGCGAGGAGCCGCAGCGCCCCTCGACCGTGCCCGAGCCGCTGTGGACGGTCGTCGAGCGCTGCCTGCGCAAGGAGCCGAACGAGCGCCCCAGCGCCGCGAACCTGGCCCGCGCCCTGCGCGTCGTCGCCGCCGGAATCGGCGTGCACTCCACGGGCGCCGAGGTGGAGGCCGCGCTCGGCGTGGGCGCCCTCCTCACGCCCGACCCCTCGCCGGCCCCGGTGCCCGAGACCCCGGGCGCCGCGGACCCGACCCAGGTGCTGCCCTCCGGGGCGGGCTCCCCGGCGGGCGCCTACGACCCGAACGCCATGACCAGCGTGATGCCGCCGGTCGGCGCGGCCGACGCCACCTCGGTGCTCCCGAGCACGGCAGGCCCGGGGGCCGATCCGACCTCGGTCATGCCGCCCGTGCAGCAGCCCGACGCGCCGCACCCGTGGCAGACGCAGATGCGGGCCGCCCGCGACCGCAACGAGCAGACGCAGGTCCAGTACCTCGACCCGGAGGACGACCCGCTGCGCCGCCGCCCCCAGCGCCAGGCGCCCCCGCCGCCGCAGCACCGACCCCAGCAGCCGCAGCAGTACCGCCAGGGCCCGCCGCAGCAGCAGTACCAGCAGCCGCAGCAGCCCCAGTACCGGCAGCCGCCGCAGCCTCCGCAGCAGCAGTACGCACCGCCGCCCCCGCCGCAGCACTACCAGCCGCAGCAGAACCGGCCCCAGCCGTACCAGCAGCCGCAGCCCCCGCAGCAGCCGCAGTACCGCCAGCCCCAGCAGCCCCAGCCGGCACCGCCGCAGCCCCCGGCGCCCCGCGAGCCGCGCGAGCCGCGCCGCCGCAGCGCCAACCCGGTGCGGATCCCCGGACTCGGCTGCCTGAAGGGCTGCCTGGTGCTGATCCTGGTGTTCTTCGTGGCCGGCTGGCTCGTCTGGGAGCTGACCCCGCTCCAGGAGTGGATCGGCACCGGCCGAGGCTGGTGGGACCAGGTGTGGACCTGGGGCAGCGACGCCGTCGACTGGGTCACCTCCATCGGCGACGCGGCGGGCTCCTCCGGCTCCTCCGGCACGCCCGCGCCCTGAGGGGGCGCCGGTCCCCGTAGCGCCGACTTCGTGGATTTGTCGACTTCCAGGACGTGATTTCGCCCGCAGAAGTGAAGGTCGTCGCGAATCGGGCCCCCTGGCGGCCTCCGAAGCCCACGCGGCCGCGTAGCTTTGGGGCGTACGCCAGCCACTGAGGGAGCAGTCGTGGCACGGAAAATCGGCAGCCGGTACACCGCGCACCAGATCCTGGGCCGCGGCAGCGCGGGCACGGTGTGGCTCGGCGAGGGGCCCGACGGGCCCGTCGCCGTGAAACTGCTGCGCGAGGACCTCGCATCCGACCAGGAGCTGGTCGGACGCTTCGTCCAGGAGCGCAGCGCCCTCCTCGGCCTGGAGCATCCGCACGTCGTCTCCGTCCGCGACCTCGTCGTGGACGGCAACGACCTCGCCCTCGTCATGGACCTCGTCCGGGGCACGGACCTGCGCACGCGGCTCGACCGCGAGCGCCGGCTCGCCCCCGAGGCGGCCGTGGCGATCGTCGCGGACGTCGCCGACGCGCTGGCCGCGGCGCACGCGGCGGGCGTCGTGCACCGGGACGTCAAGCCGGAGAACGTCCTGCTGGACATGCAGGGCCCGCTCGGCCCGGGCGGCTCGCACCCGGCCCTGCTGACCGACTTCGGCGTCGCCAAGCTGATCGACTCCCCCCGGCGGGCCCCGGCGGGCCGGGCCACGGCCCCGACGACCCGCATCATCGGCACCCCCGACTACCTGGCCCCGGAGATCGTCGAGGGCCTGCCCCCGCGTGCGGCGGTGGACATATACGCCCTGGCCACCGTCCTGTACGAGCTGATGGCCGGGTTCACCCCCTTCGGCGGCGGCCACCCGGGCGCAGTCCTGCGACGGCACGTGACCGAGACGGTCGTCCCGCTGCCGGGAATCCCCGACGAGCTGTGGCAGCTGATGGTGCAGTGCCTGGCCAAGGCCCCGGCCTCGCGGCTGCGGGCCTCGGAGCTGTCGGTCCGGCTGCGGGACCTGCTGCCGATGCTGGCCGGGATGCCGCCGCTGGACGTGGACGAGCCGGACGACGCGGAACCGGAGCCGGAGGCCTCGGAGGAACCCTCCGCCGACCCGGTGCGGCGGCGCGGCGTGGTCCCGCTCGTACCGGGGTCGGCGACCGACTCCAACCGGGACACCCACACCTCCATGCGGGTGCCGGGGCCGGACGAGCTGGCCGGCGGCGCGCTGGGCACCGCCCGCGTGCCGCGGCCCGCCGGCGGGCACCGGCCCGGCTCGGCCCGCCACCGGGCCGAGGCCGCCCGCAAGCGGCGCCTGACCATGTCGGCCGTGGCGCTGGCTCTGGCCGCCGCGGTCGGACTCGGCAGCTGGCTGGCCCTGTCCGGGGGCGACGAGCCGAAGCCCCGGCAGGACAACAAGCAGCAGTCCGTTCCCCGGGTGCCGTAGCGGCCGCCGCGCCGCGGCCGGGGGCTCTGCCCCGGATTACGGGAGAGCCCGCAGGCGGCCGAAAACCAGCCCCGCCGGCGTGTGAGGCGTGGGTCCGGGCGGAGCCCGGAAGGCCCCGCGCAGCGGATACGGTCCACCCCCGGCCCGGGGACGGCTACGCCGCCACCAGCTCCGGGTGCCAGCGCCGCGCCACGGCGGGGTGGGCGCGGACCCAGCCCTTCAGCTCGTTGCGGCCGTACTCGGCGTGCAGCGGGTTCGACGCGTCGTGCGCGACACCGGGCGCCGAGCGCAGGTAGTCGCCCGGCACGGTCTCCACCACCGCGTCCAGCCGCGGGTTGTAGAAGAACGGCACCGAGAACCGCTCCACCGCACCCGGCGGGCTGACCACCCGGTGGTCGGTCGCCGTCAGGTAGCCCTCGGTCGCGATCTCCAGCAGCTCGCCCAGGTTCACCACGAAGGCCCCCGGCATCGGCGGCACGTCCACGTAGCCGCCGTCCCGCACCACCTGGAGGCCGCCGACCGAGTCCTGTAGCAGGAGCGTGAGGAAGCCGTAGTCCTTGTGCGCCCCGACCCCCTGGTCGGCGCCCGACGGGGCCGACCCCGGATAGCGGATCAGCTTGGTGTGCAGGTGCGGGCGGTCGGCGAAGGCGTCGTCGAAGAAGTCGGCCGGAGCACCGATCGAGACCAGCAGCTCCTGGAGCAGCCGGTGCGCCACCGCCGCCAGCCGGGACTGCCAGTCCAGGACCACCGTACGGAGCTCGGGGAGGGCGGCGGGCCACTGGTTCGGCCCCTCCAGCCACAGGTACGCCGGGTCGCCCGGGCCCACCGCCGGCGCCGGCCGCTCCGCGCCCACGTCCAGCTGGTCGCGCCAGTCGGAGGCCCCGCCGGTCAGCTCGTGCCCGATCCGGGTGTAGCCGCGGAAGTGCGGCGAGTTCAGATTGCTGACGGCGAGCCGGTCGGCCTCCGGGAGGGCGAAGAAGGCCCGGGTCAGCTCCAGGATGCGGGCGGTCTCGGCGGCGGTGACACCGTGCCCGGTCAGGTGCAGGAAACCGGTGTCCCTGGCCGCTGCGTGCAGCTGCTTCAGGAAGTCGGCCCGCTGGGCCGGGTCGTCGGCCTGGGAGAGGTCCAGGACGGGGAGGGACTGCGCGGACGGCATGACGGCTCCGTTTCGGATGTCACGGGGTCCTGTTCCCCAGAGGTGGCGGGGGCCGCGGGTGGGGCGGGGTCGCCGGCAGGGTTGGCGCCGGGACCGCATGGGCCGCGTCACAGGACCAAGTCGGATCGGGGTGGATCAGGCTTGGGTGAGGTCCGGCGGCTGACAGCTCGTCGACGTGACGCGCATGTAGTCCACATGGCGGCGCTTGACGAGGAGAACGGTCATACGGTGAGCGTACGCCCGTCCGGGCCTTCACCAGAACGGGTGAACCGGCCTGCCCGGACGGGCTTGCCCGCGGACCGGCTACGCTGGACCCGTGGCAGTCGTCGACGTTTCCGAAGAGCTGAAGTCCCTCTCCTCGACCATGGGGTCGATCGAGGCCGTCCTGGACCTCGACAAGCTGAGGGCAGATATCGCCGTGCTTGAGGAGCAGGCCGCCGCGCCGTCCCTGTGGGACGACCCGGAAGCCGCCCAGAAGATCACGAGCAAGCTTTCGCACCTCCAGGCCGAGGTGCGCAAGGCCGAGACCCTGCGCGGACGCATCGACGACCTCGGGGTGCTGTTCGAGCTCGCCCAGGAGATGGACGACGCCGACACCCTCGCCGAGGCCGAGACCGAGCTGGTTTCCGTCCGCAAGGCACTGGACGAGATGGAGGTCCGGACCCTGCTCTCCGGCGAGTACGCCGAGCGCGAGGCCCTGGTCAACATCCGCGCGGAGGCCGGCGGCGTCGACGCCTCCGACTTCGCCGAGCGCCTCCAGCGCATGTACCTGCGCTGGGCCGAGCGCCACGGCTACTCCACGGAGATCTACGAGACCTCGTACGCGGAAGAGGCCGGCATCAAGTCGACCACCTTCGTCGTCAAGGCCCCGTACGCCTACGGCACCCTCTCCGTCGAGCAGGGCACCCACCGCCTCGTGCGTATCTCGCCCTTCGACAACCAGGGCCGCCGCCAGACCTCCTTCGCGGGCGTCGAGGTGCTCCCCGTCGTCGAGACCAGCGACCACGTCGAGATCGACGAGTCCGAGCTGCGCGTCGACGTCTACCGCGCCTCCGGCCCCGGCGGCCAGGGCGTCAACACCACCGACTCGGCCGTGCGCATCACGCACATCCCGACCGGCATCGTCGTCTCCTGCCAGAACGAGCGCTCGCAGATCCAGAACAAGGCCAGCGCCATGAACGTCCTCCAGGCCAAGCTGCTGGAGCGGCGCCGCCAGGAGGAGCAGGCCAAGATGGACGCCCTCAAGGACGGCGGCAGCTCCTGGGGCAACCAGATGCGCTCCTACGTCCTGCACCCCTACCAGATGGTCAAGGACCTGCGCACGGAGTTCGAGGTCGGCAACCCGCAGGCGGTCCTCGACGGCGAGATCGACGGCTTCCTGGAGGCCGGCATCCGCTGGCGCAAGCAGCAGGAGCAGACCGCGTAGGACGCCCCGCCTCACGCGGCACGGCAGAACACGAGAAGGGCCCGGTGACCTCGCACGAGGTGCCGGGCCCTTCCGCTGTATGTGATCGGTACGCGGCGCGGGCACCGACGAGCACCGGCGCCGCCCCCTGCCCGCAGAGCGCCCGCTAGGCGGCCTGCTGGGCCACCAGGGCCAGAGCTGCCACGAGGACCACCATGAGCACGATGAGTGCCATGGGGTTCAGGCCGGAGAAGGGACGCTCCTGCTGGAGGCGCTCCCGGTTCGCCCGGCACACCGGGCAGCGGCCCTGGCTGACGGGTGCGGCGCAGTTCGCGCACACGAGCCGGTCATATGTCATGCGCTCCTCCTCTCGTCCCCTCGGTCGTTCCTACTGCCTAACGGCGCGGGGAACCGGACCGTTCCCCCTACCACTGTGCCAGCTTCGCCGACATTCGGCGCGGCCCGTCCGGGCAATCGCGCTCGGGACCCTCCGGGACCGCGGGATAAAGCGGACAACTCCGGATGCCGGGTCCACACCTCGCGCCCGTTCGCGTATGGTCACGCACACCTACTCCCGGCGACCGTGGTGCACCCGTGATCCGATTCGACAGCGTCTCCAAGTCCTACCCGAAGCAGAGCCGTCCCGCACTCAGAGAAGTCTCCCTCGACATCGCGAAGGGCGAGTTCGTCTTCCTGGTGGGCTCCTCCGGCTCCGGCAAGTCCACGTTCCTGCGCCTCATCCTGCGCGAGGAGCGGGCGAGCCACGGCCAGGTGCACGTCCTGGGCAAGGACCTCGCCAAGCTCTCCAACTGGAAGGTCCCGCAGATGCGGCGCCAGTTGGGGACCGTCTTCCAGGACTTCCGCCTGCTGCCCAACAAGACGGTGGCCGAGAACGTCGCCTTCGCCCAGGAGGTCATCGGCAAGCCGCGCGGCGAGATCCGCAAGGCCGTCCCGCAGGTGCTGGAACTGGTCGGCCTGGGCGGCAAGGAGGAGCGCATGCCCGGTGAGCTGTCCGGCGGTGAGCAGCAGCGCGTGGCCATCGCCCGCGCCTTCGTCAACCGCCCGGCCCTGCTGATCGCGGACGAGCCCACGGGCAACCTCGACCCGCAGACCTCCGTCGGGATCATGAAGCTGCTCGACCGGATCAACCGGACCGGCACCACCGTGATCATGGCGACGCACGACCAGCAGATCGTCGACCAGATGCGCAAGCGCGTCATCGAACTCGAACAGGGCCGACTCGTACGCGACCAGTCGCGCGGCGTCTACGGCTACCAGCACTGAAAGGCCCTTGAGAGTCATGCGCGCCCAGTTCGTCATGTCCGAGATCGGCGTCGGCCTCCGCCGCAATCTCACCATGACCTTCGCGGTCATCATCTCCGTGGCCCTGTCCCTGGCCCTGTTCGGCGGCTCCCTGCTCATGAGCGAGCAGGTGGGCAGGATGAAGGGCTACTGGTACGACAAGGCCAACGTCTCGATCTACCTGTGCAACAAGCAGGACGCCCAGGAGGCCGGCGAGGCCGCCGCCAACACCGGGGGAGGCGGCGCGGGCGGCGTCGCCACCTGCCGCAAGGGCGCCGTGACCGAGGAGCAGAAGAAGCAGATCGAGTCCGAGCTCAAGGCGATGTCCCTGGTCAAGTCGGTGACCTACGAGTCGGCCGACGAGGCGTACAAGCACTACCAGGAGCAGTACGGCCACACCGCGCTGGCCTCCTCCATCACGCCCGACCAGATGCAGGAGTCCTTCCGGGTCAAGCTCAAGAACCCGGAGAAGTACAAGGTGGTCACCTCGGCCTTCGCGGGCCGGGACGGCATCCACACCGTCGACGACCAGCGCCAGGCGATCGACGACCTCTTCCGGATCCTCAACTACCTCAACATGGCCGCCGTGGGCATCATGGCGATCATGCTGATCGTGGCGCTGCTGCTGATCGTCAACACCGTGCGCGTCTCGGCG
Source organism: Streptomyces sp. TN58 (assembly GCF_001941845.1). Classification (NCBI taxonomy): domain Bacteria; kingdom Bacillati; phylum Actinomycetota; class Actinomycetes; order Kitasatosporales; family Streptomycetaceae; genus Streptomyces; species Streptomyces sp. TN58. The sequence continues at coordinate 2,794,938 of NZ_CP018870.1, read as the reverse complement.
TTCAGCCGTAGGCGGGAGACCGGGATCATGCGGCTGGTGGGCGCCTCCAGCTTCTACATCCAGGTCCCCTTCATCATGGAGGCCGCCGTCGCCGGGCTCATCGGCGCGCTCTTCGCCTGCCTCATGCTCGTCTCCGGCCAGTACTTCGTCATCGACCACGGCGTCGGCCTGCGCGACAAGATCCAGCTCATCGACTTCATGGGCTGGGGATCGGTGCTGGCCAAGCTCCCCTACGTGCTGTTCATCGGCCTCCTGATGCCCTCCATGGCCGCCTTCATCGCCCTGCGCAAGTACCTGAAGGTGTGACAAGCGCCCCGTGAGCGGTACGGACAACCATCCGTACCGGCGCGGGGCTTGTCCTAGACTCGGCGCCATGCCGGCTCTGCCCGCCTTCTGTCTCCGGCCCCGCGACCCACGTCGCGGGGCCGTTCTGACGTTAACGTTCGCCGTCGTCGTCGCCGTCGGCGCGTTCAGCGGCTGCTGGGTCCCCGAGGACGGTGCGGCGGCCGCCGCCCGTACCGACGCCTCCGCGCCCGGAACGCCGCGTACGGAGGGCACCGCCGACCGCGAGGCGGTCGCCCGCGCCGCCGCCGAGGCCGTCGCCGAGGGCAAGTCCGGCAAGAAGGCCGCGCAGGAGGTGGTCAGCCGCAGCGGCGACCGCTGGGGCACCGTCTACGACCGCGGCGAGTACGCCGCCTTCGCCGAAGGCCTCGACGGGCACTGGACCGGCGTCGGGGTCTGGGCCGGACGCGCCCACGACGGCGTGATCACCCTCGACGAGGTCCAGCCCGGCAGCCCCGCCGCCCGGGCCGGCCTGCGCGCCGGGGACCGGCTGCTGAGCGTCGACGGGCACGCGGTGACCGGCCTGGCCGTCGCCGACGTCGTCGCCCTGCTGCGCGGCACCGCCGGCACCCCCGTCGTGCTGAAGCTCAGCCGGGACGGCGCCGACCTCACCGAGACCGTCCTGCGCCAGCGGCTGCGTACCGAGCCGGTGACCGTACGGCAGCTCACCGGAGGCGTCACCGTCATCAAGGTGGCCTCCTTCAGCCGCGGCTCCGGCGAGCGCGTCAGGGCGGCCGTCCGCGCCGCCCCGCCCGGCGGCGGGGTCATGCTCGACCTGCGCGGCAACCGGGGCGGGCTGGTCGACGAGGCCGTCTCGACCGCCTCCGCCTTCCTGGACGGCGGGCTCGTGGCGACCTACGACGTACGGGGCGAGCAGCGCGTCCTGAACGCAGCCCCGGGCGGTGACACGACCCGGCCGCTGGTGGCCCTGGTGGACGGCGGCACGATGAGCGCCGCCGAGCTGGTGACGGGCGCCCTCCAGGACCGGGGCCGGGCGCTGGCGGTGGGCAGCAGGACCTTCGGCAAGGGGTCGGTGCAGATGCCGACCGAGCTCCCGGACGGTTCGGTCGCCGAACTGACGGTGGGCACCTACCGCACACCGGCGGGCCGCAGCCTCGACGGCACCGGCATCACCCCCGACGTGACGGCGGGCGACCGGGTCGAGGAGCGGGCCGTCACGGTATTGGGTGGCCTCGGGGTGGGTCCGTAGTGCGAAAATGGCCGCACTATGGCTAAGGAAAAAGGGCGCAAGCTGATCGCCCAGAACAAGAAGGCACGGCACGACTACGCGATCCTCGACACCTACGAGTGCGGTCTCGTGCTCACCGGTACCGAGGTCAAGTCCATGCGCCAGGGCCGGGCCTCGCTGGTGGACGGCTTCGTGTCGGTGGAGGGCCGGGAGGCCTGGCTCTACAACGTGCACGTGCCGGAGTACAGCCAGGGCACCTGGACCAACCACAGCGCCCGGCGCAAGCGGAAGCTCCTCATGCACCGGGAGGAGATCGACAAGCTGGAGCGCAAGGCCGACGAGTCGGGTCACACGATCGTGCCCCTCTCCCTGTACTTCAAGGACGGCCGCGCCAAGGTCGAGATCGCGCTGGCGAAGGGCAAGAAGGAGTACGACAAGCGGCAGACGCTGCGGGAGAAGCAGGACACGCGGGAGACGAACCGGGCGATCTCGGCCATCCGCCGCAAGCAGCGCGGCACGGTTTAATCACCTGGCACGCGGTGGTCCACTTCGCGTACCATGGCGTCAGCGCCGCCCCCCCCGGGGCGGAGCACACTACGCAGTGCCTAACTGAACAGTGTGAAACATGGGGATGATCGGTTTCGACAGCGGCTGTCGATGCAGGGGAAGCGAGCCGAGGAAGCGGCAATGATCTCGCTAACCACATGTCGCAAAAAATAATCGCCAACTCCAAGAGCGATAACTCCCGCTTCACCCTCGCTGCCTAATAACAGTGAGCTGAAGCCTCTGTGAGGAGCGTCAGCCCGGAAGTGGTCCCGGTCCGGATCCTGGCGTCAACTAGGGATCTAAACCTCTAACCCCGGTCACGGGGGTCGGAGGGAAATCAAACAGTGACTGAGCCCGTCGGAGACTTGTCCGTGTGATCTCCGGGGCCGAGAAAAGCGCAGCGGACTGCGCTCGGAGAAGCCCTGCTTCTGCACCGTTGGACGCGGGTTCGATTCCCGCCATCTCCACTCATCCCATGTGGGCGAAGGCCCCGCAGCCACTCGGCTGCGGGGCCTTCGTCATGTCCGGAAGCATCCCGCGTGACGGTGGAACGGCGGTAGCGTGGGACCACTCCCGAGGGGAGCCCGACCGAGGAGGACGCGTGAGTACGCCGATCCCCCCGAGGGCGGGCCGCTGATCCCCATGCCGGAACTCACGCCTGCAGCTCTGCGCGAGGCTGTCGCGAAGATTGCTCCGAGCCGCGTGCCCGACTTGACGCAGCACCTCTTCGAAGCCACGACGAGTGCCCAGCAGGCGCAGTCCCTGGCCCCCTTGCGCGCCTTCATCCACTCCTGGGCCGTCTTCGTGGAGATCGAACGCCATCCCCACAGGGCGGCACGCCTCCACGCACTGGAACAGCTGGTCCAGGAAGGGGCGGACGATCCGGCATCCGCGCTGGCGGAGATCCAGCGGATCCTCGACAAGGCTGAGGCCGAGACCGGCCTGTGAGCGACTGGACCTGGGACTACAACACCGACGACCACTGTCACGTGACCGGCGGTCTGCCGGCCGGTGTGATCGCGGAGGTCGAGCGCATCGCCACCGAACCGGCGGCACTGGGCCGGGATGCGGAAGCCGTCGGCCGTCCCACAGGAAGGCCTGGCGGCCTCCGCGAATTCGACATTCTCGGCGGCCGCGGCTTCATCAGCTTTCTCGCCGTCCCCCGGCACGAGTGCGTCTACGTATGCCGGATCACCTGGTACGAGTGATGCCCCGCAGCCACTCGGCTGCGGGGCCTTCCCCAGGTTCAGGTGGGGGGATCAGCAGAACGGGACCTTGTCGAGGTTCAGGGCGTAGCGGGCGGCGATCCAGCCGGTGCCGTCGGCGAGCTTGTACCAGATCGAGTTGCCGTCGATCTTCTGGCCGTTGACCTTGCACTGGAGGGCGACGACCGTACCGGTCTTGATCTTGCCCTTGTGCGCGTACTGCGTGCCGGGGCCGGAGCGGACGCCGAGTCCCTTGCCGGGAGCGACGATCTTGGCCTTGGGGCGCGCGTGGTGTCCCTTGCCCTTGTCCTTGTCCTTCTCCTTGTCCTTGCCGCCGCACTTGCAGTCGCCGGGCTTTCCGGGCGTGCCCGGCTTGCCGGTGTCGCCCTTCGGGCCCTTCGGACCCTGGGGGCCCTTCGGGCCGGCGGGACCCTGCTTGCCGTCGCGGCCGGGCCTGCCGTCGCGCCCGGGCTTGCCGGTGTCGCCCTTCGGGCCCTGCGGGCCCGCGGGACCCGTGTCGCCCTTCGGGCCGTTCGCGGGGCCCGGCTCGCCCTGCGGTCCGCGCGGGCCTGCGGGGCCCTGCCGACCGGTGTCGCCCCGGTCGCCCCTCTCGCCCTTCGGCCCGGGCTCGCCCCGGTCGCCCCGGTCGCCCTTCGGCCCGGTGTCGCCCCGGTCGCCCTTCGGCCCGGGCTCGCCACGGTCACCCTTGTCACCCTTGTCGCCCTTGGGGCCCTGCGGGCCCGGCTTCCCGGGCTTGCCCGGCTTGCCGTGGTGTCCGGGCTCCCCGGGCTTGCCGTCGTCACCCCGGTCCCCCTTGTCGCCCTTGGGTCCCGACACCGGGGTGGCCACCGCGAAGAGGGCCGGTGCGTCGACGTCCGTCGCCCACTCGCCGCCGGTCAGCGTCGTGCCCTGGGGGGCGTCGGCGTCCACCCGTACGGCCACGGACAGTTGGGTCTGCTCCCGCGCGGCGAAGCGGAAGCCGGAGCGGGTCCCCGTCTCACAGGTCAGCCGGCGCGCGTCGGCCGACCGCGTGCACGGCGCCGCCGTGCGGGTGTCGGAGCCGGACCAGTGGAAACGGGCCTCCGGGAAGGTGGTCCGTTCCGGAGCGGTGATGCGGAAGGTGCCGCTGACGGCCGGTTCCGCCCCGCCCCGCACCGCGATGACGACGCGTCCCGTGGCGCCCGGGGCGATGGAGGGCACGTACGGCTGGGAGAAGCGGATGTCCGCCGAGTCGGCGAGAGCGGGCGCCGCGGGGACGAGGCAGCCGGCGGTGAGGGCCGCGACGAACAGGGCCGCGGGCACGGAACGGTAAGCAGGCAAGGGTGGTTCCTCCGCAAAGGGAAGGGTGCTGTGGGGAAGGCACCCCCAGTTATCGCGGATCGTGCGCGGCGGCCGTGCGTACCACGCGGGAACGATCACTCGGGCGCCGGATCGATCGCCCGGTCAGCGCGATCACGAGCGCGATCAGGGCGGCCGCCGTCGGCACCGCGTAGGCGGCGACCGGTCCCGCGCCCTCCACCACCGAGCCCGCGCTCGCCGAACCGACCGCGATGCCCGCGAGGGTGGCGGTGACCGCCAGCGTCATGCCCTCGTTGAGCCGCCCCTGCGGGGTACGGGCGTGGACCTGCGACATCGCGGTGACCATCGTGGGGGCCGTGGCCATGCCGGCCAGGATGAGCGCGCAGGCCAGCGCGGGCACCGAGCCCGTGGCCGCCGCGGCCCAGGGCAGGGTCATCAGGACGGCCAGTGCGCACACGCAGGCCTTCAACGAACGGGCGCGCACGGTGCCGTAGAGCAGGCCGGCCGCGCAGGAGCCCGCCGCCTGGAGGGCCAGGACCAGGCCGGAGGCGGCGCCGAGGCCCTGGAAGTCCAGGTAGGCGATCGAAGCGACCTCCATCGAGCCGAAGACCACGCCCGTGACGAGGAACAGCGGCAGCAGCGGGCTCAGGGCGCGCAGCGGCGAGCCCTGGCGCGGCGCCGCCGCCACAGGGGGCTGGGTGGTGCGGCAGGAGGTGAAGACCAGCATGCCGGTGAGCAGCAGGGCCGCCCCGGCGAGGGTGCCCGCCTCCGGGAAGGCCATCCCGCACAGGAAGGCCGCCAGGACCGGTCCGAGCATGAAGCACAGCTCGTCCGCGGCCTGTTCGAAGGACATCGCCGTGTGGTGGGCGGCGGGGGAGTCGCGCAGCAGGTGCGTCCAGCGCGCGCGGGACATGCCGCCGATGTTGGGGGTGGTGGCGGTCGCGGCGTACGAGGCGAAGAGGGTCCAGGCGGGAGCGCCGGTACGGACGCACAGGACCAGCGACAGTGAGCCGAGGACCGCTATCAGAGTGGCCGGTACGGCGATCCGGGCCTGGCCGTGGCGGTCGATCAGGCGGGCGGTCAGCGGGGCCACCACCGCCGTGGCCGCCAGGCCGGTCGCCGTGACGGCGCCGGCGAGGGCGTACGAGCCGCGCTGGCCGGCGATCATCATGACCGCGCTGACGCCGAACATGCCCATCGGGAGGCGGGCGATGAGGTTCCCGGCGGTGAACCCGCGCGTGCCGGGCAGCGCGAACAGCCGGCGGTAGGGGCCGGGTGCCCGACCCCGCCCCCGGTCGCGGGCAGGGGCAGGGGCAGGGGCGGGGGTGGCGGGGGCGGTGCCGCGCGCGTGACCGTGCGCGGTGTCGGAGGGGGCCGCGGCGGTGATGACGAGCGTGCTGCCGGTGACGGTCATGAGGGGCATGGCACCACCCTCGGCCGGGGCGGCCGCGGCCGTCCAACACCTGTTCCGAGGCCATTCACCCGTTCCTGTTGTTAGTCTCCGGGGGTGATGCCCCGTGATGTGGAACCCCGGCTGCTGCGCGGGTTCGTCGCCGTTGCCGAAGAGCTGCACTTCACCCGTGCCGCCGCCCGCCTGTACGTCGCCCAGCAGGCGCTGAGCCGGGACGTCCGGCGGCTCGAACAGGCCCTGGCGGCCACCTTGTTCGTCCGCACCACCCGCGCCGTCGAGCTCACCGCCGACGGGCACCGCCTGCTGCCCCTGGCCCGGCGCGTACTGGCCGCGCACGAGGAACTGGCGGGCGCCTTCGGAGCCGGAACGGCCGCCGGCGCCGCCCCCCGGCCGCTGCTGGTCGACCTGAACACCGACGGGCCCGGCACCGCGCGCACCGTGCTGGAACGGGCCCGCGAACTCGCCCCGCACTGCGAGCTGATGGCCCGCTTCGAAAGCGGCCTCACCCACGCCGCCGCCGAGGTCGCCGCCGGCCGGCTCGACGTCGCCTTCGGCTACGCCGACGGCCTCGACCCCGTACTGCGGGCGCCGCTCGCGCAGCTCCCCGTACGCTACGAGCCGCTGGCCGTGCTGCTGCCCGAGGGGCACGCCCTGGCCGCGCGGGAGTCCGTACCCCTGGACGCGCTGGCCGGGGAGACCGTGTACGCGGGCGCCGGGAACCCCCGGACGCTGGAGTGGACGGGGCTCGCACGCGAACTGTTCGCCGGGCGGGGGATCCTGATGGCGCCACCCGCGCCGGTCGCGGTGGGCAAGGAGGAGTTCCGCCGGGTCATGGTCAAGACGGGCAACCCGGTGCTGGCGACCGTCGGCTTCCTCGACATGCCGGGCTGCGTGAAGCTGCCGCTGACCGACCCGGTGCCGCTGTCGCCGCTGTCGATGGTGTGGCGCAAGGGCTTCGCCCACCCCGGCCTGGACGCCCTGCACGCCGCGGCCGTCGCGCTGGCGGCCGAACGGGGCTGGCTCGCCCCACCGGCCGGAAGCTGGCTGCCGGCCCCGCTCACACACGGCCCGCACGGCGGGTGAGAGCAAGGTTTCCCGGCGGTCATCCGGCGGGGACCGGGGCCGAAACGCGCCCTTCCTACGGTCGTCACCACGGACGCGACAGCTGTGGAGGCGTGTGATGACCGGTACGACCGCACCGCGCAAGCGGGGCCGTTGGATCGAGCAGTGGGATCCCGAGGACGAGACGTTCTGGAAGGAGGGCGGGGAGCGGATCGCCCGCCGCAACCTCCTGTACTCCGTGCTCTCCGAGCACATCGGCTTCTCCATCTGGTCCCTGTGGTCGGTGATGGTCCTCTTCATGGGACCCGAATACGGCATCGACCCGGCCGGGAAGTTCTTCCTGATCGCGACCGCGACGTGCGTGGGCGCCTTCGTACGGGTGCCGTACACCTTCGCGGTCGCCCGGTTCGGCGGCCGGAACTGGACCGTCGTCAGCGCCCTGCTGCTGCTCGCGCCGACGGTCGCCGCGATCGTGGTGATGGAGCCGGGGACCTCCTACGGGACCTTCCTGCTCGTCGCCGCCCTCACCGGCGTCGGCGGCGGCAACTTCGCCTCCTCCATGACCAACATCAACGCCTTCTTCCCGCTGCGGAAGAAGGGCTGGGCGCTCGGCCTGAACGCCGGCGGCGGCAACATCGGCGTCCCCGTCGTCCAGCTGGCCGGGCTGCTGGTCATCGCCACCGCCGGAGCCGGCCACCCGCGGCTGCTGCTGGGCGCCTACATCCCGCTGGTCGTGCTCGCGGCGGTACTGGCGGCCGTACGGATGGACAACCTGGCGCCCGTGCGCAACGACACCGGAGCGGTCCGCGAGGCCCTGGGCGAAGCGCACACCTGGATCATGTCGTTCCTCTACGTCGGGACGTTCGGGTCCTTCATCGGCTACAGCTTCGCCTTCGGACTGGTCCTGCAGACCGAATTCGGGCGCACCCCGCTCCAGGCCGCCTCGCTGACCTTCATCGGACCGCTGCTCGGCTCGCTGATCAGGCCGGTGGGCGGGGCGCTCGCGGACCGCTACGGCGGGGCGCGGATCACCCTCGGCACGTTCGTGGCAATGGCCGCGGCGACCGGAGTGGTCGTCTTCGCCTCGCAGCGCGCCTCCCTGCCCGTCTTCCTCGTCGGATTCGTGGCCCTGTTCGTCCTGAGCGGGCTCGGCAACGGCTCGACGTACAAGATGATCCCGGGCATCTTCCAGGCGAAGGCACTGGCGCGCGGGATGAGCGGCGAGGCCGCCGCGGCGTACGGACGGCGCCTCTCCGGGGCCTCCATGGGGCTGATCGGCGCCATCGGGGCGCTCGGCGGACTGGGCATCAACCTGGTCTTCCGGGAGGCGTTCCGCACCTCCGGATCGGGCATGACGGCCTTCGTCACCTTCCTCGGCTTCTACGCGCTGTGCTGCGCCGTGACGTGGGCGGTATACCTTCGCCGCCCGGCGGCGGTGACGGCCGAGGCGTCCGAGGCGTCCGAGGCCCCGGCGAAACCGCAGCTCACGTCGGTGTAACCGGGGCGAAATACGGGTGAACCGAGTCCGACACGCCGAGTTGGCAGGCTCGGTGCACCCGTACCGCCCCCCATGCGTCAGTAGGCAGGTCACGATGGACGACAGGAACACCGGCCCGCTCGCGGGATTCACCGTCGGGGTCACCGCCGCCCGGCGCGCGGACGAGCTCATCGCGCTGCTGCGGCGGCGCGGAGCGGCGGTGCTGCACGCGCCGGCACTGCGCATCGTGCCGCTCGCCGACGACAGCGAACTGCTCTCCGCCACCAAGGAACTGATCGGCTGCCCGCCGGACGTGGTCGTCGCCACCACCGCCATCGGCTTCCGCGGCTGGGTCGAGGCCGCCGACGGATGGGGGGTCGGCGAAGGCCTCCTGGAGACGCTGCGCTCCACCGAACTGCTGGCGCGCGGGCCGAAGGTGAAGGGCGCCATCCGGGCCGCCGGGCTCGTGGAGGAGTGGTCCCCGGAGTCGGAGTCGCTCGCCGAGGTACTGGAGCGGCTGCTGGCGGCAGGGGTCGCCGGCCGGCGGATCGCCCTCCAGCTGCACGGGGAGCCGCTGCCCGGCTTCGTCGAGGCGCTGCGGGCCGGCGGGGCCGAGGTGGTGGTCGTCCCGGTGTACCGGTGGATGGCCCCGGAGGACCTCGCGCCGCTGGACCGGCTGATCGACGCCATCGCCGTCGGCGGGGTGGACGCCGTCAGCTTCACCTCCGCCCCGGCGGCGGCCTCGCTGCTGTCCCGTGCCGAGGAGCGCGGGATGCGGGAGGCCGTCCTGGACGCGCTGCGCGGCAGCGTGCTGTCCGCATGCGTCGGGCCGGTGACCGCGCTGCCGCTGCAGGCGCTCGGCGTGGAAACGGTGCAGCCGGAGCGGTTCCGGCTGGGCCCGCTGGTGCAGCTGCTCTGCCGGGAGCTGCCCGGCCGGGCCCGGGTGCTGCCGGTGGCGGGGCACCGGCTGGAGATCCGCGGGCACGCCGTCCTCGTCGACGACGAACTGCGGGCGGTGCCGCCCGCCGGGATGGCCCTGCTGCGGGCCCTCGCCCGGCGCCCGGGCTGGGTGGTGGCCCGCGCCGACCTGCTGCGGGCACTGCCCGGCGCGAGCCGCGACGAGCACGCCGTGGAGACGGCGATGGCCCGGCTGCGGGCGGCGCTGGGGGCGCCGAACCTCATCCAGACGGTGGTCAAGCGCGGCTACCGGCTGTCGCTGGACGCGGGCGGCGAGGACAAGTACGCGGCGGCTCCCCGGAACGCTGCGGTGCCGGCCGGGGGAGCCGTCGGTTAGCGTGCCCGGATGATGATCGTTGACGGGGTGGAGATGAGGGGCGTCGCACCGGACGACGCCGCCGCGCTGGCCGGGGCGTTCGCGCGGAACCGGGCGAACATGGCGCCGACCGAGCCGGACCGGCCGGACGCCTTCTACACGGAGCAGGGCCAGCGGGAGCGGATCGCACAGCAGCTGGAGTCCCGGGACGCCGGCCGGCTGCTGCCGTTCCTGTTCGTCGACGTCGCGAGCGGCACACCGCTGGGCACCGTCAACCTCGGCAACATCCAGCACGGACCGCTGAGCAGCGGCGGCGTCGGCTACTGGGTCGACGAGGCCTGCCGGGGCAAGGGGCTGGCCACGGCCGCCGTCCGGGAGGTCTGCCGGATCGCCCGCGACGAGGTGGGACTGCACCGGGTCGAGGCCGGAACCCTGGTCGACAACCTGGCCTCGCAGCGGGTGCTGGCCAAGGCGGGCTTCGAGCAGTACGGACTCGCACCGCGCTACCTGCACATCAACGGCGCCTGGCGCGACCACCGCCTCTTCCAGCGCATCCTCCACGACCACCCGCCGGCCCCTTGAGCGGGGCGCACCGCCGCATCCCCGCGCCTCAAACGCCGGCGAGGCTGGATTGGGACGGCGGAGCCGGATCGGGCCGGCCGGGCGGGGATCTGCCCCGCGGGGCCCGCCCGGCGCCTGCCACCGGAGGTACCGGTTCGGGGGCTTCCCCCGCGGGCGGCGTACGGGCACTCTGGGGAGGCGCCCCACGACGCGAGGCGGTGACGGGCATGCGGTTCGACTCCGGGCGGGTCTGCCTGGACCTGGTGGCCACCTTCACCCCGCGCGAGGGGATCCCGGACGGCGACGAGCTGCGGCTGTGGCTCGCCGGGGCCGGGCTCGTGCCCGACCGGACACCGCTGGCCCGGGTGGGACCCGACTGGGCCGAGGCCTTCCGCGCCCTGCGCGCCGACGTGGAGGCCCTCGTACGGGCGGAGCTGTCCGGCACCGAGCCGGACGAGGGCGCCCTGGCCCGGGTCAACGCGCTGGCCGCCGGACCACCCCCGGGTCTGTGCGCCGTACGGGACCAGGAAGGGCACCTCGTACGGGAGTTGTGCGGCGGCGTGGAATGCGGGGCGCTGCTCGCCGCCGTCGCCCGCGACGCCGTCGAGCTGCTGACCGACCCCGGCGACCGCGCCCTGCTGCGGGCCTGCGCCGGCGACGGCTGCACCCGCGTCTACCTGGACACCTCCCGCGGCCACCGCCGCCGGTGGTGCTCCAGCGAGCTGTGCGGCAACCGCGAACGCGTCGCCCGCCACCGCCGACGGCTCATGGCGTCCGGATCCCGGTAGCCGGCGTATCACCGAGCGAGACCCGTCGCGGAACGAGCGTGCGCACAGGGGGCCGCTTCGCGTACGGTTGACGGTCGCCCATGCACGTCAGAAGGGGGCCTTGGTGGCCGCGCAGAATGCCGCTGTCGACAGCACGGCGGATTCCGTCCGCGATCGGGAGATCGCGGTCGAGCAGACGCATCTCGACCAGGTGTACCGGCGCCTTGAGGAGAAGATCCACGAGGCGGAGTTCCTCATGAACGACGCCGCCCAGCGCGGCCAGGTCGGCACCCCCGGAGCCCTGGCCGAACGCGACGCGCAGGTCTTCCGGGCCGGCATCCACCTGAACCGGCTCAACAACGAGTTCGAGGACTTCCTCTTCGGCCGCATCGACCTGGTGCTCGGCAAGGACGGCGAACGCGGGCCGGACGGCGCGTACACCTCCGTCGAGCCCGCCGACGAGGCGATCCGCGAGGACCTCACGGCCGACATCGCCGAGACCCTGCACATCGGCCGCATCGGAGTCCTCGACTCCGACTACGCCCCGCTGGTCATCGACTGGCGCGCACCGGCCGCCGCCCCCTTCTACCGGTCCACCCCGAAGGACCCCGGCCGTGTCGTGCGCCGCCGCGTCATCCGCTCCAAGGGCCGCAAGGTGCTGGGCGTCGAGGACGACCTGATGCGCCCCGAGGTCACCGCCTTCCTCGACGGCCGCGAGCTCCCCGCCATCGGCGACGGAGCGCTCATGGCCGCGCTCGGGCGGGCCCGCACGCACTCCATGCGCGACATCGTCTCCTCCATCCAGGCCGAGCAGGACCTGGTCATCCGGGCCCCCGCCGCCTCCGTCGCCGAGGTCGCCGGCGGTCCCGGCACCGGCAAGACCGCCGTCGCCCTGCACCGCGCCGCGTACCTGCTCTACCAGGACCGCCGCCGCTACTCCGGCGGCATCCTCGTCGTCTCCCCGACGCCGCTGCTCGTCGCCTACACGGAGGGCGTGCTGCCCTCCCTCGGCGAGGAGGGCCAGGTCGCCATCCGGGCGCTCGGCTCACTGGTCGACGGCGCCGAGGCGACCACGTACGACGACCCGGCCGTGGCCCGGATCAAGGGCTCCTCCCGGATGCTCAAGGTCCTGCGCAAGGCCGTACGGGGCACCCTCGAACTCGGCGGCCGGCAGGGCCCGGCGCCCGACCGGCTGCGCGTGGTGGCCTTCGGCCGCCGCCAGGAGCTGGAGGCCGACGAGCTGAACCGGATCCGGCAGAACGTACTCGGCGGCACCGCGCCCGTGAACCTGCTGCGCCCGCGCGCCCGCAAGCTGCTGCTCGACGCCCTGTACGCGAAGACCGGCGCGTCCGGCCGGCACAGCGACCCGGAACTCGCCGCCGAGCTGCGGTCCGCCTTCGACGAGGACGTCTCCACCGAGGACGCCTTCATCGGCTTCCTCGACGCCTGGTGGCCCGAGCTGACCCCGCGCCGGGTCCTCGCCGCGATGGCCGACGAGCGCAGGCTCGGCCGCTGGTCCCGGCGGGACCTGAACCCGCGCGAGACCCGCCAGCTGGCCCGCTCGCTGCGCCGGGTGGGCCCGGACGGCAAGGGCCCTCTGTCCGTGCACGACGTGGCGCTGCTCGACGAGCTCCAGCAGCTCCTCGGCGCCCTCGCCCGGCCGAAGCGGAAGCGGGAGCTGGACCCGCTGGAGCAGCTCAGCGGGCTGGAGGAGCTGATGCCGACCCGCGAGGAGACCCAGTGGGAGCGGGCCGAGCGGCTCGCCGCGGAGCGCACCGAGTACGCGCACGTCATCGTGGACGAGGCGCAGGACCTGACGCCCATGCAGTGGCGGATGGTGGGCCGCCGGGGCCGGCACGGCACGTGGACGGTCGTCGGCGACCCGGCGCAGTCCTCCTGGACAGATCCGGAGGAGGCGGCCGCCGCCCGCGACGAGGCGCTGGGGTCCCGGCCGCGCCGGCGCTTCACCCTCACGGTCAACTACCGCAACCCGGCCGAGGTCGCCGAGGTCGCCTCCCGGGTGCTGCGCCTGGCGATGCCCGGGATGGAGCCGCCGTCGGCGGTGCGTTCGACGGGACTCCAGCCGCGGTTCACGGCCGCCGGCGCGGAGCTGGGCTCCGTGGTGCGGGAGGAGACGCGTCGGCTGCTGGAGCAGGTGGACGGCACCGTCGGTGTGGTCGTGGCCATGGACCGGCGTGCGGAGGCCGCGGGCTGGCTCGCCGACCTGGGCGGACGGGCCGTGGCACTCGGCAGCCTGGAGGCCAAGGGCCTGGAGTACGACGCCACCGTGGTCGTCTCCCCGGCGGAGATCGCGGACGAGTCCCCGGCGGGCCTGCGGGTGCTGTACGTGGCGCTGACGCGTGCGACGCAGCAGCTGACGGTGGTCTCGGCCGAAGCGGACAAGCCGGACGCGCACGGGGTGCCGGAGCTGCTGCTCCCGTAGCGGCCGGGGCCCGCGGCGCCGCGTACGGCCGTATGGTCCGCGGCCAGGAGCGTGGTCCCCTGAACCGAGCGCGAGCAGGGGGATCGCATTCGGCGATCCTTTGTTAGCCTGGGTACGGCACCGACTCGATCCAAGCCCCCGGGCCCAACCTTCGTCGCTCAGAGCGACCACTTGCCGCGAGGCGAGCATGGCGGGTCGGTGTCGTAAACGTAGAGGAAACCAGGTCCGCGCTCCCCACCTGTGGGGGGCGCGGACCTGTTTCGTATGACCCCACCGTTCCACGACCCCTGAATATCTCGTATGGTGGAAGAGTCTTTCCGAAATTTGTAGCTGGTTACCTTGTACCGGCTGGTAGGTGGGACGATCGGACAACAGGTCCTGCCGCATCTGCTGCGGAGCGCGGGCCCTGTGTGTTAAGCGAACCAGGGACAGAAGAGGAAACACGGCCATGGCAACGGCGCCCAGCGTCTCGTATTCGATGACGGTCCGCCTGGAAGTGCCCGCGAGCGGAACCGCGGTCTCCCAGCTCACCACCGCCGTGGAGTCCTCCGGCGGCTCGGTCACCGGTCTCGACGTGACCGCGTCCGGCCACGAGAAGCTGCGGATCGACGTCACCATCGCCGCGACCTCCACCGCGCACGCGGACGAGATCGTGGAGAAGCTGCGCGGCATCGAGGGCGTCAGCCTCGGCAAGGTCTCCGACCGTACGTTCCTGATGCACCTCGGCGGCAAGATCGAGATGTCGTCCAAGCACCCCATCCGCAACCGCGACGACCTCTCGATGATCTACACCCCGGGCGTCGCCCGCGTGTGCACCGCCATCGCCGAGAACCCCGAGGACGCGCGCCGCCTGACCATCAAGCGCAACTCCGTCGCAGTCGTGACGGACGGCTCCGCCGTGCTGGGCCTGGGCAACATCGGCCCGATGGCCGCGCTGCCCGTCATGGAGGGCAAGGCGGCCCTCTTCAAGCGCTTCGCCGGCATCGACGCCTGGCCGATCTGCCTGGACACCCAGGACACCGACAAGATCGTCGAGATCGTCCGCGCCATCGCCCCGGGCTTCGCCGGCATCAACCTGGAGGACATCTCCGCGCCGCGCTGCTTCGAGATCGAGGCCCGGCTGCGCGAGGCCCTCGACATCCCCGTCTTCCACGACGACCAGCACGGCACCGCGATCGTCGTGCTCGCGGCCCTCACCAACGCACTGCGTGTGGTGGGCAAGGCGGTTGAAGACGTCAAGGTCGTCATGTCGGGCGCCGGCGCGGCCGGCACCGCCATCCTCAAGCTGCTCCTCGCGGCGGGCGTGAAGAACGCCGTCAGCGCCGACATCCACGGCGTCGTGCACGCCGGCCGCCCGGACCTCGTCGACGCGGCCGCGGACTCCCCGCTGCGCTGGATCGCCGACAACACCAACCCCGAGGGCTACACCGGCACTCTGAAGGAGGCCGTGGTCGGCGCCGACGTCTTCATCGGCGTCTCGGCCCCGAACGTGCTGTCCGGCGAGGACGTCGCCGCCATGGCGGAAGGCGCCATCGTGTTCGCGCTCGCGAACCCGGACCCCGAGGTGGACCCGGCCGTGGCCCGCCAGACCGCCGCCGTGGTCGCCACCGGCCGCTCCGACTTCCCGAACCAGATCAACAACGTCCTGGTCTTCCCGGGCGTCTTCCGCGGCCTGCTGGACGCCCAGTCCCGCACGGTGGACACCAGCATGATGCTGGCCGCCGCGACCGCGCTGGCGGACGTCGTCGGCCAGGACGAGCTGAACGCGAACTACATCATCCCGTCGGTGTTCAACGACAAGGTCGCCGGCGCGGTCGCGGGCGCCGTCCGCAAGGCCGCCTCGGCCGTGCAGAACGGGTCTGTGACGGGCCTCACGGCTCCCTGATCCCCGGCGCGTCGCGAGATGCGGGCCCGCCGGGCCGCCTCTAGGGTTGCGGGGATGCCAACGAGCTCCGCTGTTCGCATCCCACGGGTGCGGACGGAGCGTCACCGGGGCGTGACTGTGGCGCTTTTCGTGTGACCCCGGCGGGTGCCGGATTGGCTTTCCCGCCGCTGGTGGGGGCAGGATGCGTAACCGGGCGAGAGGGTCTGACGTTCAGACCCGGGTCCGGGGACTGTCCTAGGGCCCTGGCAGCATCGGCTTCGATCTCACGCCTCTAAGGCAAGTTGAACACGGGAGTACAACATGAACCGCAGTGAGCTGGTGGCCGCTCTGTCCGAGCGCGCCGAGGTGACCCGCAAGGACGCCGACGCCGTTCTGGCCGCGCTCGCCGAGACCGTCGGCGAGATTGTCGCCAAGGGCGACGAGAAGGTCACCATCCCCGGCTTCCTGACCTTCGAGCGCACCCACCGTGCCGCTCGCACCGCGCGCAACCCGCAGACCGGCGACCCCATCCAGATCCCGGCCGGCTACAGCGTGAAGGTCTCCGCGGGCTCCAAGCTCAAGGAAGCCGCCAAGGGCAAGTAGGTCCTGCCCCGGCGCCGGAGGCCGCGCAGGTCTTCGCCCGGCGTCGAGCACGGCTGAATGCAGCAGTAGTACGTAGAACGGTGAAGGGCGGCCACCCCGCGCGGGGAGGCCGCCCTTCTGCCTGTCCGCGCTCCGCCCGGCGCCGCCCCGCGCGGCCCGTGCCGCCTCCCCCGGCACCCGCGGGCCCTGGCAGGGCCTGTGAGGCCCCGTCAGGGCCCGCCAGGGGCCACCGGGGCCCGTCGCGGGCCGCCCGCCTGATGCGCGCGGTACGCACGGGGCATGCGAAAGCCCCCCGGCCCTTGCGGGACCGGGGGGCTTTCCCATGCCCGTACGGGCGCAGAGGCTAGACGAGGTCGCCGCCCGGGAGCTCGACCTTCGCACCGAGCTCGACGAGCTTCTCCATGAAGTTCTCGTAGCCGCGGTTGATCAGGTCGATGCCGTGGACCCGCGAGGTGCCCTCCGCGGCCAGCGCCGCGATCAGGTACGAGAACCCGCCGCGCAGGTCGGGGATGACCAGGTCGGCGCCCTGCAGCTTGGTCGGGCCGGAGACGACCGCCGAGTGCAGGAAGTTGCGCTGGCCGAAGCGGCAGGCCGAGCCGCCCAGGCACTCGCGGTACAGCTGGATGTGAGCACCCATCTGGTTGAGCGCCGAGGTGAAGCCGAGCCGGGACTCGTAGACGGTCTCGTGGACGATCGACAGGCCGGAGGCCTGCGTCAGGGCCACGACCAGCGGCTGCTGCCAGTCGGTCTGGAAGCCGGGGTGCACGTCCGTCTCCAGCGCGATGGCGTTGAGCGGGCCGCCCGGGTGCCAGAAGCGGATGCCGTCGTCGTCGATCTCGAAGGCGCCGCCGACCTTCCGGTACGTGTTCAGGAAGGTCATCATCGAGCGCTGCTGGGCGCCGCGCACGTAGATGTTGCCGCCCGTGGCGAGGGCCGCGGAAGCCCAGGACGCGGCCTCCAGGCGGTCCGGGAGCGCCTTGTGGTTGTAGCCGCCGAGCCGCTCCACACCGGTGATCCGGATGGTGCGGTCGGTGTCCATGGAGATGATGGCGCCCATCTTCTGCAGCACGCAGATGAGGTCCTCGATCTCCGGCTCCACGGCGGCGTTGCTGAGCTCGGTGACGCCCTCGGCCAGGACGGCCGTCAGCAGCACCTGCTCGGTCGAGCCGACGGACGGGTAGGGCAGGCGGATCTTGCAGCCGCGCAGCCGCTGTGGGGCCTCCAGGTACTGGCCGCCCTCGCGCTTCTCGATGGTCGCGCCGAACTGGCGGAGCACGTCGAAGTGGAAGTCGATCGGCCGGCCGCCGATGTCGCAGCCGCCGAGGCCCGGGATGAAGGCGTGGCCGAGGCGGTGCAGCAGCGGACCGCAGAAGAGGATCGGGATCCGCGAAGAGCCCGCGTGGGCGTCGATGTCGGCGACGTTCGCGCTCTCGACGTGGGTGGGATCGAGCACGAGCTCGCCCGGCTCCTCGCCGGGACGGACCGTCACCCCGTGCAGCTGGAGCAGGCCGCGCACGACGCGCACGTCGCGGATGTCGGGAACGTTGCGCAGCCGGCTGGGTCCGCTGCCGAGCAGAGCGGCGACCATGGCCTTGGGCACGAGGTTCTTCGCACCGCGGACACGGATCTCGCCCTCAAGCGGGGTGCCGCCGTGGACAAGCAGTACATCGTCACTGATGCCGGTCATGAATCTCGCGTTCCGGAGAGGGGTGGGCAGGGGGCCAGGGAAAAGGGTAAGGGCCACCACCCCCTTGTTCGTAAGGCCGACGTGGCCGTAGGACTGTCATGAATTCGGTACAACACCCTCCGTATCCACCACATGGCGGAGCGTTGCGTTCCGCCCACTTCGTCCGGACCTACTTCGTCCGGACCCGCGCCCCACCGCCGCCCCCCGTGTCGAGCCGCGGGCGATCCGATCCCCCGCGCGCTCCCCGGAAACGGCGGATGTGCGGGATCATGGCGGCATGACCGAGGTGTCCTCCCTCACAGGGCGGCTGCTCGTGGCCACCCCAGCCCTCGCGGACCCGAACTTCGACCGCGCGGTGGTGCTGCTGCTCGACCACGACGAGCAGGGCTCCCTCGGCGTGGTCCTCAACCGGCCGACCCCGGTGGGCGTCGGCGACGTCCTGCTGCCCTGGGCCCCGCTCGCCGGAGCCCCCGGCGTGGTGTTCCAGGGCGGGCCGGTGGCGCTGGACTCCGCTCTCGGCCTGGCCGTCATCCCGGGCGAGGAGGGGCCGATCGGCTGGCGCCGCGTGCACGGGGCGATCGGGCTGGTCGACCTGGAGACGCCGCCGGAGCTGCTGGCCTCCGCCCTGGGGGCCCTGCGCATCTTCGCCGGCTACTCCGGCTGGGGCCCGGGCCAGCTGGAGGAGGAGGTGGGCGAGGGCGCCTGGTACGTGGTGGAGTCGGAGCCCGGGGACGTGTCCTCGCCGGACCCGGAGCGGCTGTGGCGGTCGGTGCTGCGCCGCCAGCGCAGCGATCTCGCGATGGTCGCCACCTATCCGGACGACCCGTCGCTCAACTGACTGGCCCGGGGTTAAGTACCCTGGGTCCATGAGCACTCTTGAGCCCGAGCGCGGGACTGGCACGGGGACCCTCGTAGAGCCGACGCCGCAGGTGTCGCACGGTGACGGCGACCACGAGCGCTTCGCCCACTACGTCCAGAAGGACAAGATCATGGCGAGCGCGCTCGACGGGACCCCCGTCGTCGCGCTCTGCGGCAAGGTCTGGGTACCGGGCCGGGACCCGAAGAAGTACCCGGTCTGCCCCATGTGCAAGGAGATCTACGAGTCCATGGGCCCCGGCGGGGACAAGGACAAGGGCGGCAAGGACAAGTAGTCCGAGCCCCCGCACCCCTGCCTTTCGCGGGACCGAGGCCCCCGGCGCACCATCGTGCGTCCGGGGGCCTTCGCCATGCCCCCGGGGCGCGCTAGGGTCGGCGCGACGAGCGCCCCGCGGAACGCCTGTTGCGCAGGGCGCAACGCAACGCTGCCGCGAAGGGCTGTGACGCATGGACCTGATCCGCACGGACCTGATCCGCACGCGCCTGATCCGCACGGGCCTGATCCGCACGGGCCTGATCCCCGCACCCCGGGCCGTACTCCTCGACGAGGACGGGCACCGCTTCACGTTCGGCCCCGAGCCGGTCCTCGACGCCGGGCCCGGTACCGGAACCGTCGCCCGCTGGCTCCGGCGGGAGCTGGGGGCGGCCACCGGCTGGGCACTGCCCGCCGCCGGGCCGGGATCCGGATCGGGGCCGGGCTCCGGCGGGGGCGCGGTCGCGGAGCTGCGGCTGCGGATCGACCCGGACGTCGCGGGGGACAGCGGGCCGGAGTCGTACCGCATCGGCATCGGCGAGGGCGGGGCGGAGCTGACGGGAGCGACGGCGGCCGGACTCTTCTGGGGCGCCCAGACCCTGCGCCAGCTGCTCGGACCCGACGCGTACCGCAAGGCGCCGCTGCCCGGCCGCACATGGAGCCTGCCGTACGCCGACGTCGTCGACGGCCCCCGCTTCGGCTGGCGCGGGATGATGCTCGACGTCGCCCGGCACTTCACACCCAAGGACGGCGTGCTGCGCTACATCGACCTGCTCGCCGCCCACAAGCTCAACGTGCTCCACCTGCACCTGACCGACGACCAGGGCTGGCGCATCGAGATCAGGCGCCACCCGCGCCTCACGGAGGTCGGGGCGTGGCGGGCGCGCAGCCGCCGCGGCCACCGGGCCTCGCCGCTGTGGGACGACACCCCGCACGGCGGCTTCTACACGCAGGACGACATCCGCGAGATCGTGGCGTACGCCGCCGAGCGGCACGTCCGGATCGTCCCGGAGATCGACGTACCGGGGCACTCCCAGGCCGCGATCGCCGCCTACCCGGAGCTGGGCAACACCGACGTCGTCGACACCGCGGCCCTCGGCGTCTGGGACGACTGGGGAATCTGCGAGAACGTCCTCGCGCCGACCGACGCCGTGCTGCGCTTCTACGAGGGAGTCTTCGAGGAACTGCTGGAGCTGTTCCCGGCGGACGTCTCGCCCTTCGTGCACGTGGGCGGCGACGAGTGCCCCAAGACGCAGTGGAAGGCCTCCCCGGTCGCGCAGCGGCGGATCCGGGAGCTGGGCGTGGACGGGGAGGACGGGCTGCAGTCCTGGTTCATCCGGCACTTCGACGGCTGGCTCGCCGAGCGCGGGCGGCGGCTGATCGGATGGGACGAGATCCTGGAGGGCGGGCTCGCACCCGGCGCGGCCGTGTCCTCGTGGCGCGGCCGCGCGGGCGGGATCGCCGCCGCCGAGGCCGGCCACGACGTGGTGATGTGCCCCGAGCAGCAGGTGTACCTGGACCACCGTCAGGCGGGCGGCCCGGACGAGCCGATGCCCATCGGGTACGTGCGCACGCTGGAGGACGTCTACCGCTTCGAGCCGGTCCCGCCGACGCTGACGCCGCAGGCCGCGGCCCATGTGCTGGGCGCGCAGGCCAACATGTGGACCGAGGTGACGCAGGACCAGGGCCGGGTCGACTACCAGGTGTTCCCGCGGCTGGCGGCCTTCGCCGAAGCGGTGTGGTCGTGGCAGCCGGCGCCCGGCGAGCGCGACTTCGCGTGGTTCGAGGAGCGGATGGCCGCGCACTACCCGCGGTTGGACGCGCTCGGCGTCGGATACCGGCCGCCGGGCGGCCCGTTGCCGTGGCAGCGGCGGCCCGGAGTCCGGGGGCGCCCGGTCGAGGGCGCGCCCCCGAACGTGTGACACGGGGGCGCGGGCGCGACCCGGCCGGAAACAGACCGGGTCCGGAACTCTGGCTGCATTTCCCGCTATGCGGGGAAAATCGGACGTTCGGGGGCGAGGCGGAAGAGGTCCGGCGAAGCCGTCACCCCGCCCCGTACGGGGCGTGACCACAGGCGACCGGGCGGCCCGGCGGGAGCCCGGGCCCGACGAAGCGCGCGGGGGCGCGGGGGAGGCGTCGGCCGCTGGGAGGACCCTCGCGGCGGGCGGCCCGGAAGATGTGCCAGAGTTGCCACGTCCCGGCGGTGAGCACGTACCGTACGGCGGACAGGCGTGAGCGCCAGGACCGGGACATCGGGAAGGGGCAGCTGGGTTGACCACGCACGCACCGCACGCACCGCACGCACCTGATTCACCTCAGGGGGCTCAGGGGCGGCAGGCGGCGCAGTCCGTGACGCTGCCGGCCTCGCTCGACGAGGCCGTCGCGGCGCTCACCGCCATGCCCGCCGCCGTTCCCGTCGCGGGCGGCACCGACCTCATGGCCGCTGTCAACGCCGGGCTGCTGAGGCCCGCCGCCCTGGTCGGCCTGGGCCGGATCAACGAGATCCGCGGCTGGCAGTACCAGGACGGCCACGCGCTGCTCGGCGCCGGCCTCACGCACGCCCGGATGGGCCGGCCGGACTTCGCCGCCCTGATCCCCGGGCTCGCGGCCGCCGCGCGCTCCGCCGGGCCCCCGCAGATCCGCAACGCCGGCACCCTCGGCGGCAACATCGCCAGCGCCGCGCCCACCGGCGACGCACTGCCCGTGCTGGCCGCGCTGGAGGCCGTACTCGTCATCGTCGGTCCGGGCGGGCAGCGCGAGATCCCGGTCTCGCACCTCCTGGCCGGCCGGGAGATGCTGCGGCCCGGCGAGCTCATCGGCTTCGTGCGGGTGCCGCTGCTGCACGCCCCGCAGGTGTTCCTCAAAGCCACCGGGCGCACGGGGCCCGGGCGCGCGGTGGCGTCCGTGGGGCTCGTACTGGACCCGGCACGCCGGGGCGTGCGCTGCGCGATCGGCGCCGTGGCACCGATGCCGCTGCGCCCCCTGGAGGCCGAGCAGTGGGTGGCCTCGCTGATCGACTGGGACGGCGGGCGGAGCCTGGCCCCCGAGGCGCTGGAGGCCTTCGGCGAGTACGTCGCGGCCGCCTGCGTCCCCGACCAGGGGGAACCGGTGGCTCCGGGCGTACTGCACCTGCGGCGGACGGTGGCCGTGCTGGCACGGAGGGCCCTCGGAAGGGCACTGACCTCATGAGCGAGAACGAGAACGAGAACGTGACCCAGGGGAACGGCGCGGCGGGCTGGGGCTGGGAACCGGTCCCGCAGGGCGGCGAGTACGACTCGGACGCCACGGCCTTCGTGAAACTGCCGCAGGACATGCTGGACGCGCTCGGCACCGGTGAGCCCCTCGCGGCGCCCGGACACGGCTACGTGCCGCCGCCGATGATCGTGCCGCTGGGATCGGCGAGCACGGACCCGGCGGCCACGGGCACGTGGGCGATCCCGGCGCAGTGGCCGGAGGCTGGTTCCGCTTCGGGCGCTTCAGGTGCTTCCGGTCCGGGTTCTGCTTCTGCCGCCTCCGTCGGCGGGCCGATCCCCGCTTCGATCCCCATCCCGGAGTCCGTGGCGGCCGCCTTCGCGGATGCCGCGCCCGAGGCGGAGCCGGCGCACGACCCCGGCGAGACGGCGGAGTGGCGGTTCCCCGAGGCGGTGCACGAGCCCGAGGGCGCGCCGTCGACGACCGGCCAGTGGGCCGTGCAGGACTTCGCCCCGCAGCAGGGCGACTACCGCACGGGCGGCCTGGACGCGGACTGGAGCCAGGCCCCGGCGACCCTGCCGGGCGGCGCCCCGGCCCCGTGGGCCTACCTGACGCAGCAGCCGGCCGCGGACCCCGGCCAGGGCCTCGGCTCCGACCCCGGCCAGGCGCACGGCGGGCAGGACGCGGGCGTCCTGCCCGGCACGGACGAGGCCGCCGCCGCGGCCGCGGCCTCCGCCGCCACGGCACAGGCCGCCGGACGGCTGCTCGGCGGACCCGGTGTGGGCGCCCCGGGCCGCGGGCCGCGCGTGCTCGGCGGCCCCGGCGTCGGCACCGCCCTGCAGGAGGCCGAGCCCGCCCACCAGGCACCGCACGACATCGAGGCCGCACACGGCCCTGCGGCCACGGCGCTCGCGGGGGAGCGGCCCCGTCCGGCAACCGCGGCGCAGGAGCCCGCCGGGACGGCCGGGACGGCCGGCGGCACGGACCTCTTCGGCGGACCGCGGGTCGAGGCGCCGGACGCGGACACCGCGCACGCGGAACACGGCCGGCACGCCGAACCCGCCGACCCCTTCGGACATTCGGGGCACACCGAGCACAGCGGGCGGGCCGGGCACACCGAGTACCCCGAACACCCCGGGCACACCGGTCGTTCGGCACGCCCCGCCGACACCGACGGCCACGGCTTCTCGGCCTTCGGCCAGGCGCCGGAGCCCGCG
This sequence comes from Streptomyces sp. TN58, assembly GCF_001941845.1. NCBI lineage: Bacteria > Bacillati > Actinomycetota > Actinomycetes > Kitasatosporales > Streptomycetaceae > Streptomyces > Streptomyces sp. TN58. The sequence goes on along the minus strand of NZ_CP018870.1, from coordinate 2,771,671 downwards.
CCCGGCCAGTCCGGCCAGCCCGGCCACGCCCCCGAAGCGGAGGCCGCCGCGCCGGAGACCGCCGCCACGGAGCCTGCCGCGCCGGAGCCCGCCGCGACGGACGGCCGCGGCTTCGCCGTCCCGGCCGCCGAGCCCGCCCCCGCACCGGCGGCCGCGACGGCACCGGCACCCGCACCGGCACCCGCTGCGGAGCACGCCGACGCCGAAGGGCAGACGCCGGCCGGGACCGCTCCGGCCCCCGAGGAGATCCCGGCCGGCTCCACGCCGCCCGGGGACACCGCCGACAGCCCGGCGGAGCCCCCGGCGCCGGCGGACGGCGAAGGGATCCCGGCCGATGTGTCGGCGTACGAGGATGAAGAGCATCCCGCCGACGCCGTCCACCACGAGCACCCGCAGGCCTCCTACGTCCTGCGCGTCAACGGCGCCGACCGGCCCGTCACCGGAGCCTGGATCGGCGAGTCCCTCCTCTACGTGCTGCGCGAGCGCCTCGGCCTCGCCGGCGCCAAGGACGGCTGCTCGCAGGGCGAGTGCGGCGCCTGCGCCGTGCAGGTCGACGGCCGGCTCGTCGCCTCCTGCCTGGTCCCGGCGGCGACGGCGGCCGGCAGCGAGGTCCGCACCGTCGAAGGCCTCGCGACGGGCGGGGAACTCTCGGACGTGCAGCAGGCGTTGTGCAGGTCGGGTGCGGTGCAGTGCGGATTCTGCGTACCCGGCATGGCCATGACCATCCACGACCTGCTGGAGGGCAACCACGCCCCCAGCGAGCTGGAGACCCGCCAGGCGCTGTGCGGCAACCTCTGCCGCTGCTCCGGCTACGCGGGCGTCGTCGAGGCCGTGCGCGAGGTCGTGGCCGGGCGGGAGGCCGCGTCGGCCGCGTCCGCGGAGACGGCCTCGGCCCCGATGCAGGGGCACGCCCAGCCGCAGGCCGAGGGCGTGCCGGACACGCGCATCCCGCACCAGGCAGCGCCCGGCGAGGGCGGCATCCACCACGGAGGCACGGCGTGAGCGGGCAGGACGCGGCGACCGCGACGACGGTCCACACCACGACGACCGCACTGACGGCGACGACACCGGAACCGGACGGCCCGCAGGTCCCGCGCGGCATCGGCGCCTCGGTCGAGGCCACCCACACCCGCGCCAAGACCGAGGGCACCTTCCCCTACGCCGCCGACCTGTGGGCCGAGGGCCTGCTGTGGGCCGCCGTGCTGCGCTCCCCGCACGCCCACGCCCGGATCGTCTCCATCGACACCACGGCCGCCGCCGAGATGCCCGGCGTCCGTGCCGTCGTCACCCACGCCGACGTGCCCGGCGCCACCACCCACGGCCGCCGGATCGCCGACCGGCCGGTGTTCGCGCACGACGTCGTGCGCCACCACGGCGAGCCCATCGCCGCCGTCGCCGCCGACCACCCCGACACGGCACGGCTCGCCGCGGCCGCGATCGCCGTCGAGTACGAACTCCTCGACCCGGTCACCGACCCCGAGCAGTCCTTCGGGGCCGCCCCCCTGCACCCCGACGGCAACCTGATCCGGCACATCCCGCTGCGCTACGGCGACGTGGAGGCCACCGGCGAGGTCGTCGTCGAGGGCCTGTACCGAATCGGCCGCCAGGACCCCGCGCCCATCGGCGCCGAGGCCGGCCTGGCCGTGCCCCGCCCCGACGGCGGCGTCGACCTGTACACCGCCTCCACCGACCCGCACACCGACCGCGACCTGGCCGCCGCCTGCTTCGGCCTGGAACCGGACCGCGTACGCGTCGTCGTCACCGGCGTGCCCGGCGCGACGGCCGACCGGGAGGACGCCGCCTTCCAGCTCCCGCTCGGCCTCCTCGCCCTGCGTACGGGCTGCCCGGTGAAGCTGGCCGCCACCCGCGAGGAGTCCTTCCTCGGCCACACCCACCGCCACCCGACCCTGCTGCGCTACCGCCACCACGCGGACGCGGAGGGCCGCCTGGTCAAGGTCGAGGCGCAGATCCTGATGGACGCGGGCGCGTACGCCGACGCCTCCGCCGAATCCCTGGCGGCGGCGGTGGCCTTCGCCTGCGGCCCGTACGTCGTCCCGCACGCCTTCGTCGAGGGCTGGGTCGTACGCACCAACAACCCGCCGTCGGGCCACGTCCGCGGCGAGGGCGCGATGCAGGTGTGCGCCGCGTACGAGGGCCAGATGGACAAGCTCGCGGCGGCCCTCGGCATCGACGGCGCGGAACTGCGCATGCGCAACGTCCTGGCGACGGGGGACCTCCTCCCGACCGGCCAGACGGTGACCTGCCCGGCCCCGGTGGCCGAACTCCTCCGGTCGGTACGCGACTTCGAACTGCCCGCGCTGCCGAAGGACGCGCCCGAGGACGAGTGGCTGCTGCCGGGCGGCCCGGAGGGCGCGGGCGAGCCCGGCGCGGTGCGGCGCGGCGTCGGCTACGGCGTCGGCATGGTGCACATGCTCGGCGCCGAGGGGACCGACGAGGTCTCCACCGCCACGGTGAAGGTGGTCGACGGCGCGGCCACGGTCATCTGCGCGGCCGTCGACACCGGGCAGGGCTTCGGCACCCTGGCCCGCCAGATCGTCCAGGAGGTCCTGGGCGTCGACGAGGTGGCGGTGGCCCCGGTGGACACCGACCAGCCGCCGGCCGGCCCCGCGGCGCACGGCCGCCACACGTGGGTGTCGGGCGGCGCGGTGGAACGCGCCGCCAAGATGGTCCGCACCCAGCTCCTGCAGCCCATGGCACACAAGCTGGGCATGTCGACGGAACTCCTGCAGATCCAGGACGGCCGCATCACGTCGTACGACGGCGCGTTCTCGATGTCGGTCGCGGAGGCCATGGCGGGCAAGGAGCTCTGGGCGACCGCCCAGTGCCGCCCCCACCCGACGGAACCGCTGGACGCGGACGGCCAGGGCGACGCGTTCGTCGGCCTCGCCTTCTGCGCGATCCGCGCGGTGGTCGACGTGGACGTCGAGCTCGGCTCGGTACGGGTGGTGGAACTCGCGGTGGCCCAGGACGTGGGCCGCATCCTCAACCCCCGCCAGCTGGAAGCCCGTATCGAAGCGGGCGTCACCCAGGGCGTGGGCGCGGCCCTGACGGAGAACCTCCGCACGGTCGCCGGCCTGGTCCGCCACCCCGACCTGACGGGCTACGCCCTGCCGACGGCGCTGGACGCCCCGACGGTCCGCATCGTCAAACTGGTGGAGGAACGCGACGTGGTGGCCCCGTTCGGCGCGAAGGCGGCGAGCGCGGTCCCGGTGGTGACGACCCCGGCGGCGATCGCCTCGGCGGTCCGCGCGGCGACGGGCCGCCCGGTCAACAGGCTCCCGATCAGGCCCTCGGCGGCGGTGGGGGCGCCCAACTCGTGACCATGTGAGCCGCATTGCACGTGCAACCCCGGACTTGGGCCTGTCGGTGCCGGTCGCTAGAGTGATCGCCGAGAGTGTGCGCGCACACGTGCGAACGGGTGCGAACGGGGACGGGGAGTCGGGGAGGCCATCGTGGCAGAGGACACAGTCGGGGTTCTGGCGCTAGACCTGTCGGGGGACTTGGCGGCGTCGATCCGAGCCCAGGCGGACGCACAGGCGAAGGCGGCGGCCCTCCAGGTCCAGTACGAGGACCTGAAGGGCTACAAGAGCCTGGTGGACGATCTCCTGACCAAGCTTCAGGAATCCCCGGCGCACCACAACAAACTGGCGGACGGCACGCTGCCGACGGGCGCCCTGGGGCAGGGCTTTCCGGAGGCGGACAAGCTGTACGGGGCGTACAAGACCGTCCACTCGGAGCTGCAGAAGCTGTCGAAGGGTCTGGCTGAGCTGATCGAGGCCGTGGGCATCGCGGTCCTGTCCGCGGGCGGCGGCTACGCCGAGGTGGACGAGGAGCAGAAGCGGCGCATGGTCGTCATCGCCAAGCAGGCCCAAGACGAGTACGGCCGGGACCGTGACCCCCACACGAAGGGGACGGGCGACAACCCGCAGCCGAACGCGACGAGGAAGGGCGTGGATGTCGGATGACGGACTTCGAGGGTTACACGCACGGACAGCTGCACGCGATGATCGAGTCGCTCGATCCGGCGAAGGTCGCGGCGCTGGGCACGAAGCTCACCGAGGCCGCCACGACGATCGAGCAGATCGGCAAGAAGCTCAAGGACCACAAGGTCAAGGGCTGGGAGGGTGAAGGCGCCACGGCGTTCCAGGACTGGGTGAGCCGCGCGGGCAGCGCCACGCTTGACCTGGCCAATTACAGCAGGGTCGGCGGCCATTACATGTCCGATGCGGCGCAGATCATGCACGAGGTCAAGCCGTCCAAGGACGGCGCGGGGAACTTCCCTCCGTACGACGCTGCTGCGGACGCGAAGCTCAGGGAGAACCTGGCGACGTCCCGCGAGTACCACAACGACCCGGACGCGGTGAAGCTGGGCCAGGAGGCCTGGTCGAAGCTGAGCGGCGACCACGCGCGAGCCGTGGACGCGATGAACAAGTTGGCCGGGGCGTACGAACAGTCCGCGGTGCAGATGGGCAAGGTCGAAATCCCGAGGCTTCCGCCGCCGCCGCCGGTTCTAGTGCCGGAGGGTATCGCAGCCGACACCGATAGGGCCCGCCCAGGCACAAGTTCTGGGGCGGGGAATTACTCAAGCCCCTCGTACGGATCCTCGGCATCGGGTGGCGGTGGCTCTGCAAGCGAGCCGGGTTCGGTGTCGGCGCATCTGCCGAAACCAGACAATACGGTTCCGGGGGTCTCCGTCCCGTCAATCCCCGACCGCGAGGTTGATGTAGACATCGACAGCGTCGGGACGCTTCCCGACCGCACTGCGCCTCCAGTGACGAGCACATCAGGCCTCCCGCCGACAACAGGTCCAGCCGGCCCCACACCCGGCCCCTTCCCGCCGCCCGTGACGGTGCCGCTGGTAGGAGGCGTGAAGGGGGGACCTGGTCCCTTCGCCACCGGTCCGGGCATCGGTCCATACCCCGGATTGGGTGGTCCTGGCGTTCCTCCTGGCGGCAAGGTCATCGGTACGCCTGGCCTGCCCCCGCGTGACGCCGGCATCACGGGCGGTCGTCCAGTAACGTCCACCGGACCGACCTCCGGCATCCCGCGCGGTACGGTCATCGGCGAAGGCACGCAGGCCGGTCGTCCCATGGGCGGAGGCATGGGGCATGGCGCAGGCGGCCACTACGGCGGCACCCAGGCAGGACTCCCGGCAGGTCGCCGACTGGCGTCGGAGCCCGGTGGCGTCATGGGTGGGCGTCAGGCCGGTGCGGTCGGTCGTCCGATCGCAGCGGGTCAGCCGTTCACCCAGGGTGGATCCGGCCTCGTCCGCAATGGTGCCGGTCCTGTGGGTCACGCGGGCGCGGGCGCGGGCGCGCAGACTGCGGGTAGGCGTCGGGACAACCAGGGAAGCGAGCGTCCCGATTACCTGACCGAGGACGAAGAGACCTGGCAGGGCAATCGTCGTGTTGCCCCGCCCGTGATCGACTGAGCAGAACGGACGTTGTACGGGATGCACATGCGTAAGGCGACCGCGGCCCTGGTGGGTCTCCTGCTGGCCGGGGTCGCCGCGACCCCGGCCCACGCGGAGACCATCCGATCGCAGCAGTGGCATCTCGATCTGATGAAGGCCGACGAGATCTGGAAGACAAGCACTGGCAAGGGTGTCACCGTTGCGGTGATCGATTCTGGTGTCAAACGCATCCCGGAACTTGAAGGGCAAGTGCTCCCCGGTAAGGACTTTGAACCGGATAGCGTTGAGGGCGATGAGCGGACCGATATCAGTAGCCACGGCACCACCATGGCTGCAGTCATCGCAGGCAGCGGAAAGCATCCGAGTGGTGATGGCGCCTTCGGGCTCGCACCCGGCGTCAAAATCCTGCCGATCCGCGTACCTCACGAGACCAATCGAGCGACCCCGTCGTGGGTGGCGGCCATCAGATACGCGGCAGACTCGGACGCCAAGATCATCAACATCTCTCTGGGCGTGGACGGCACAACTGGCGATGACGAACCGCGCCGCGAAGCTGTGAAGTACGCACTCTCCAAGGGGAAACTGATTTTCGCTGGCACAGGAAACTACGGAAACAACGAACTCTTTTATCCGGCTGCAACTCCTGGAGTTGTCGGGGTCGGAGCCATCGACGCGAGCGGTGAGCCAACTAAGGAGTCGCAGTACGGTCCGCAGGTGGATATGGCTGGATTCGGAAGCGGCATCGTCACGGCTTGTGCAGGCAAGACCGGGCTTTGTACTTCCTCCGGCACCAGTGACGCCTCCGCTCTCGCCTCCGCCTCCGCCGCCCTGCTCTGGTCCGCCCACCCCGAGTGGACCAACAACCAGGTGCTGCGCGTTCTGCTGAACACCGCCGGGAAGCCCGTCGACGGGTCGCAGCGCAACGACTACGTCGGCTACGGCGTGGTCCGGCCCCGGATCGCGTTGCAGACGCCCGGGGATCCCGGCCCGGCCGATGTGTACCCGCTGCCCGATCTGGCCGCGGCGGCGGCCGGTGGCGGCAAGGCGTCCGCGTCGCCCGACGCCAAGGCTTCCGTTGCGCCCGCCCCCGCCCCCGCCCCGCAGGCCGCCGAGAAGAAGGGCGGCAGCTCTCTCCTCTGGGTCGGGCTCGGGCTCGGGGCGTGTGTGCTCATCGGTGGGGCCGTCACCGCCGTCGTCATGCGCCGGAATCGTTGACCCGCCCCCGACCGGCCGCCCCTGACCCGACCCGACCGACTCCCATTCGGAGGTTCGCGCGATGTCGTTCGACGAGGAATGGTTAGCGGCTCGCGCCGCGGCCGACTCCAGCGCCGCCATGCGGCTCAACCAGGCCCCCGGCGGCCCACCAGGACCCGGCGGGCCCGGAGGCGGCGCCCCTGACCTCGCGCTCAACCAGGACCAGATCGGAGCGGTCGGCTCCGAGGCGTACAAGCTGCACGCCCGCCTCCAGGCCGACGGCAAGCACGCCGCCACCGCGACCGGCGAGGCCGCCGCGGCCCTGACCCGGGAGGGGTTCGCGAGTGGGGCCGCCCTCGCCAAGGCCCACACCGTCTGGGAGGGCCAGGTGAAGACCCTCGTCGCCGCCTGCGCCACCATCTCCAACGGCCTGAACTACTCCCTCGCCTCCCACGCCAAGGACGAGCAGCAGCTCCACGCCGACTTCACGGCGTCCGCGATCGACAAGTACCTCACGTAGGGGCGGCGGGGCATGCTGACGTACGAGAACGTGATGAACGCGCCCCTGGACAAGCTCCAGACCGCGGTCACCGACTGGACGGCGATGGCCGGCAAGCTCGACGAGATGGCCGAGGCCGCCCGCACCGGCATGAAGGCGAAGTCCGACAAGGCCGACTGGAACGGCGTCACCGCCGCAGTGGCGCGCGGGTTCGTCGACAAGACGGCGAAGGAGTTCGAGGACGCGGCCAAGGCCGCCAAGGGGATGCACCAGGTCCTCGCCGACGCCCACGCCACCCTCAAGGCCGCGCAGGACGAGCTGAAGCGGCTCGCCGCGGAGGCTCCGGCGGCCGGCTTCCGGATCGACGCCACCGGGCGGGTCAGCGCCGTTCCGCTCCCCACCGAGGCCGAGCGGAACGCCGCCCGCCACGACCCCGACTACCAGCAGACCCTCAACGCGCACCGCAACGCCTGGCAGTCCCAGGTCAACCGGGCCGTCGAGAACGCCCAGGACGCCGACGACTCCCTCGTCCGCGTGCTCCAGGCGAACGCGGCCGACGAACACGATTTCAGCGGACCGAAGTTCACCACCCTCGACGCCGAACAGGCGGCCCGCGCCGCCGACCTGATGAAGAAGGTCACCGGCCCGGGCGGCACGGCCCGCAACGTCGAGGCGCTGCGCGAGCTGGAGGAGCTGCTGGACGACAACCGTGAGGACCCCGAGTTCTCGACGGGCCTGTTCCGCACCATCGGCGCCGAGGGCACCCTGCAGATGTACTCCGCGATGTCCCTGGACGCGACGAGCCTGGGCGCGGCCGGCAGGGACCGGGCGCTGATGGTCTCGAACATCCAGAGCGACCTGGGCGCCATGCTCGGCCTGGCCACCCACAAGGACGTGCCGGGCCACCTCGACGCCGCCTGGACGACCCAGCTGATGAAGGCCGGGCGCAAGGAGATGGCCGTCTTCGGCGGCGTGCGGCAGATCTACGGCTACCAGGCGCTCGGCGCGCTGCTGCGCGAGGGGAAGTACGACACGGAGTTCCTGACGTCGGTCGGCCGCGACATGGTCGCGATGGACCGCAAGGACCCGCAGGCCTGGGAGTTGCACACGCCGATCGGCCTGGAGACCGTCCTCAACCAGGGCCCGGAGGGCGGCCGCGGCTTCTACCCGCTGACGGGGCTCATGGAGGCGCTGGGCAACAACCCGGAGGCGGCGACGGCCTTCTTCAACGAGCCGGTCCGCGAGGACGGCAACAAGGACGGCATCGTCACCAAAGACGACAAGCCGGTCGGCGGGCAGCACGGCAAGGAGCGGGGCATGGTCGACTACATGCTCGACAAGAAGCCGTACGTGGACGGCTTCGACACCACCCGTACCGGAGACCTGCGCCCGGCCCAACACGCCCTCGGCGACGCCCTGTTGGCGGCGGTGTCGGGCCGCAGCCCGGGCGACGAGGACGCGAAGCCCGTGTCGCACACGGAGGCGATGACGGCCGTCATGGAACGGATCGTCGAGAAGGTCGGCGACAAGCCGGAGCTGGTCGAGGCGAAGCCGGGGGATCCGGAGGGCCCGCTGAACGGCCTGTCCAGCCACTTCGGGCAGATGGCGGCGGAGTACATGCCCGACATCCAGGCGGCGGCGGACAACAACAGTCATACGATCAAGGCAAACGGTGTGATGGCCGAGTTCGACAAGGCCGGTATGGCCAGGTTCATCGGGGCAGTGGGCCAGGACCCTGACGCCTATGGCGCGATGACCGCAGCACAGCGGACTTTCACGACTGCACTGGTCAACGACGTGTTCGCCCATTGGGGCGAGTACGACGACGTCGATGCTGCGATCAAGGTTGCGGTGCATCCAGGCGGAGAGATCGCAGGCATGCTGTCCCAGGCTCGCGCCGATGGCACGTTCGGGGCGAACGCCCACAAGGCGGAGGAATACGTCAAGGGCGTCGAGGAAAACGCCAAGTGGGTGAACCGCGGCATCAGTGCGGCAGGCGGAAAGTACCTGGAACTGGTACCCGTCGCCGGCGACATCGTGGCTGCGCTGCAGGAGGACATCGCCGCGAGCGTCGTCGAGGGGGCGAAGGACGACGTTGCGAAGAAGCTTGAGGGCAGCAATCAGCAAGCGGGGACGGACTTCACGATGTCGCAGACAGCCGCGTCGACCGCTGCCGCTGATTCGGTACGCATCGCAGCGCGGGGGTCGGGGCTGTCTGAACGTACGATCAATTCCTACGCAGGTGTTGCGTCCACCGAGGCGGCGAATGCGCATTCCGTGGGCCGTGGCCTCGTAGCGACCATGAACGGCGGAGCCTGATGTCCCGGGTGCGATTCCCCTGGCTGGTGGTCGCCGGTGCCATGGGGACGTCAGTGCTGGTCGGCTGCTCCGACGACGAAAAGTCGGGCGCGCCCGAGTTGCCTTCATACACATGCTTCGGGGTGTTCACCCCGGCCGAACTCGCGCCGTTCGTCGGGAGCGGTGACGAGGTGCGAGTCGACTCGCCGGGAGATCTCCGCCTGACTGCCGGCCGGAACAGAGCCACCTGCAACATCGAGGTCGACGGTAAGCCCCGGTTGACCGCTTCGGCGGGGCGCAGGCCGCCGGGGCAGGAGGTCAGTTGGGGTTCCGAAGTGGAGAAGCACCACCCTGAGGCGCTGCCCTACATCGGCAACAGCAAGCTGTGGGACAGCGGGGCCGCGGTCGTCCTCGGGTGTAACGGGCCATCCGGGGAGGCCTTCGACCTCACGCTGTTCATCGATGCCGTCCCCGACGGGCTGAAGCAGGAGGAGCGGCGCCCCGCGTTCGCCACTCTGATGAAGAAGTTCATGGAATCGGCTCGGCAGCAGGCGGGCTGTGGTCCGTAGTAGCTGCCCGCGCAGGCTGAGGCAGCCCGTGCGGGCGAAGGCGGCTCCCGGTGCGCCTGGGGCCGGGTGGCCTGCCCTCACCCGCCCGCTCACCCGCCCCCCGCCCTCGCGCCCGGCGTGGGCCTAGACGAGTAAGTCCGAAGTTTTCGGGCGCATGAAGCGAGGGTCTCGTTGATCCGTTTGTGACGACAGATCTCGAAACCCTCGCGACTGCACTGTACGTGAGGATTGATGACTCTCTGGCAGGAACGCGGCGATGGGGCCGTCCGCCGAGGCTGACGGATGCCGAGCTGTTGACGCTCGCGGTCATGCAGGCCGTCCTCGGCTTCGCCTCCGAGACCCGCTGGCTTCGGTTCGCCCGCCGCCACCTGAGCGCCGAGTTCCCCTACCTGCCCGAGCAGTCCGGATACAACAAGCGCCTGCGGGCCGCCAACACGCTGATCAGCCGGTTCATCCGCACTCTGGCCCGCGACACCGACCTGTGGCACGACGACGTATGGATCGTGGACTCCACCCCCGTGGAGTGCGCCCGCTCACGGCCGACGGTCAAACGCTCGCAACTGGCGGGCTGGGCCGGTTACGGCTACTGCGCCTCGCACTCACGGTTCTTCTGGGGCTTGCGTCTGCACCTGCTCTGCACACCCGGCGGCCTGCCCATTGCCTGGGCGCTGGCCAACCCGAAAACGGACGAGCGTGAAGTCCTCGCCGGCATGCTCACCCAGGACATCGACCTGCTGGCCACCCACCCCGGGCAGACCATCGTCGGTGACAAGGGCTACGTCTCCAAGCACCTGGACGCCTTCATGGCCGACCACGGCCTGACCCTGCTGCGGCCCAGCTACCGCAACCGCAAGCCACGGCCGGGCGAGCACCTGCTCAAACCGATCCGGCAGCTCATCGAGTCGGTGAACGACACCCTCAAAGGCCAACTCGACCTCGAACGTCACGGAGCCAGGACCCCATCTGGGGTCCTGGCCCGCGTCGGACAACGCATCCTGGCCCTGACCGCAGCCATCTGGCACAACCGGGCCAACGGAACATCCATCACCCGATCACTCGTCGCCTACGACCACTGACCAACACTTCGGACTTACTCGTCTAGGTCCGGGGGACGAGGGTGGGATACGTCGAATGGACAGGGTCAAAACCGGGGCTTGCACCTTACGCTGGGGCGATGAGCGCCCTCGAACCCCGCGTGCCGCAGAGAACCGCACCCCTCCCGACCCCGCCGCGCGGCAGCGGTGTCATGGGGCCCGCGTACCGGACGCTCAGCATCGGGATCATCTCCGTCGTCTTCCTCATCGCCTTCGAGGCCACCGCCGTCGGCACCGCCATGCCCGTCGCCGCCCGCGAGCTGGACGGGATCGGGCTTTACGCCTTCGCCTTCTCCTCCTACTTCACGACCAGCCTCTTCGGCATGGTCCTGGCCGGGCAGTGGGCCGACCGGCAGGGCCCGCTCAAGCCGCTGACCGTCGGGATCGCCGCCTTCGCCGCCGGCCTCGTCGTTTCCGGGACCGCCGGCGCCATGTGGGTGTTCGTGTGCGGCCGCGCCGTACAGGGCTTCGGCGGCGGGCTCGTCATCGTCGCGCTGTACGTCGTCGTCAGCCGCGCCTACGAGGAGCGGCTGCGGCCCGCGATCATGGCCGCCTTCGCCGCGAGCTGGGTCGTGCCCTCCATCGTCGGGCCACTGGCCTCCGGCACGGTCACCGAACACCTCGGCTGGCGGTGGGTGTTCCTCGGCATACCCGCGCTCGTCGTCGTACCGCTCGTCGTCGCGCTGCCCGCCATCCGCCGGACCGCCTCCGGCCCCGTGGACGGCGAGCCCCGCGGCTTCGACCGGCGCCGCATCCGCCTCGCGCTCGGGATCTCCGTCGGCGCGGGACTGCTCCAGTACGCCGCCCAGGACCTGCGGTGGCTCTCGCTCGTACCCGGCGTCGCCGGTGCGGCCCTGCTGGTGCCCGCCGTGCTGGGGCTGCTGCCCCGCGGGACGTACCTGGCCCGGCGCGGGCTGCCGTCCGTGGTGCTGCTGCGCGGGGTGGCCGCGGGGGCGTTCGTCGCCGCCGAGAGCTTCGTACCGCTGATGCTCGTCACCCAGCGGGGGCTGAGCCCGACGATGGCCGGCTTCTCCCTCGCGCTGGGCGGGGTGACCTGGGCCGGCGGCTCCTGGGTGCAGTCGCAGGGCCGCACGGCCCCGTACCGGGAACGGCTGATGGTCACCGGCATGGTGCTGGTGGCGCTGGCCATCGCCGCCGCGCCCGCAGTGCTCGTCGAGTCCGTGCCCGTGTGGACGCTGGCACTGGCCTGGGCCGTGGGATGCCTCGGCATGGGCCTGGTGATCGGCTCCACGAGCGTGCTGCTGCTGAAGCTGTCGCCGCCGCAGGAGGTCGGCGCCAACTCCGCCGCCCTGCAGATCTCCGACGCCCTCGCCAACGTCGTGCTGCTGGCCGCCGGGGGCGCCGCCTTCGCCGCGCTCGGCGGCGGGGCGGTCGGGGCCGCGCACGCGGTGACCGCCGGCGGGGCGGGCGGCGCCTCGAACCCGGCCGCCTTCGCCGTCGTGTTCCTGCCGATGGCGTGCGTGGCACTGGTGGGGGCGTGGGTCGCGACCCGGCTGGAGCCGACTCCCGAATCCGCGTGACACCGTGCGGTACCGCGCGGTACCGTCATTCCATGGCTGGTCTCAACGTCAGATTCACCGAAGAAGAGCTGGACGCCCTGCGCGAGCGCGCCGAGGCGGAGGGCCGGAGCATGCAGTCCTTCGCGCACGACGCGGTCATCAAGGCCGTAAACGAACACTCCCGACTGTTCAACGAGGCGGCGGAGCATGTGCTGAAGGCGAGCGCAGAGCTGAACCGGAGGCTTGCCTGATGCACTACCTCACGCTTCCCGAGCTACTCAACCTCGCGGAGCGTCTCGGAGCGGACGAAGTGCGCGACTACGGTCTCCTCGACTCGGCACTGGCGCGCCCGCAGGCGAGCGTGTTCGGCCAGGACGCCTACCCGGACATCTGGCAGAAGGCGGCGGCTCTGATGGAATCGCTGGCCCGCAACCACGGGCTGGTAGACGGGAACAAGCGCATTGCCTGGTACGCGGCCTGGGTCTTCCTCCACATGAACGGGCATCCGCTCGACCCCGAGTTCGACGTGGACGAAGCCGAGCAGTTCGTGCTGGACGTGTGCCAGGGGGCTCTCGACGTACCCAAGATCGCTGCGCAGCTGCCGAGGTTCGCGCGCTGAGGCAGGCGATGTGACGCTCGCCGCACCGCCCGAGGTCACGGGCCTGTCCCTCCGCGAGGGACGGGCCCACCCCGGTAGGGTGGCCCGGTTGTCCTACGTACGACCGCCTGCCCCTTACCGAGTACGCCGAGAGCACGAACCGGAGACCGTGACTACTACCGCCTCCCACCACCTCTCACCCGCCTTCCCCGGCCGTGCCCCGTGGGGCACCGCCAGCAAGCTGCGCGCCTGGCAGCAGGGAGCGCTGGACCGCTATATCCAGAACCAGCCCCGCGACTTCCTCGCCGTCGCGACCCCCGGCGCAGGCAAGACCACCTTCGCCCTGACCCTCGCCTCCTGGCTGCTGCACCACCACGTCGTGCAGCAGGTGACCGTCGTCGCACCCACCGAGCACCTGAAGAAGCAGTGGGCGGAGGCCGCGGCCCGGATAGGCATCCGGCTGGACCCCGAATACTCGGCCGGCCCGCTCAGCAAGGACTACCACGGCGTCGCCGTCACCTACGCCGGCGTCGGCGTGCGCCCCATGCTCCACCGCAACCGCTGCGAGCAGCGCAAGACCCTGGTGATCCTCGACGAGATCCACCACGCCGGCGACTCGAAGTCCTGGGGCGAGGCCTGCCTGGAGGCGTTCGACCCGGCGACCCGCCGGCTCGCGCTGACCGGGACGCCCTTCCGCTCCGACACCAACCCCATCCCCTTCGTCACCTACGAAGAGGGCAACGACGGCATCCGGCGCTCCTCCGCCGACTACACCTACGGCTACGGCAACGCACTCGGCGACGGCGTCGTCCGGCCGGTCATCTTCCTCTCCTACAGCGGCAACATGCGCTGGCGGACCAAGGCCGGCGACGAGATCGCCGCCCGCCTCGGCGAGCCGATGACCAAGGACGCCATCTCGCAGGCCTGGCGCACCGCCCTGGACCCGCGCGGCGAATGGATGCCGAACGTGCTGCGCGCCGCCGACCGGCGGCTCACCGAGGTCCGCAAGGGCATCCCGGACGCCGGCGGCCTCGTCATCGCCTCCGACCAGGACTCGGCACGCGCGTACGCCAAGCTCATCCGGGAGATCACCGGGACCAGGCCCACCCTGGTGCTGTCCGACGACACCGGCGCGTCGAAGAACATCGACACCTTCAGCGCGAACGACGACCGCTGGATGGTCGCCGTCCGCATGGTGTCCGAGGGCGTCGACGTACCGCGCCTCGCGGTCGGCGTGTACGCGACGACGATCTCCACCCCGCTGTTCTTCGCCCAGGCCGTCGGCCGCTTCGTGCGCTCGCGCAGGCGCGGCGAGACGGCGTCGGTGTTCCTGCCGACCATCCCCTACCTCCTCGGCTTCGCCAACGAGATGGAGGTCGAACGCGACCACGTCCTCGACAAGCCGAAGAAGCAGGGCGAGGAGGACCCCTACGCCGAGTCCGAGAAGGAGATGGACGAGGCGAACCGGCAGGAGGACGAGGACACCGGCGAGGACGAGCAGATGTCCTTCGAGGCACTGGAGTCCGACGCCGTCTTCGACCGGGTGCTCTACGACGGCGCCGAGTTCGGCATGCAGGCCCACCCCGGCAGCGAGGAGGAGCAGGACTACCTCGGCATCCCCGGGCTGCTCGAACCGGACCAGGTGCAGATGCTGCTGCAGAAGCGGCAGTCCCGGCAGATCGCGCACAGCCGCCGCAAGCCCGACACGGAGGCGGACCTGCTGGAGCTGCCGGCCGAGCGGCGGCCCGTGGTTTCCCACAAGGAACTGCTGGAGCTGCGCAAGTCGCTCAACACGATGGTGGGAGCCTACGTCCACCAGAGCGGCAAGCCGCACGGCGTGATCCACACGGAGCTGCGCCGCGTCTGCGGCGGACCGCCGAGCGCGGAGGCGACGGCGGGGCAGATCCGCGAGCGCATCAAGAAGGTGCAGGAGTGGGCGACCCGTATGCGCTGACCGCGCCGAGTGCGCCGAGAGTGCGCCGAGTGCGCCGAGTGCGCCGAGTGCGCCGAGTGCAGCGGGTTCGGTTGGGTTCGGGGGTTTCGCCCAGTACGTGTGACGGGGTCCGTGCGGAGGTTCGCACGGGCCCCGTCCTCGTCCCGCCACTTCCGCGCCTGTGCGAATCGTTGTCACGAAACGACACTTGAGGCGATCAGGAAACGGCACAAACAGGTAGCGCGCGCCCGGATTCTGGACGAGCCCTTCCGCTGAGCGGACCTGCTCGCTACATTCCCCGCATCGAACGCACCGTGGCAGCGCCGCCGCGGGAGCGCAGCCGGTGCAATGGCCGCTACCGGCGGCCTCTCCTGTGCGCCGCCGCGGGACCGGCGGTGCGCCACCGCGAGAGTCACCGCCGCTCACCGAAAGAGGGAGAGGCGTCGTGACCGCGGAAACCTCCCAGACTCTCGACAGAGGGCTCAGAGTCCTCAAACTGCTCGCCGACACCGACCACGGTCTGACCGTCACCGAGCTCTCCAACCGCCTCGGCGTCAACCGCACGGTGGTCTACCGGCTCCTCGCCACCCTCGAACAGCACGCCCTGGTCCGCCGTGACCTCGGCGGCCGGGCCAGGGTCGGACTCGGGGTGCTGCGGCTGGGCCGGCAGGTGCACCCGCTGGTGCGCGAGGCCGCCCTGCCCGCGCTGCGGTCCCTCGCCGAGGACATAGGCGCCACCGCGCACCTGACGCTCGTCGACGGCACCGAGGCGCTCGCCGTCGCCGTCGTCGAGCCGACCTGGACGGACTACCACGTCGCCTACCGGGCCGGTTTCCGCCACCCGCTGGACCGCGGGGCCGCCGGCCGGGCCATCCTGGCCGCCCGTCAGGGCTCCCTCATCGAACCGGGGTACACGCTCACCCACGGAGAGCTCGAAGCAGGCGCCAGCGGGGCCGCGGCGCCGCTGGTCGGCATCAGCGGGCTGGAGGGCAGCGTCGGCGTCGTCATGCTGGCCGACGCCGTGCCGGAGCGGGTGGGCCCGCGGGTGGTGGACGCGGCGCGGGAGGTCGCCGACGCCCTTCGCTAGGCCGCGGGCTCGGCGGATCCGGAGTGCCGGGGCCCGTACCCGTCTGCGGCGCCGTTGCCGGGGGCTCCGCCCCCGGACCCCCGCGCCTCGAACGCCGGCGGGGCCGGATTGGACGGCGGGGCTGGAACGGCAGGCGGGGCGGATAGATTGGGCGGGTGCTCTCTCGTCTCACACGTCTGCCGCGTCCCGCCGCCCTGGCCGTCTGCGCCGTGCCCGTTCTCGGGCTGTTCGCCGCCGCGGCCTTCGCGCCGCTGCCCTTCGTGGTCGCCGAGCCCGGGCTCACGGCCGACGTGCTGGGCTCCGACCAGGGCAAGCCCGTCATCACCGTCTCCGGGGCCCCCGTCCGGGACACCAGCGGGCAGCTGCGGATGACGACCATCCGGGCCACCGGACCGTCCTCGACGATGCAGCTGCACGAGCTCGCCGACTACTGGTTCGCGGCTGATCGGGCCGTCCTGCCCCGTGAGGTCGTCTACTCCTCCGGTGGAAGCGACGAGGAGATCGAGAAGCACAACCTGGAGGAGATGGCCAGGTCGCAGTCGTCCGCCGCCGACGCCGCCCTCGGCTTCCTCCACAAGGACCCCAAGGACGTGAAGGTCGACCTCAATCTCGCCGACGTCGGCGGCCCGAGCGCCGGGCTGCTCTTCTCCCTCGGCATCGTCGACAAGATCGACGGCGACGGCAGCGGCGGCGACCTCACCGGCGGCCGCACCATCGCCGGTACGGGCACCATCACCGCCGACGGCAAGGTCGGCGCCGTCGGCGGCGTGGCCCTGAAGACGCAGGCCGCGCGGCGCGACGGTGCCACTGTGTTCCTCGTACCGAAGGACGAGTGCGCGGACGCCCAGGCCGAGCTGCCCGACGGGCTCCAGCTGGTGCCCGTCACTTCGCTGACGGATGCGGTGAACGCTCTTCGCGCGCTGAACCGGGGAGAGGCCGCCCCGTCCTGCTGACGTCCGGCTCACGCTCCATCCCCCGCCAGGCGGGGAACACCAGCGGTGCGAGCGTCGTGAGCAGGTAGGTGCCGCCGAAGAGCAGCAGCGTGGTGCCCACCCCGAAGCCGTCGACGAGCAGTCCCGCCGCCAGCCCGCCCATCGGCATGGTCAGCTCGCAGCCCGCGGTGCTCACCCCCGCGACCCGGCTGCGCAGCTCCTCGGGGACCTGCTCGTAGACGACCGTGGACAGGATCGGGTTCAGCATGCCCGCGCCCAGTCCGGCCAGCGCCATCGTCACCGCGAGCGGCAGCGTCGTGTCGGTGACGGCGGCGACCGCGTACCGGGTGGCGCCGGACACCAGGAAGGCCGCCGCGAACACCGTCCGGCGCGGGAAGCGCTCGCCCCACATCCCGTAGAGCAGGGCACCCAGCAGTGCGAAACCGCCGAAGAGGGAGATCATCAGGCCGATCGCGGTGGCGCCGCCGAGGACGTCCCGGCCGTGCACGGGCAGCAGGACCGAGGACCAGCCCTGGTCCAGGCCGTTGGTCATCATGACCATCACCGTGATGGCCAGGAGCAGGCGGGAACGGGTCAGGAACACCCAGCCCTCGGCGAGTTCGGCGGAAAAGGCGGCGAACGACACCTTGCCGGCGGCCCGTTGCGGCTCGGCGGCCGGGACTCCGCGCAGGAAGGCGCAGACGAGCAGCGCCGACACCCCGAAGGTGGCGGCGTCCAGCAGCAGTACCGTCTCGGCGCCGAACCCGGCGATCAGCAGTCCGGCCACGGCCGCCCCGACCATACGGGCCCCGCGCGAGACCGCGTCGTAGAGGCTCGCGGCCCGGGCGAGGGTCGTGCCCGCGTGCTCGGCCAGGTTCGGCAGGAGGACACCGCGGGCGGTCAGTCCGGGGGTGTGCACCAGGCCGCCGACGGCCATCAGCGCGCACAGCATCCAGAACTCCAGCACGCCCAGGTGGTGCAGCAGCGGGATCGCGCCGACCGCCAGGCCGCAGATCAGGTCGGAGGCGGCGGAGACGCGGCGGCGGCCGATCCGGTCGATGACCGGTCCGCCGACCAGGGCGGCCACGATGACGGGCAGGGTGGCGCAGAAGGCGACGACGCCGGCCCGGCCCGCGCTGCCCGTGGTCTGGAGCACGAACCACGGGACACCGATCAGGGTGAGTGAACTGCCGGCGGTGGAGATGGTGTTGGCGGCCAGAACGGCGGCCAGCGGACGCCGGCTCATTCGGCGCCGCGGTGGTCGGCACTGCCCGGCACCTCGCGGGTGCGGCGCGGGAGGGCGTGGGTGTGGAAGCGGACCGTCTCCGTGCCCTCCTCGGCGGGCAGGTCGCGGTAGCTGTTGATCACGTCGTGCAGCTTGTGGACCAGTTCGTCGGTCTGCGCGGCGGTCAGCCGGAGCGTGAAGTCGCTGAAGTCCGAGCCGGTCCGCCACTGCGGTGACCAGGTGTGCGAGGTGGCCAGCCAGGTGTTGACCTCCCGCGCGTGGGTCGCGGCGATCTGGCGCAGGAAGACGTCCGCCGCGGCGCGCGTGGCCTCGTCGCCGTCGTCGACCAGCGTCTCGTCGAAGCGGGTGCCCTCGTGGGCGGCCCGCCACCACCGCTCGCGGCCCTTGCCGTGCTCCGGTGCGTCCTCGACGAAGCCGTGCGCGGCGAGTTGGCGCAGGTGGTAGCTGGTGGCGCCGCTGGACTCGCCGAGACGCTCGGCCAGCCGGGAGGCGGTCGCGGGCCCGTCCTGGCGCAGGGCGGCCAGCAGGCGCATGCGCAGGGGGTGGGCGAGGCCGCGCAGGGCGCGGGCGTCGAGGGAGCGGACGTCCGGCTGTACGGGCTGCCCGGACCCCAACGGGCCTGTGGACGTCAAGCGTTCGCTGCGTTCGCTGTTCTCGGGCATGGCTCCACCGTAGAGTTGCAAAGAAACCTGTGCAAGGATTTATTTGCAACCCTTTCTTTGGAACTCGGGCCCAGCGCCCCCGTGTTCAGCCCCTGTTGTCGTCCTCTGCGGCCTGCTCCACCAGTGGGATGATCCGGAACGGCACCGGGTTCTCCATCACGATCGCCGTCGAGGCCCTGACGATCCCGTCGAAGCCCACGACCCGGTCGATCACCCGCTGGAGATCGGCGTTGGACCGGGCCACCAGGCGGCACAGCATGTCCCCGTGGCCGGTGGTGGTGTGCAGCTCCAGCACCTCCGGGACCCCGTCCAGGTGTGCCCGTACGTCGGCCCCCTGCCCCTGCTTGATCTCCAGCGTGGCGAACGCGGTCACCGGATAGCCGAGCGCCGTCGGGTCGACCTGCGGGCCGAAGCCGCGGATGACGCCGTTGGACTGGAGCCGGTCCAGGCGCGCCTGCACCGTCCCGCGCGCCACGCCCAGCCGGCGCGAGGCCTCCAGGACCCCGATCCGGGGCTCGCGGGCGAGCAGGACGATGAGCCGGCCGTCGAGTTCGTCGATACCCACGCGAGCCTCCCGCAGCCCACGCATGCCCGTGGGTGGTCATAGTGCACAGATGTTTCAACCATACTCTGGCGTGGCTGTGCAGTTTGTACAGTCAATCAGGAAACTATTGCGCAGCTTGTGGATCGGCGGGACTCTGCGCTCATGACTGAGTCTCTGGCGAACCTCGAAACCACCCCGCACACCGCGCGTGAGGCAGACCCCTTCCCGGTGAAGGGCATGGACGCGGTCGTCTTCGCCGTCGGCAACGCCAAGCAGGCCGCGCACTACTACTCGACCGCCTTCGGCATGAAGCTCGTCGCCTACTCCGGACCGGAGAACGGCAGCCGCGAGACGGCCAGCTACGTCCTGACCAACGGCTCGGCCCGCTTCGTGCTGACCTCGGTCATCAAGGCGACGACCGACCACGGCCGCTTCCTCGCCGAGCACGTCACCGAGCACGGCGACGGCGTGATCGACCTCGCCATCGAGGTCCCCGACGTCCGCGCGGCCTACGCGTACGCCGTCGAGCAGGGCGCCCGCGGCCTCGACGAGCCGTACGAGGTCAAGGACGAGCACGGCACCGTCGTACTCGCCGCCATCGCGACCTACGGCCAGACCCGCCACACCCTGGTGGAGCGCGGCGACTACACCGGCCCCTACCTGCCGGGCTACGTCGCCGTCGAGCCGATGGTGGCGCCCCCGGCCAAGCGCACCTTCCAGGCCATCGACCACTGCGTCGGCAACGTGGAACTCGGCCGCATGAACGAGTGGGTCGCCTTCTACAACAAGGTCATGGGCTTCACGAACATGAAGGAGTTCGTGGGCGACGACATCGCGACCGAGTACTCGGCGCTGATGTCCAAGGTGGTCGCGGACGGCACCAAGAAGGTCAAGTTCCCGATCAACGAGCCGGCGATCGCGAAGAAGAAGTCGCAGATCGACGAGTACCTGGAGTTCTACAACGGCCCCGGTGTCCAGCACATCGCGCTGGCCTCGAACGACATCGTCGCCACCGTCCGCTCCATGCGGGCGGCGGGCGTCCAGTTCCTCTCCGTCCCGGACACCTACTACGACACCCTCGGCGAGTGGGTCGGCGACACCCGCGTGCCGATCGACGAGCTGCGCGAGCTGAAGATCCTCGCCGACCGCGACGAGGACGGCTACCTGCTGCAGATCTTCACCAAGCCGGTGCAGGACCGCCCGACCGTCTTCTTCGAGATCATCGAGCGCCACGGCTCGATGGGCTTCGGCAAGGGCAACTTCAAGGCCCTGTTCGAAGCCATCGAGCGCGAGCAGGAGAAGCGCGGCAACCTCTGACGTCGCGCGCACGTACCTAGGGCCTGTATCGAGTTGCGCCGCGACGCCGCGGGGCAACTCGATACAGGCCCTACAGGCCCCCGGCCCGTGCCGGGGGCCTGGGGCGTGCCGTTCGGATCCGGCCGACGAGATCCGACCGCCACGCCCCCGGGCTGCCGTCGGCTCCGGTGCGCGGGGCCGGGCGCGCCGCCGCGTGGTGTCCTCCGGAGGGGAGTGGGCCAGAGCGCGGCGACCCGCCGCCCGCCCGCGCACCGGGCCGTACGCGCGGCCACCGCACCCCCGCCGCAGCTCAGCGGGCGGTCGGCGACGGCTTCGCCGACGGCTCGGGCTTCGCGGACGGCTCAGGCTTCGTCGACGGCTCGGGCTTCGCCGCAGGCTTCGGCTTCGGCACCGGGTTCGGCTTCGGAAGCTCCGGCTCGACCCACGGCTCCACCGGCTGCAGATGCTCCGGCCCGCCCGGCGGCGGCTGACCGATCGCCGCCAGCGCCTCCTTCGCCAGCGGCCCCCGCACCGGAGAGAAGTACGGGTTCGTCCGCAGCGCCTCCTGCAGATGCCGCCGCGCTCCCGCCTCGTCACCCAGCGCCTGCTCGATCATCGCCCGGTGATAGGCGAAGTCCGCGCTGCGCAGCCCCGGCTCCGTCGCCTTCTTCGCGTACTCCAGAGCCGCCGTGTGATCGCCCGCCCGGTGCAGCGCCCACCCCAGCGCGTCCGCCGCCTGCATGCTCTTGTGCCGCTCCCACTCCTGCGACAACCGCCGCACCGCCGCCGCCGGATCCCCGTGGTCCGCCTCGTACAGGCCCAGCACCACATCGGCGTCCACGCCGTTCGCACTGTCACGGACCGCCATCGTCGCCAGCGCGTCGTACTGCGCGCGCGCCTCCTGATCCCGGCCCAGCGACTCCAGCAGCTCGCCCAGCTCCCGCGCCAGCTGCGGCACCGGGGTCCGCCCCAGCGCCATCCGGTAGTCCCGCACCGCCTCCCCGCCGCGCCCCAGCGCCGCCAGCGCCCGCGCCCGGCCCGCCAGCGCCTCCGCCTGCGCCGGATCCGTCCGCAGCGCCGCCTCGTACTGCCGCAGCGCCTCCGCCGGCTCACCCCGCTCCCACGACAGCTCCCCGAGCCGGAACAGCGCGTACGCCTTCTCGGCCGGAGCCTTCGCCGCGGCCGCCGCGGACTCCATCGACACCACCGCGTCCTCGCGCCAGCCGCGGTCCCGGTACACCTGCGAGGCCCTGATGTGCGCCACCAGCCCCGGCCGCAGCTCCAGCAGCAGCTCCATCGCCTTCTGCGCGCCCTTGTAGTCGCCGAGCCCCGTGTACGCGTCCACCAGCACCGGGTACGCCGACCACTCCTTCGGCGCCTGCGCCCGTACCAGCTCGCCCCACTTCCGGGCCGTCCCGAAGTCCCGCCGGGCATTGGCCAGCGCGCCCATGCCCGTCATCGCCTCGAAGTTGCCCTTCTCCGCCGGGCGCACCTCCAGCGACCGCTTCAGGGCCTTCTCCGCCTTCGGGTACCAGGCCGAGTCCGCCGTGCGCCGCGCCTGCTCGATGTAGGCGGAGCCGAGCACCGCCCACGAGGCGTCGTCGTCGGCGTGCGACGCCACCCACTTCTCCCGGTCCGCCACCAGCGCCACCACGTCCGTCGCCGAAGCGGGCGCACCCATCCCCACCGCCGCGGCGGCGCGTTCGCTCGGCCCCGGCGGACGGGCGTCGTCACCGGTCCGGGCCGGGCGGATCAACAGGGCCCCGGCGATCAGGACCACCGCCACCCCGGCGGCCACGAGCGTCTTGCGGCCGGTGAAGGTCACGGGCGGCGCCGGCGTCTGCGAATCCTCGTCGAAACGGTCCATGGGGTCACTGTGCGTCAATATGAAGAGCATGCCGGGGTGTCCGCAGACGGGCGCGGGCGTGTTCACACCGATGGCCCCGGGTGCCACGCTGGCCCCATGGATGATGACCTCTCCGCACGTCTGCGAGCGAGCCTCCTCGAAGGGCTCCCCGCCGACGCCCTCCTCACCGACCCCCAGGTGACCGCCTCCTACGCCGGCGACATGGCCAGCTTCTGCGCCGCCGGCACCCCGGCGGTCGTCGTCCTGCCCCGGACGGTCGAACAGGTCCGGCACGTCATGCGCACCGCCACCGCCCTACGGATCCCCGTGGTCCCGCAGGGCGCCCGTACGGGCCTGTCGGGCGCCGCCAACGCCACCGACGGCTGCATCGTGCTCTCCCTCGTGAAGATGGACCGGATCCTGGAGATCAGCGCCGTCGACCGGATCGCCGTCGTCGAACCGGGCGTCGTCAACGCCGTCCTCTCACGGGCCGTCGCCGAACGGGGCCTGTACTACCCGCCCGACCCCTCCAGCTGGGAGCAGTGCACCATCGGCGGCAACATCGGCACCGCCTCGGGCGGCCTGTGCTGCGTCAAGTACGGAGTCACCGCCGAATACGTCCTCGGCCTCGACGTCGTCCTCGCCGACGGGCGCCTGCTGCGCACGGGCCGGCGCACCGCCAAGGGAGTCGCCGGCTATGACCTCACCCGGCTCTTCGTCGGCTCCGAAGGCAGCCTCGGCATCGTCGTACAGGCCGTCCTCGCCCTCAAACCGGCGCCACCCCGGCAACTGGTCCTCGCCGCCGAGTTCCCCTCCGTGACAGCCGCCTGCGAGGCCGTCTGCGCCGTCATGGAGGCCGGACTGACCCCCTCCATGCTGGAACTGATGGACCGTACGACCGTCCACGCCGTCAACGCCCTCGGCAGGATGGGCCTGCCCGAAGCCACCGAGGCGCTGCTGCTCGCCGCCTTCGACACCCCGCACGCCCCCCAGGACCTCGCCGCCGTGGGGGAGCTGTGCACGGCCGCCGGAGCCACCGCCGTCGTGCCCGCCGAGGACGAGGCGGAGTCGGAACTGCTGCTCCAGGCCCGCCGGATGGCCTTCCCCGCACTGGAGGCCCTGCGGCCCGCCACGATGATCGACGACGTGTGCGTGCCGCGCTCCCGGCTCGGGGAGATGCTCGAAGGGACCGCCGCCATCGCCCGCGCCCAGGACCTCCTCATCGGCGTCTGCGCGCACGCCGGCGACGGCAACACCCACCCCATCGTCTGCTTCGACCCCGCCGACGAGGACGAGACGCGGCGGGCCCGCGAATCCTTCGGCGAGATCATGGGACTCGGCCTCTCCCTCGGCGGGACCATCACCGGCGAACACGGCGTCGGCGTGCTGAAGAAGGAATGGCTCGCCCGCGAACTCGGCCCGGTCGGACTGGAGATGCAGCGCGCCGTCAAGCAGGCCTTCGATCCACTGGCGCTCCTCAACCCCGGCAAGGTCCTCTGACCGTACGAGGCGCAGACCGGCCGGGTTCCGCCGGGCGCGCGGGCTCCGGCGCCCGCGCGGATCGCGGGTGTCGCGGGTGTCGCGCGGATCGCGGGGACCGCGCGGCGTCCGGGGGCCGTTCGCCATCACAGGTCCCCGTCCGCCGACTCGTCCGACGGCCACGGGTCCCGCAGCCACAGGTCGTCGGCCGGCGTCGGAGCCAGCAGCTCGGCCAGCGCCGCGTCCAGGCCGAGCCGATCGGCCTCGGTGCCGGGCGGGACGACGCGCAGGGTCCGCTCCAGCCACGCCGACACGGACAGCGCAGGAGCCTCCAGGAGGGCGTCTCCGTCGGGCGAGCTGAGCGCCATGCAGAGCACGGCGTCGTTGTCGACCTTCGTGGGCCAGATCCGGACGTCGCCGTGACCGCACGGGCGGAACACCCCCTCCACGAGCAGCTCGCGGGCGAAGGTCCAGTGGACCGGGGTGTCCGAGCCGGTGTGGAAGGTGATGTGGACGGCGTACGGGTCTTCCGTGAGGTAGAGCAGGCGCGCCGGGACGGGGATGCTGCGCTCGGGTGACAGGACCAGCTTCAGTTCCAGCTCGCGCTCGATGACGGGGTGGTGCATGACTGCCTCACTTCGGTTCGGTGCGGGGGGCCGGACGGCGCCCCACACCTGCGGAGAGCTGCCATGTGCCCGGGTATGACGCGACTTTCGCCGCCGAACGCGAGATTGGCTGAATCCTGTCGGCTGTCTGAAAACAGTCGTGTGGAGTGACGTTCGCTCAATGGCTTGGATTCTCCCGTTACCGGACCTGTCGGCCCACGGTTCTTGGCTATGGTCCTCCCCTTGCACAAGCCTCAAGCCACGATCGGAGTTGGGGACATGACGGCCTCCCCTGGTGACGGCGAGCACGCGGCCCGCGAGGGCTACTACCCGGATCCGTCCATTCCCGGGTACATCCGGTACTGGAACGGCGCGGCCTGGGTCCCCGGTACGAGCCGCCCTGCCCCGGCGGCGCCCGCACCCGTCCCCACGCCCGTCCCCCTGCCCGTCCCGCTTCCCGCGCCCACCCCGATGACCGCGCCCGCCCCCGTCCCGGCCCCGGCCCCCGCCCCCGTCCCCGCCCCCGTCCCCGCTCCGGTCCGCCCGCTCGCCGCCCGGACCCCCGTCGCCGCGCCCGCCGTCCGCGCCGACGAGACGGGGCCGGTGTTCCTGGACGAGAGCCCCGCGACCGAGGCGCCCGCGGAACCCGCGCCGGCTCCGGATCCCCACGCGGATCCCGCGGCCGGGCCGGCACCGGCGGTGTGGCAGGCCGACCCCGTGCACCAGGCGGGCTTCGGCGGGCCCCGCGACCGCCGGGTGTCGTGGGGCAGCCCGCAGGAAGCCGACCCGCAGCCCGCACCCGCCTCCGCGCCCACCCCTGCTGCCGCCCCCGAGCCTGCCCCCGCCGCCGCTCCCGCCGCAGAGCCCGGGCAGCCGCAGGCCCGGCCCGCGGGGATCTCCCTGGCCCGTACGCCGTCCGCCGCGGCGGCACCCGCCAGACCCGCCGCGCCGTCCTCCGCCGGCATCCTGTCGGCGCGCTCCCCGGCCGCACAGGCCGCGCAGGCCGCGCAGGCCGCCCCGGCGGCCCCCGCCGCCCCCGCTTGGCCCGACGCGCCCGGAGCGGGCGGCCCCGGCCCCTCCGGACTCACCTCCTCCTGGCCCGAGGCGGCCCCCGCCCCCGCTCCGGTTCCCGCCCCCGCCCCCGCCCCGGCCCCCGCTCCCGCCCCGGCCGGGCCCGTACGCCGTGAGCCGCAGCCCGCCGCGCCCGCCCTCCCCGAGGCGTGGGAGCCCCGGCCCGCAGGAGCCCGCCCGAAGGCTCCGCAGCCCGCCCCGGACGCCGCGCCCGCGGCGGAGCCGGCCGCCCGGGGATGGGAGCCCCGCGGAGCCGAGGAAGCCCGCGCGGGCACCCGCACCGGCCGCTCCGGCACGCCGCGGGAGGTCTTCGAGCGGATGGCTGACCGGGCCGTACGCCCCGCCGGGCTGGTGCGCCGCGGCCTGGCCCGGGTCCTGGACTCCCTCGTGTTCGCCGCCGTGGCCGCCGCCGTCGCCCGGCCCCTCGTGCCCGGGGTCACCGCCCACGTCCAGGCCAAGATCGACGCGGCCCGGGCGAGCGGCCGTACCACCACCGTCTGGCTGCTCGACTCGACCGTCGCCGGCAGCCTCGGCGCGGTCTTCGCGGCCGTCGTCCTCTTCGGCCTCTTCTACGAGGTGCTGCCCACCGCCCGCTGGGGCCGTACCCCGGGCAAGAAGCTGCTGGGCGTCCGTGTCCTGGCCACCGCCACCCTG
Source organism: Streptomyces sp. TN58 (assembly GCF_001941845.1). Taxonomy (NCBI): domain Bacteria; kingdom Bacillati; phylum Actinomycetota; class Actinomycetes; order Kitasatosporales; family Streptomycetaceae; genus Streptomyces; species Streptomyces sp. TN58. The sequence goes on along the minus strand of NZ_CP018870.1, from coordinate 2,745,110 downwards.
CGCCCGCCGTCCTTCGGCGCCGCCCTGCGGCGCTGGCTCGTGTACGCCTTCCTGGGCCTGCCCGGCAGCCTGTGGTGCCTCGTGAACCGCCCCCGCCGCCAGGGCTGGCACGACAAGGCGGCCAGGACGTACGTGGCGCGCTGAGGGCTGTCCCGCCCCGGCGGGCGCGCGACACGCCCTGGGACGGTGTCCGCGGAAGGTCACCGGGCGTGCCCCGGCCACGAACGGACGCGGTCCCGTTGCGGGGGCGGCGGACCCGGGTTCGACTCGGGCCATGAGTAGCGACCAGCCGCCGCCGGGCCAGCCGCCCGAGGAAGACCCGTTCCGCAAGAAGCCCGAGGAACCGACGCCTCCGTCGGGCGGTTCGCCGTACGGCCCGCCGCCCCCCGCGAGCGGCGGCCCCCCGCCCCCGGGCGGCGCGGGCCCCGGCGGCGGGGGATACCCGCCCCCTCCGCCCCCGTACGGCGGCGGAGGAGACCCGTACGGCGGTGGCGGCGGCTACGGCATGCCCGACCCGCTGGCCGGCATGCCCCCGCTCGCCGACTTCGGCAAGCGGCTCGCCGCCCGCCTCGTCGACGTGCTGATCGTCGCCATCCCGCTCGCCCTGATCCAGCTGGCCTTCGGCACGAACCGCTACACCGTTCAGACCGATCGGGGCGAGGACGTCAGCGAGGTCTTCACCAAGTCCTACAGCGGCAGCGGGCTGCTGATGACCCTGATCTCGATCGTCGCCTACCTCGGCTACGACTGGTGGTTCACCAAGAAGGACGGCCGGACGCCGGGCAAGAGGCTGATGGGCCTGCGCGTCGCCATGCTCAACGACGGCACCGTGCCGAACTCCGGCGCGGCCCTGACCCGGGCCGCCGTGCTCTGGCTGCCGGCGCTGATCTGCTGCTTCTGCCTGTGGCCGATCGCGCTGGCCATCTCGATCCTCGTCGACAAGCCCTACAAGCAGGGCCTGCACGACAAGGCGGCCAAGACCGTGGTGGTCCAGTCGACCTGAGCCGCCGCGTCCCGCGGCCCCTGCCGGGCCCGCGGTGACCACACACGCACAGCGCACGCCCGCGACGCGGGCGGCCTCCCCCGAGCGAGGCCGCCCGCGTCGCGTCGTCCCACCGGCGAAGGGCGAAGTGTCAGTGGTGGACGGGGTGTTCGGCAGACTCCGCCCGCCGTCCGGATAACCGGGGTGCTGTCGCCGCCCCTGTCGCGGACGCCGTCGCCGCGCCGGAGCCGGTACGCGCCGCGTGGCGGCCCCGGCGTTTGGGAGCGGGCACGGTGAGGGCGACGAGCAGACCCAGGGCGAGCGCGGCGGCGGAGATGACCGCGACGCCGAGCCCGGTGCTCGTCTGCGAGAGCAGCAGCATGGCGATCGTCGACACGATGACCGTGGCGGACCCGTACGCGAGCTGGGCGGCAGTCGGACGCGGCATGGCGATATCCGTCCTCGGTGAGGGGGAGGGGGAGTCGGCTCAACCAACGTCGCGCGTCAAGTGACTCTATGACGGGGATGCCCGGAAGGAGCCGCCGGTAAGCGTGACCTAACACACGGTGCCGGAGCACAGGGGGCGCACGGCATCATTTTCTCGGGCCGGAACAGGGGGAGAAAGGGGACGGTACGGACCCGTATCGGGGTCGTGAAGCGCCCTTCGCCCCGTATGGCAGTGGAACGTCCGGATAGCGGAACTCCCTGACCGCATAGTGCAGTTGTAAGCTGCAAGTCAAGGTCTGTCTTTTCTCGCGTCTCTCCGGTCAAATGTCGTCACTTGAGACGCGCGCCGCGCGGAACCCCCCGCTCCTATGGAGAAGTTCCGAACTCAGACGTTGCGGCCGCGGGAGGGGAACGACATCAAGTGACCAGCAATTCCGCCAGACGGCGTGCGATTCGCGCTGCCGCCGTCACCGTGACCATGGCCGCATGTGCGACCAGCGCCACCTTCTTCACCGTCACCGCCGCCCAGGCCGAGGGCAAGCCCTCGGCCGCCCCGGTGGCGGACCGGCAGGACCCGACCACTCCTGCCAAGGTCGTCGAGCACGACCTCAAGGGCCCGTTCAGCGAGCAGCAGGCCCAGCAGCGCAAGGCCGCCCTGGACCAGGTCCTCCAGGGCAAGAAGGGCGTCGAGCAGCGCGGCGCCTCCAAGGTCGTCAAGCTCGACGACAAGAAGTACGTCGAGCTCGGCCGCGAGAAGACCGACAAGATCTTCACGATCCTCGTCGAGTTCGGCGACCAGGTCGACAGCACGACCATGCACGACCCGGACGGTCCCGGCCCCAAGCCGGCCGTGCCGAAGTACGGCGGCACGCCCGGTCCGATGCACAACTCCATCGCGCAGCCCGACCGCGCCAAGGACAACAGCACGGCCTGGCGCGCGGACTTCAGCCGCCAGCACTTCCAGGACCTGTACTTCGCCACCGGCGAGGGCAAGCACTCCCTGAAGACGTACTACGAGAAGACCTCCTCGGGCCGCTACTCGGTCGAGGGCGAGGTCTCCGACTGGGTCAAGGTCCCGTACAACGAGGCCCGTTACGGCTCCAACTTCTGTGGCCAGTCCAACTGCTCCAACGTCTGGGACACCGTCAAGGACGGCGTCACGGCGTGGGTCGAGGCGCAGAAGAAGGCCGGGAAGACCGACGCCGAGATCAAGGCGAAGCTGGCCCAGTACGACCAGTGGGACCGCTACGACTTCGACGGCGACGGCAACTTCAACGAGCCCGACGGCTACATCGACCACTTCCAGATCGTCCACGCGGGCGAGGACGAGTCGGCCGGCGGCGGCGTGCAGGGCCCCGACGCCCTGTGGGCGCACCGCTGGTACGCCTACGGCACCGCCGCGGGCAAGACCGGCCCGGACAACAACAAGGCCGGCGGCACCCAGATCGGCAACTCCGGCATCTGGGTCGGCGACTACACCATGCAGCCCGAGAACGGCGGCCTCGGTGTCTTCGCCCACGAGTACGGCCACGACCTCGGCCTGCCCGACCTCTACGACACCACCGGTGGCGGAGAGAACGGCGTCGGCTTCTGGTCCCTGATGTCGGCCGGCTCCTGGCTCGGCACCGGCAAGGACTCCATAGGCGACATGCCGGGCGACATGACCGCCTGGGACAAGCTCCAGCTGGGCTGGCTGAACTACGACACGGCCAAGGCCGCGACGAAGTCCACGCACAAGCTCGGTGTCTCGGCGTTCAACACCAAGGACAAGCAGGCCCTGGTCGTCGAGCTGCCGAAGAAGAAGGTCCAGACGGACATCGTCGCTCCCGCCGAGGGCTCCACCCAGTGGTGGAGCAACATGGGTGACGACCTCAAGAACACCCTCACCCGCTCCGTCGACCTGACGGGCAAGTCGTCCGCCGCCCTGTCCCTCAAGGGCTGGTGGGACATCGAGGCCGACTACGACTACCTCTACACCGAGGTGTCCACGGACGGCGGCGCCACCTGGACCGCCCTCGCCGGCACCGCCGACGGCACGGCCATCCCGGCCGACGCCTCCGGCAGCCCGTCGCTCACCGGCGTCTCGGGTGCCTGGCAGAACCTCAACTTCCCGCTCGACGCCTACGCGGGCAAGAAGGTCGACCTCCGCTTCCGCTACCAGACGGACGGCGGCGCGGGCGGCAAGGGCTTCGCGGCCGACGCCCTCACCATCACCGCGGACGGCTCCGCGCTGTTCACCGACGGCGCCGAGAACGGCGACAACGGCTGGACCGGCAAGGGCTTCTCCCGGATCGGCGCCGGCTTCACCAAGGAGTACGCGCAGTACTACCTGGCCGAGAACCGCCGCTACGTGTCGTACGACTCCACCCTCAAGGTGGGCCCGTACAACTTCGGCTTCGGCAACACCAAGCCGGACTGGGTCGAGCACTACCCGTACCAGGACGGTCTGCTCATCTGGCAGTGGGACACCAGCCAGAAGGACAACAACACCAGCGTCCACCCCGGCCAGGGTCTGATCCTGCCGATCGACGCCAACGCCAAGCCGATGAAGTGGTCGGACGGCACCCTGCTGCGGAACAAGATCCAGCCGTACGACGCCACCTTCAGCGCGTACTCCACGGACGCCTTCACGCTGCACAAGAACGGCGAGTCGCTGTTCCTGAAGCCGAAGCCCACCAACCTGGTCTTCGACGACCGCAACCCGGGCAAGTACTACTCCGAGGAGAACCCGACCGGATCGGTGAAGGTCACTGACACCAACACCAAGATCAAGATCCTGAAGGAGACCTACGACGGTGAGGTCATGACCGTCGAGGTTGGCCCCTCCAAGAAGTAATCCGGTAAAACCGCAGGTCAAAGCATGATCGGCCGTCGCCCTCTAGCGGGCGGCGGCCGATCGCGTTTAGATGCCCCGGTACGAGGTTCTTATTGACGGGGGAGATGACCGACATGCCCGGTGGAGGTTTCGTCAGATTGCCAGGCGGCAGCGTGGTCGTGGCGCTCACGCTGCCGAGGCCGTCCGGTGAGGGCGGAAACGTCCGCGTGCTGGTGCACGCCGCGAACCGGGCCCGCGCCCTGACCAGGCTGCGGAACCTCGGAATGCGCGCCGTGTACCTGCGGGGCAACGCCCAGCCGCCCACGCCCGACGAGGTGACGGCCGTCCTGCACCATCCGGACGGCCTGCTGTGGCGCGCCGCACCCGACCGCGCCCAGGAGCTCTGGCACCCCATCCGGGCCCTGCTGGGCACGTAGGGACCCGGCGCGGTCCTGTCCCGGGGCCCTGGGGGGCGTCGTGCCGGTTCCGTCTGGGGGCTGGGTCCGGCACGCACGCACCGGACCCCGCCACCCCCGCCCTCACGGGCGGCCGACGCTACTTCGACGACCCCCTAGGCCCGGGGCCCGACCGCGCCCACGAGGGTCACACCGGCCGCGCGGAGCTCCTCCAGGGCCCGCTCGGTGGTGTGCGGGGCCACGGCCGCCGTCAGGTCCAGCAGGACGCGCGTGGTGAAGCCGGCGCGGGCCGCGTCGAGGGCGGTGGCCTTCACACAGTGGTCGGTGGCGATGCCCACCACGTCGACCTCGCCGACGTGCCGCTCCCGCAGCCAGGCGGCGAGGCCGTCGCCGTTCTCGTCCGCGCCTTCGAAACCGCTGTACGCGGCCTCGTAGTCGCCCTTGTCGAAGACCGCGGCGACCGCACCCGAGGCCACGGCGGGCGCGAAGTTCGGGTGGAAGCCGACCCCCTCCGTGCCGGCCACGCAGTGCACCGGCCAGGAGCTCTCGTAGTCCGGCTCGGCCGGCGGGTGCGCGAAGTGCGCCCCCGGGTCGATGTGGTGGTCGCGGGTGGCGACGACGTGCCGGTACCCGGCGGTGGCCTGCCCGATCAGCTCGGTGATGGCGGCGGCGACGTCGGCTCCGCCGGTGACCGCGAGGCTGCCGCCCTCGCAGAAGTCGTTCTGCACGTCGACGACGATCAGTGCGCGGTGCATTTCGCGTGCCCTTCGGCTTGATGGTGTGCTGCGGCGGGCCCTGCGGGAGGCTCTTCCCCCACCCCGCCCCTTCCCACTGTGCTGCATGGCGGCTGCGCCGCGTGGGGGCTCTGCCCCCGGACCCCCGCGCCTCAAACGCCGGCGGGGCTGAGAGTGCCCCGCGGGCACTTCCAGCCGCGCCGGGCAGACGGCCTCGACCGAGCCGGCCCGGTACGGGGGCGCCTCCCAGCGGTAGCTGGGGGGAGTGAGGGGCGCCGGCGGGAGCGCTGTGGGGGTCGGGGGCGCAGCCCCCGTCCCTCCCGCGGGGCGTGCCCGCAGGGCTACACGTACTCCGTCGGGATCACGGCCTCGCCCCGCGAGAGCTGGGTCGCCGACAGCGGCAGACCCGCCCGCGCCGCGCGGTGGCGGTCGCGGGCCGCCTCCAGCGGCTCGCGGCCGACCACCTCGCCCGCCTTGACCAGGTGGGTCAGCAGCTGCTGGTCGGCCAGGGCCGCCGGAACGGCTCCCACGCCCACCACCTCCGCCTCCGCCACCCCGCCGGCGTCCCGTCGCCGCGCCGCCCACTTGCGCCCGCCGATCGACGTCTTGCCACCGCTGGACTTCTTCGCCACCGGCGCCAGCGCCGCCTTCGGGTCCGCCGACGTGGCCCGCGCCACCAGCTTGTAGACCATCGAGCACGTCGGGTGCCCGCTGCCCGTCACCAGCTGCGTGCCCACGCCGTACGCGTCCACCGGAGCCGCTGCCAGAGAGGCGATGGCGTACTCGTCCAGGTCCGAGGTGACCACGATCTTCGTCGAGGACGCCCCCAGCTCGTCCAGCTGCTGGCGCACCCGGTGGGCCACCAGCAGCAGGTCCCCGGAGTCGATCCGCACCGCGCCCAGGTCCGTACCCGCCACCTCGACGGCCGTACGCACCGCCTCGGCCACGTCGTACGTGTCCACCAGCAGCGTGGTGCCCCGGCCCAGCGAGGCCACCTGCGCCGTGAACGCGTCCCGCTCGCTGTCGTGGACCAGGGTGAAGGCGTGCGCGCTGGTGCCCACGGTGGGGATGCCGTACCGGAAGCCGGCCGCCAGGTCCGAGGTGGAGGCGAAGCCGCCCACGTACGCGGCCCGCGACGCGGCGACGGCCGCCAGTTCGTGGGTGCGCCGGGCGCCCATCTCGATCAGCGGCCGGTCCCCGGCCGCCGAGGACATCCGGGAGGCGGCCGCCGCGATCGCCGAGTCGTGGTTGAGGATCGACAGGATCACCGTCTCCAGCAGCACGCACTCGGCGAAGCTGCCCTCCACGCGCAGGATCGGCGAGCCCGGGAAGTAGACCTCGCCCTCCGGGTAGCCCCAGATGTCGCCGGAGAAGCGGTAGGAGGCCAGCCAGTCCAGCGTCCGCATGTCGACGACGGCCCGCTCCCGCAGGAACTCCAGCACCGCGCCGTCGAAGCGGAAGTTCTCCACCGCGTCCAGCACCCGCCCGGTCCCCGCGACCACCCCGTAGCGGCGCCCCTCGGGGAGCCGCCGGGTGAACACCTCGAAGACCGAGCGGCGGTCGGCGGTGCCGTTGGCCAGGGCGGCCTGCAACATCGTGAGCTCGTAATGGTCCGTGAAGAGCGCTGTCGACGGCACGTCCACCGGCAGGCCCAGGTCCGCAGGGTTCATGGCGGCGATGCTAGCGCACATTTCGTCAAAGTGACGAGATGTGGGTCCCGTTTGTGCAACGGGCCCGTCACGGTGGCAGCATGGGACGAGTGAGTGTTGCTCCCCTTGAGATCGAACGCACCGAGTCGGCCGAAGAGACCTTCGCGGTCCCGGAACCTGACGTCCCCTGGGTGACCCTGGTGCACAACGACCCGGTCAACCTCATGAGCTACGTGGCGTACGTGTTCCAGGCGTACTTCGGCTACTCGAAGGACGTGGCGCACAAGCTGATGCTCGACGTCCACCACAAGGGGCGGGCGGTCGTCTCCAGCGGCTCCCGCGAGGAAATGGAGCGCGACGTGCAGGCCATGCACGGCTACGGCCTGTGGGCGACCCTCTCCCAGGACCGCAACTGATGAGCCGGTCCACCGGGATGTTCGAATCCCTCAAGGGCGGCGGAGCCGCCGTCGCGCTGGACGAGATCGAGATCTCCATCCTGCGCTCCCTCGCGGTCCAGATGCTGGAGCTGATCGGCCCCGGCGACCCCGAGCCCGCCGAGGACGCCGATCCGCTCGCCGCGCTGTTCGCCGACGGGCCCACGGAGCCGCCCTCCGACCCGGCGCTGGCCCGCCTCTTCCCCGACGCCTACGGCTCCCCCGGGGGCGCCGGAGACGAGGGCGTGGACCCCGCCGAGCTGAAGGCCCGCGCGGCGGAGTTCCGCCGCTACACCGAGAACGACCTGCGCGCCCGCAAGCGCGACGACGCGCTGGCGCTCGTACGCAGCCTGGACGCGCTCACCCCGGCCGGCGACGTGGCCGCCGTGCTGGAGCTGACCGGCGAGCTGCCGCTGCGCTGGCTCGGCGGGCTCAACGACCTGCGCCTGACCCTCGCCGCCCGCCTCGACATCACCGAGGACGACGAGAGCGCCGCACTCTTCCGGCTGCCGGACGACGACCCGCGCAAGCCGATGGTGATGGCGTACCTGTGGCTGGGAGGCCTCCAGGAATCCTTGATCGAAACCCTCTGAGGAACCTCAAGGAACGGCATCGTTCGCTCAGCGGACGCTCAAATCCGGATAACGATCAGATCACCGTCATGCGGCGGTCTGCCATGATCACTGCACTTTGTCCGGAAATTTTGATGCCGTGCACCACATTTCTCCCCATCCGGCGGCCCTAAGCGCGTGATAAATCTTCACGATCGCCGAAGGGACGCCACCCATGTCCCCCGGCCCGCTTCAACCGGCAGACCGCCGGGTGCAACTCCATCCGTATCCGGGGGGATCGAGGACCCGATCCGCAGCCAACGACGGCGCGGGTCGGCGTGGAGAAAGGCGCACCAAGACATGACCTCAGTGCAGGTCGAACAGCACGGCAACACGCCCGGCGAGGGCACCGAGGGCGAGGGCGGCGAGGGTTACCACCGCACGCTCGGCGCCCGCCAGATCCAGATGATCGCGATCGGCGGAGCCATCGGCACCGGCCTCTTCCTGGGCGCCGGCAAGGCGATCTCCAAGGCCGGCCCCAGCCTGATCCTGGCCTACGCCATCGCGGGCCTGGTCATCTTCTTCATCATGCGGGCCCTGGGCGAGCTGCTCATGTACCGCCCCGTCTCCGGCTCCTTCTCGGACTACGCCCGCGAGTTCCTGGGCCCGTTCTGGGGGTACGCGACCGGCTGGACGTACTGGCTGTTCTGGGTGGTCACCGGCATCACCGAGGTCACCGCCGCCGCGCAGTACATGTCGTACTGGACCCACGACAGCTTCCCGCAGTGGGCCTACGCGCTGATCTTCACGGTCATCCTCTACGCCGCCAACCTGATCTCCGTGAAGCTCTTCGGCGAGCTGGAGTTCTGGTTCTCCATGGTCAAGGTCACCGCCATCGTCGGCATGATCCTGATCTGCGCCGGCATCCTCACCATCGGCTTCTCCGACGCCGGTGACACCGCCACCGTCACCAACCTCTGGAACGACGGCGGCTTCTTCCCCAAGGGCATCGGCGGCACGCTGATGACCCTGCAGATCGTGATGTTCGCCTTCCTCGCCGTCGAGCTGGTCGGCGTCACCGCCGGCGAGTCCAAGGACCCCGAGAAGACCCTGCCCAAGGCCATCAACACCGTGCCGTGGCGCATCGCCGTCTTCTACGTCGGCGCCCTCATCATGATCCTCTCGGTCGTCCCGTGGACGCACTTCCAGCCCGGCGTCTCGCCCTTCGTCGCCGCCTTCGAGCGCATGGGCCTGGGCATCGGCGCCGCGATCGTCAACTTCGTCGTCCTGACCGCCGCCCTGTCCTCCTGCAACTCCGGCATGTACTCCACCGGCCGCATGCTGCGCGACCTCGCGCTCAACGGCCAGGGCCCCAAGGTCTTCACCAGGCTCACCAGGAGCGGCACCCCGCTCATCGGCACCACCTTCTCCGCCGCGCTGATGCTCGTCGGCGTCTGGATCAACTACGTCGCCCCCGGCAAGGCCTTCGACTACGTCGTCTCCTTCGCCACCATCTCCGGCATGTGGGCCTGGATCATGATCCTGGTCTGCCAGATCCGCTACCGGGCCAAGGCCGACCGCGGCCTGCTGCCCGCCTCGAAGTTCAAGGCCCCCGGCGCCCCCCTCACCAGCTGGTTCGCCCTGGCCTTCATCGGCATGGTCATCGTGATGATGGGCGCCGACAAGGACGCACGCGTCTCGCTGTACTGCGCGCCGCTGTGGGGCGCCGTCCTCGGCGTCTCCTACCTGGTCCTGAAGAACCGCGACCCGCGCGGCGCGGCCTTCAGCAAGGCCTCCTAGCGACCCCTCCCGTGGACGTCCTGTCCACCATGCGGGCCCTTCCGTACCACTCCTCGGTACGGAAGGGCCCGTCTGCTTATCCTGTCGCTCATGCTGACCCTCACCCAGGCCCTGTACGACCGGATCGTCGAGCACGCCCGCCAGGACCACCCCGACGAGGCGTGCGGCGTCGTCGCCGGCCCGGCGGGCACCGGCCGCCCCGAGCGGTTCATCCCGATGCTCAACGCGGCCCGCTCGCCCACGTTCTACGAGTTCGACTCGAAGGACCTCCTGAAGCTCTACCGCGAGATGGACGACCGCGACGAGGAGCCGGTGATCGTCTACCACTCGCACACCGCGACCGAGGCCTACCCCTCCCGCACCGACGTCACCTACGCGAACGAGCCCGGCGCGCACTACGTGCTGGTCTCCACCGCAGACAAGGACGGGCTCGGAGACTTCCAGTTCCGCTCGTACCGCATCGTCGACGGCGTGATCACCGAGGAAGAAGTGCGGGTCGTAGAGGCCTACTGACCACCATGTGAGCAGAAGGCGTCCAAGATGCGGGATCACACTCCAAACGGGGGACCGGGAATCGTTAACATGACCGCATGGTTTCCCACGACGTGAGCATCGAGACGCCCGGCAGGCTGCTGCTCGTGGCGCGGCTGCACGTCGACCTGTGCCGCCTCGCCAGCGCCATCTGTCCTGCCGCCTGAGCACCAGAGCCCTCTCGCGCGGAGGGCCGACGAACCGCGCGCCAGCTTCCCACGCACACGCACACCTGCCTACGCCCTGACGACTGGAGCCCAGCCATGGCCATCGAGGTCCGCATCCCCACCATCCTCCGCACCTACACCGACGGCGAGAAGGCCGTCAACGGTGAGGGCGCCACGCTCGCCGACCTCTTCGCGGACCTGGAGACGCGGCACAAGGGCATTCGAGAGCGACTCATCGACCAGGCTGCCGGCGGGCAGCTGCGCCGCTTCGTGAACGTCTACCTCAACGACGAGGACGTCCGCTTCCTCGACGGCATCTCCACCGCCCTCAAGGACGGCGACAACGTCACCATCCTCCCGGCCGTGGCCGGCGGATCGAAGTAATGCGCTACGACTCCCCGCTGGCCGCGGTCGGCAACACCCCGCTGGTCCGGCTGCCCCGGCTCTCGCCCTCGGACGACGTCCGGATCTGGGCCAAGCTGGAGGACCGCAACCCGACCGGCTCGATCAAGGACCGCCCCGCGCTCCACATGGTCGAGCAGGCCGAGAAGGACGGCCGCCTGTATCCCGGCTGCACCATCCTGGAGCCGACCTCGGGCAACACCGGCATCTCGCTGGCGATGGCGGCCAGGCTCAAGGGCTACCGCATCGTGTGCGTGATGCCCGAGAACACCAGCCAGGAACGGCGCGACCTCCTGGCCATGTGGGGAGCCGAGATCATCTCGTCGCCGGCCGCCGGCGGCTCCAACACCGCCGTCCGGGTGGCCAAGGAGCTGGCCGCGGAGCACCCGGACTGGGTGATGCTCTACCAGTACGGCAATCCGGACAACGCGGGCGCGCACTACGCCACCACCGGCCCCGAGATCCTCGCCGACCTGCCGTCGATCACGCACTTCGTGGCCGGCCTGGGCACCACCGGCACCCTGATGGGCGTCGGCCGCTACCTGCGTGAGAACGCACCCGGAGTGAAGATCGTCGCGGCCGAGCCGCGCTACGACGACCTCGTGTACGGCCTGCGCAACCTCGACGAGGGCTTCGTTCCGGAGCTGTACGACGCCTCGGTACTCACCACCCGCTACTCGGTGGGCTCGGCCGACGCCGTCACCCGCACCCGCGACCTGCTCCAGCAGGAGGGCATCTTCGCGGGCGTCTCCACCGGAGCCGCCCTGCACGCGGCGATCGGCGTCGGCCGCAAGGCGGTGGCCGCGGGCGAGAGCGCCGACATCGTCTTCGTCGTGGCCGACGGCGGCTGGAAGTACCTCTCCACCGGCGTCTACACCGCGGCGACCACGGAGGAAGCCATCGAAGTCCTCCAGGGCCAGCTCTGGGCGTAGCCGCACCGCGCGGCACCACCGCGCGGGCCCTGCCCCCGCACCCCCGCGCCTCGAACGCCGGCGAGGCTGCCTTTCGGCCCCGTCGGCGTTCGAGGCGCGGGTCCGGACGGAGCCCGGTCAGTCCGCCAGCCGCTCGGCGAGGATCGCCGCATGGCTGGACTCCGGGTCCTTGACGGCGGTCAGCAGCGTCACCGGCCCACCCCCGACCAGCCCGCGCAAGCGATCCAGCTCCGCCACGGCCTCCGGCTCCGCCAACTCCGCCTCGTACCGCTGCCGGAACCCGTCCGCCGAACCCCCGTCGTGGAACCACTTCCGCAGCTCCGTCGACGGCGTGACCGCCTTCGGCCACTCGTCGACCCCCGCCGCCGCCTTCGCCAGCCCCCGCGGCCACAACCGGTCCACGAGCACCCGCAGCCCGTCCGCCTCCGGCTCCGGCGGGTCGTACACGCGCCGTACGCGGATCACCGCCATCACCGACCGCCTCCCAGTCCCTTGACCTCGTCCCACACCGCCGGGTCCAGCACCCCCAGCCGCACCCGGAACTCCCACAGCGACACCTCCTCCGGCCGGTCCGCCTCCAGGAAGGCCGCCCGGCCCTGCGCCCCCACCGTCCCCGGCGGCAGCGGGATCACCCCGGCCCGCCGGTCGTGGTACTTCGCCGTGATCCACGCGACCCGCGCCCGGTGTTCCCGTACCGGGCCCACAGCCAGGACCAGGCAGGTCCGGCCGTCCATCAGGGTCCACAGCTCACCCGCCTGCGGGTGCGGCGGCGGGCCGGTGCCGCGCGCGGGCGGGGCCCGGCGCGTGCCACTCAGCCTCCCCCCGGCGATCAGCATCACCAACGCCAGGGCCACGACCGCGGCCACCGCGGGCCACCAGGACGTGTCCATGTTCCGACCGTAGCCGCGCGGGACGGCACCGGCATGGGCAACGCCCGTACCCACCATCGCTCCCCCGGGTGACAGCGCAGGTGATTCCCCCCACAACGGCCTGCCGCGGAGGAGCGACCGGACGTTTCGCGCCTTACGCTCGACCCACGCACGGCCCGCATTCCGTCCACGGACCGTCCACGGAGGTTCACGCTCCATGAAGCTCACCGTCGTCGGCTGTTCTGGGTCGTTCCCGTCCGCGGAATCGGCCTGTTCGAGCTACCTCGTCGAGGCCGACGGCTTCCGGCTGCTCCTCGACATGGGCAACGGCGCCCTCGGCGACCTGCAGCGCTACTGCGGTCTCTACGACCTCGACGCGATCTTCCTGAGCCACCTGCACGCCGACCACTGCATCGACATGTGCGCGTACTTCGTCGCCCGCTACTACCGCCACGAGGGCGGCCGCTGCGGCACCATCCCCGTCTTCGGGCCCGAGGGCACCGAGAAGCGCCTGACCACGGCCTACGACGACGTCCCCGACGAACGCTCCATGAGCGAGGTCTTCGACTTCAGGACCCTGAAGCCGGGAGCCTTCGAGATCGGCCCCTTCCAGGTCCGTACCGAGCGGGTCGCGCACCCAGTCGAGTCGTACGCCATCCGCGTCGAGCACGGCGGCCGCTCGCTCACGTACTCCGGGGACACCGGTGTCAGCCCCGAGCTGGGCCGGCTCGCCGAGGGCGTCGACCTCTTCCTCTGCGAGGCCTCCTTCACGCACGGCAAGGAGGACATCCCCGACCTCCACCTCAACGGCCGCGAAGCCGGCGAGTACGCGCGGAGCGGCGGCGTCGGACGGCTCGTCCTCACCCACATCCCGCCGTGGACCGACCCCGCGCAGAACCTCGCCGACGCCCGCGCGGTCTACGACGGCCCGGTCGACCTGGCGTACGCGGGCGCGGTCTACGAGGTCTGAGCGGCCTGAGCGGCGCCACCCCGCACACGCGGAAGCCCCCGCCCTCCCGGAAGGGAGAACGGGGGCTTCGGCGCGTCCGGGACCTACCGCCTGTCTACTTGGCCTCGGCCTTCAGCAGCTCGGCGAGCTCCTCGTCGGACTCGCGGCCCGGGGTGGGGAGGTTCCACTTGGTGATCGCGAAGCGGAAGATCACGTAGTAGACCGCCGCGAAGCAGAGGCCCACGAGGGCCAGCATCCACGGCTTCTCCGCGATGCCCAGGTTGAGCAGGAAGTCCACGAGGCCGGCCGAGAAGCCGAAGCCGTCGCGCATGCCCAGGGCCCAGGTGAGCGCCATGGAGACACCGGTCAGCACCGCGTGGATCGCGTACAGCACCGGGGCGATGAACATGAAGGTGAACTCGATCGGCTCGGTCACACCGGTGACGAAGGAGGTGAGCGCGAGCGAGAACATCATGCCGCCGACGACCTTGCGGCGCTCGGGGCGGGCGCAGTGGACGATCGCGAGGCAGGCAGCCGGCAGAGCGAACATCATGATCGGGAAGAAGCCGGTCATGAACTGGCCGGCGGTCGGGTCACCGGCGAGGAAGCGGCCGATGTCGCCGTGGACGGCACCGTCGGCGGTGTCGAACGAACCGGCCTGGAACCACGGGAAGGAGTTCAGCAGGTGGTGCATGCCGATCGGGATGAGCGCACGGTTGGCGACGCCGAAGATGCCCGCGCCGATGGCACCCGAGCCGGTCAGCCACTCACCGAGGTTGTGCAGGCCCGTGCCGAGCACCGGCCAGATCAGACCGAAGACGATGCCGGTGACGAGACCGGCCAGGGCGGAGAGGATCGGGACGAGGCGGCGGCCGCCGAAGAAGCCCGCCCAGTCCGGCAGCTTGGTCCGGTAGAACTTCTGGTACAGCAGCGCGGCGATGATGCCCATCACGACGCCGCCGAGCACACCCGCGTTGACCGGGGCGTCCACCATGACGATCTTTCCGCCGACCACCTTGGCGACCTGGGGCAGGTTGCTGTCGGTGAAGGTGGCGAGGACCTTCTGGAAGACCAGGTAACCGGTGACGGCGGCAAGAGCGGTGGAGCCGTCCGACTTCTTGGCGAAGCCGATCGCAATACCGACGGCGAACAGCAGCGCCATGTTGTCGAGGATCGCGCCACCGCCGGCGGCCATGTACCCGGCGATCTTGAGTACGAACGTCGGGAAGACGTCCTTGTCGCCGAGCATGTCGTCCGCGCCCAGGCGGAGCAGGAGCGCGCCGGCGGGCAGCACGGCAACGGGGAGCATGAGGCTCCGGCCGATGCGCTGCATGACGGCCATCACGCCAGCGCCCTTCTTCTTTTCCGCCGCGGGGGCGGTAGCCGTGGACACAACTTCCTCCAGTGGGCAAGGCGACGCCGACGGGGAAAAGAACGGGGGACGGCGACGTCTCAGAAATGGGGGTACGCGGGCTCGGACAGGCCCGCGTGGTCTACACCAATCGTGGTGTAGACCAGTTGTAGCACGGTGAGGGATAGATAAGGAACCTTCGTTTTCCTGTGGCCTACGCCACACGGACCGGGCGCCGCCGGAGCCGCCCCGCCACCCGCACCCGCCGGCATGACGCAGGCCCCCGGATCCGCGATCCGAGGGCCACGGGCGCCCGCACCGAACGGCCCTGCGGGCCAGGCGCGTTGCCGCCCGCCCGCTCGTGTCACGCCTTGGTGTTCTCCGCCTGCATCGCCTCGATCTCCTCGTCCGACTCCCGACCGGGCGTCGGAATGTCGAACTTCGTGATCGCGAAGCGGAAGACGACGTAGTAGACGACGGCGAAACCCAACCCGATCGGAATGATCAGCCACGGCTTCGTGGCCAACCCCCAGTTGATGACGTAGTCGATCAGACCCGCCGAGAAGCTGAAGCCGTCATGGACGCCGAACGCCCACGTCACCGCCATCGACACACCCGTGAGCACCGCATGGACCGCGTACAGCGCCGGCGCGACGAAGAGGAAGGAGTACTCCAACGGCTCCGTGATCCCCGTGACGAACGACGTCAGCGCCACCGACAGCATCAGCCCCCCGACCTCCTTGCGCCGCTGCGGCTTCGCACAGTGCGTGATCGCCAGAGCCGCCGCCGGCAGCGCGAACATCATGATCGGGAAGAAGCCCGTCAGGAACAGGCCCGCATCCGGGTCACCGCTGAGGAACATGTTGATGTCGCCGTGCACCACCTCGCCGTTCGGCTTCGTGAAGCTGCCGAACTGGAACCACACCGGCACGTTCAGGAACTGGTGCAGGCCGATCACCAGCAGCGCCCGGTTCGCGACACCGAAGATCCCCGCACCCCAGTAGTCCAGACCCACCAGCCAGTCGGAGAAACCCTCCAGCGCATCGCCGATCGGCGGCCAGATCCACAGGCAGAGCGCCGCGAACGCGATCGCCACGAAGGCCATGATGATCGGCACGAGCCGGCGGCCGTTGAAGAAGCCGAGCCAGTCCACCAGCTTCACCCGGTGGTAGCGCTGCCAGAGCCAGGCCGCCAGCAGACCCATCACGATGCCGCCGAACACTCCCGGATTCTGGAAGGTGTACTGCGCGAAGGTGTCGTCCGGCCCCAGGCAGCCACCCCCCACGTCCTTCGTCCCCTCCGGACACGGCACCGGGAAAGCGCGCAGCACGCTCCGGTAGACCAGGAACCCGGCCACCGCCGCCAGCGCCGTCGACCCGTCCGCCTTCTTGGCCATCCCGATCGCGACCCCGACACAGAACAGCAGCGGCAGACCGAGATCCGCATTGAGCAGGGCGCCGCCCGCCGCCGCCATCACCTTGGCGATCTGCGGCCAGACCCCCGTGCCCTCGGCGTCGATCAGCCCCAGCCGGTTCAGGATGCCGGCCGCCGGCAGCACCGCGATCGGCAGCTGCAGGCTCCGCCCCATCTTCTGCAGCCCCTGGAAGAAGCTGCCGCGCCGGGACGGTCGTGGTACTGCGGCGGCGCTGCTCGCACTCATCGGCGTCTCCCTGCCCGGCCCGGGTTTTTTGGATGCGGCAGCAGTTCCGTGCACACTGGTGTAGACCAGTTGTGGGCAGGTTGCTGCTGATCGTCATCATTCGACAGGGGCCGGACACGCGCTCGCGTAGATGGGCCAACCGTGCGTTACCGTGACAACGCGGGCCGTGCGGGAGGGCATCCATGCTCCGGCCGCCGAGACTCGTTCTTCGCATCACTCAGGGAGACACACATGGCCACCAAGGCTGAGAAGATCGTCGCCGGGCTCGGCGGCATCGAGAACATCGAAGAGGTCGAAGGCTGCATCACCCGCCTGCGCACCGAGGTCGTCAACCCCGACCTCGTCGACGAAGCCGCCCTCAAGGCCGCCGGCGCCCACGGTGTCGTCCGCATGGGCACGGCCGTCCAGGTCGTCATCGGCACCGACGCCGACCCGATCGCCGCCGACATCGAAGACATGATGTGACCGGCACCCCCTGAGCCGCCCGGGCCCCCGGCCCGAACACCGACAGACCCCGTCCCGAGAACCCGGACGGGGTCTTCGCGTACGGAGGCCGGAAGAGCGGGGGCGGAAGAGACGGGGGCGGAAGGGACGGGGGCGGAAGGGACGGGGGGGCGGAAGGGACGGAAACGGCCTCACCGGCCGGACACCCCCTCCCACCCACTAGGCTCGGACACATGTCTCGCATCGACGGCCGTACGCCCGAACAGCTCCGCCCGGTCACCATCGAACGCGGATGGAGCAAGCACGCCGAGGGCTCCGTCCTCATCTCCTTCGGAGACACCAAGGTCTTCTGCACCGCCTCCTTCACCGAAGGCGTCCCCCGCTGGCGCAAGGGCAGCGGCGAAGGCTGGGTCACCTCCGAGTACTCGATGCTCCCCCGCTCCACCAACACCCGCGGCGACCGCGAATCCGTACGCGGCAAGATCGGCGGCCGCACCCACGAGATCTCCCGCCTCATCGGCCGCTCCCTGCGCGCCGTCATCGACTACAAGGCCCTCGGCGAGAACACCATCGTTCTGGACTGCGACGTCCTCCAGGCCGACGGCGGCACCCGCACCGCCGCCATCACCGGCGCCTACGTCGCCCTCGCCGACGCCGTCGCCTGGGGCCAGTCCAAGAAGCTCGTCAAGGCCGGCCGCAAGCCCCTCACCGGAACCGTCGCAGCCGTCAGCGTCGGCATCGTCGACGGCGTCCCCCTCCTCGACCTCTGCTACGAGGAGGACGTGCGCGCCGAAACCGACATGAACGTCGTCTGCACCGGCGACGGCCGCTTCGTCGAGGTCCAGGGCACCGCCGAAGGCGAACCCTTCGACCGCAAGGAACTCAACGCCCTCCTCGACCTCGCCGCCGGCGGATGCGCCGACCTCGAAGCCATCCAGCGCAGCGCACTGGGCCTCTGAGGGGTCGCCGAAGAGGCCTGCCCGGCCGGGCGCCGCCACGCGGTGAACCCGGCGCGGCCACCGCACGCGGGGCCACGGCCACGGCCAAGGGCCAGGGGCAACCACACAGGCCCCCTCCGGCGTCCCTACGGACAACGGGCGCACGGCGCAACAGCCGTGCGCCCGCCCACGTAGACGTCCTCTCGGGAGAAACGCATGAAGCTCCGCATAGCGGCCGTAGCCGCGGCAGCCGTCCTGACCGTCCCGGCCCTCACCGCCTGCGACGCCATCTCCACGGCCATGGACTGCGCGAACACCGCCGTCGCCATCACGGACGGCGCCAACGACCTCCAGCAGGCCGTCTCCCAGGCGGGCAACAGCCCCCAGGACGCCAAGAACGCGCTCGACCAGATCGAGGCCAACCTCAAGAAGATCGGCGACCAGACCGACAACGCCGACCTCGGCAAGGCCATCGACTCCATGAACAAGGCCGTCACGAACGTCCGCACCTCCATCGACAGCGGCAACTCCGTCCCCGACATCAAGCCCGTCGCCGACGCCGCCAGCGAGATCTCCAAGGTCTGCACCCCGGGATAATGAGGGCATGACCTCGACGCCCAGCCGCCTGATCCTCGCGACCCGCAACGCGGGCAAAATCTCCGAACTGCGCGCCATCCTCGCCGACGCCGGCCTGCCCCACGGGCTGGTCGGCGCGGACGCGTACCCGGAGATCCCCGACGTCAAGGAGACCGGCGTCACCTTCGCGGAGAACGCCCTCCTCAAGGCCCACGCCCTCGCCCAGGCCACCGGCCTGCCCGCCGTCGCCGACGACTCCGGCCTCTGCGTCGACGTCCTGCACGGCGCCCCCGGCATCTTCTCCGCCCGCTGGGCCGGCCGCCACGGCGACGACAAGGCCAACCTGGACCTGCTTCTCGCCCAGCTCGGCGACATCGCCGACGAGAACCGCGGAGCCCACTTCGCGTGCGCGGCGGCCCTCGCCCTCCCCGACGGCACCGAACGGGTCGTCGAGGGCCGCCTCCTGGGCACCCTGCGCCACACCCCGTCCGGCACGGGCGGCTTCGGCTACGACCCGATCCTCCAGCCCCTCGGCCAGTCCCGCACCTGCGCGGAACTGACCCCGGCCGAGAAGAACGCCATCTCACACCGCGGCCAGGCCTTCCGCGCCCTGGTCCCCTTCATCCGCGCCCTCCTGGGCTGACCGCGCCCGCACACGCCGAAGGCCTCGTACACGGTGGTGAGGTGTACGAGGCCTTCGGCGTGAAGTGTGCGGTTGGGGGGACTCGAACCCCCACGGGTTTTACCCCACTGGGACCTAAACCCAGCGTGACTACCTATTCCACCACAACCGCGACATGTCGCCCAATTCGGACATTATGTCCTGCTGGATCGCTCTCAGTCTACGGGCGGCCGGAGCGGGAGTCAGCCCTGGGAGGGCGCTTCCGGCACCACGTGTCTGTCTGGGCGTGGCAGTTGGGGCAGAGGTATCGCAGGTTTTCGCACCGGTTGTCGAGCCAGTCGCCGTTCACGTGGTCGATCTGAAGCGTGATCGGCTGGCCCTGCCATTCGCCGGGGTTGCCACAGCTGGTACATGCGTACGGAACCCCGATTTCCTGCAAGGCGCGGTGTAGTCGGGAGCGCTTGGTCCGGGGGGACCCGGCGGGGCTCAGGACGAGAGTGTCGGCTGCCATGTCCTTGACGGCCGCAGCCGGGGTCCTGCTCCATGGTCGTCGCGTGAAGTGGCTGACGTCCACGTCGAGTTGCGCGATCCTCCGCCGAACTCGCCGATGGTTCACGTCATTGACCTCGATCCCGAGTGCGCGCATGACGTCCGCATGGCTCGTGGCATGCGGAACGACCGCCCGCAGGTCTGCCTCGGCGATGGCCAAGCGTGAGTTCCGGAAATGGGTGGTGTCGATCGAGTGCGCCTTCAGCGCCCTTGCGAGTGCGGCCCTGGCCCGGCCGTCGTCCGGCATGCCGAGAGCGCGCCCCGTGGCGCGGATGCTGTCGGAGGATGCGGCGGCGACGGTGAGCTCCTGTGTGGTGAAGGGCAACTCCACGCGCTCTCGCCGTAGGCCTCTGAAGTGGCTGATGTCGATGCCCGCAGCGGCGATGCGGCGAACGAGGTGCGACAGCGTGCCCGTGGATGGTCGGGCGCCGAGTTCGAGGGCGACCTCTCGAACCGTGAATGAGGAGGCGGCTGCCGAGGCGATGGCCTCGTCGGAATAGGTGCGCCGGGAGTCGTGGCGTGCGAAGTGGCGGGTGTCGATTCCATGGCGTTCCGCCGCCAGCTGGAGCGCCCGCCGCCGACCACCGCTGACCTGCAGCCCCAGCCTCCTGATCAGGTCGGCCCACCCCGTCGACGCGGCAATCGCCACGGCCAGCGACTCTCGCTCGTACGGATCTCCCATGACCGCCCCCTCCGTGCACACGGCCGCGTGTGCGGCCCTCGTACGGAGTAACGAGCCGATAGTCGGACGGATACGGCGGGTTTCGTCCGATAAGCGGAGCGGGCCGCCCCGGGTGGGGCGGCCCGCTCCGGGGGACGGGGGTGGTCAGATGCCCAGGTCCTTGATGATCTTGGCTACGTGGCCCGTCGCCTTCACGTTGTAGAAGGCGTGCTCGACCTTGCCCTCCTCGTCGACGACCACCGTGGAGCGGATCACGCCCGTGACCGTCTTGCCGTACAGCTTCTTCTCCCCGAACGCCCCGTACGCCGCCAGCGTCTCCTTCTCCGGGTCGCCGACCAGCGTCACCTTCAGGTGCTCCTGTTCGCGGAACTTCGCCAGTTTCTCCGGCTTGTCGGGGGAGACGCCGATGACGTCGTAGCCGGCCGCGGCCAGGGTGTCCAGGTTGTCCGTGAAGTCGCACGCCTGCTTCGTGCAGCCCGGCGTCAGGGCGGCGGGGTAGAAGTAGACGATGACCTTGCGGCCCTTGTGGTCGGCGAGCGAGACCTCGTTGCCGTCCGCGTCGGGCAGGGTGAAGGCGGGGGCGGTGTCGCCCGGCTGCAGTCGCTCGCTCATCTGACAGTCTCCTCGGGAGGGGATCGGTACGTCACGAGACTAAGCTGACAGACTGTTCACGGCGGACTACGCCCCCACACGATCACGACCACGACGACGGAGGCAGCGCGGTGTCGGAAGCCAGGACCCCCGCACAGATCGAGGCGGACATCGTCCGCCGCCGCGAGCAGCTCGCCGAGACGCTCGACGAGATCGGCGTGCGCATGCACCCCCAGACGATCATCGGGGACGCGCGGGCCCGGGTCGCCTCGACCGTCGACCAGACCGCGGGCCGGGCCTTCGCCACGGTGAACCGTGTCGTGACCGACGTGCGCGACGGTATGCGGCACGAGGACGGCAGCCCGCGCCTTGAGCGCGTCGTGCCCGTCGCGCTGCTCGCGGTCGGTGTGGTCGGGCTGCTCGTGGTGTCGGCGCGCCGTAGGCGCGGGTGACCCTGCGGGGTACGGGAGGCGTGCGGACAGGTAGGTTCGTGGCGTGAGCGAGAACACCACCCACGACAAGCTGCCCATCCGTATGCTGCACGACCGCGTGCTCGTGAAGTCCGACCTGCCCGAGGGCGAGCGGCGCTCGGGCGGCGGCATCCTGATCCCGGCCACGGCCGCCGTGGGCAAGCGGCTGGCCTGGGCCGAGGTCGTGGCGGTCGGGCAGAACGTCCGGACCGTCGAGCCCGGTGACCGGGTGCTGTACGACCCGGAGGACCGTGCCGAGGTCGAGGTGCGCGGGGCGACGTACGTGCTGATGCGCGAGCGGGACCTGCACGCCGTGGCCGCGGAGCGGCTGGAGGGGTCGGAGGACTCCACCGGGCTGTACCTCTGATCCGGCCCCACTGATCCGGCTACTGGTCCGGTGCGGGGCGGGAAGGGCTGGTGGCCGAGGTCACCGGCCCTTTGTGCTGTGTTTTGCTACGGTGGGGAGACCCCGACGAGACGCGCCGTACCGGGTACGACAAGACGACGCACCCCGTATCGCCCGATGTCTCGGAGGTGCCGTCATGGCCTGGGTTCTGCTTCTTCTCGCCGGTCTGCTCGAAGTGGGCTGGTCGATCGGTATGAAGTTCACGGAGGGGTTCACCCGGCTGTGGCCCAGTGTGTTCACGGGTGCCGGGATCGTGGCCAGCATGGTGTTGCTGTCCTACGCCGCGAAGACCCTGCCCATCGGCACGGCGTACGGGGTGTGGGTGGGTATCGGTGCCGCCGGTGCGGCGGTGCTCGGTATGGCGGTGCTGGGTGAGCCCGTCACCGCCGCCCGGATCTTCTTCATCTGTCTGCTGCTGGTCGCCGTGGTGGGGCTGAAGGCCACTTCCGGGCACTGACCGCGGCCGGGCACCGGCCGGCACCAGCCGCACCGGCCGGCACCCGGCTATTCCAGGAACGCCGACGGCGGGCGCGGGCCGCCGATGACGCCGCCGCCGTCGGAGCCGCCCGGGCCGCCGGTGCCGCCGGTGCCGCCCTGGGTGCCTGCGGTGGTGCCGCCCTCGTCGCCCTGCCCGTTTGCGGTGCCGGTACCGCCGTTGTCCTGGCCGCCCTGGGTCCGGCCGCCCTGGGTCCGGCCGCCGTTGTCGCGGCCGCCGTCCTGGCCCGCGTTGTCCCGGCCGCCCTGTGTGCGGCCCCCGTTGTCCTGCCCGCTGCTGTCCTGTCCGTCGCCGTCCCGTCCTCCGTTGTCCTGGCCGCGGGTCGGCCCGCTCGGCCGCGGGGCGGGGGAGTCGGTGTCGTCGTCCGGTGTTTCCTGCGGCGGGGTCCACTGCGAGGAGGGCGGCGGCGGGGGCTCCGCGGCGCCCGGCTGGAGGTCGAGGTCGAAGTCGACGGGGTCGGTGGCCTCCAGCGCGGTCTTCGTGTAGGCCGCCCAGATCCGGGCCGGGTAGCCGCCACCGCCGATGCGGGGCTCGCCGAGGGCTCCGTACAGCGACTCCAGGGTGCCGGTGTCGGGGTCCTGGCCCATCATGGCGACGACCGTGACCAGGTTCGGGGTGTAGGCGGCGAACCAGGCCGAGCGGTCCAGTTCGCCGGTGCCGGTCTTGCCGGCGGCGGGGTGGCCTGCGGCGAGGGCTGCCGTACCGGTGCCGTTGTCGACGACGCTGACCAGCATGGACGTGGTGGTGTCCGCGGCTTCGCGGCTGATGGCCTGGACGGGCGTCCGCTCGGGCAGGGGGATCTTGTCGTCGCCCTTGGCGATCTCCTCCAGGAAGGTGTAGGGGGTGCGGCGGCCGTGGTCGGCGAGGGTGGCGTACGCCTGGGTCATGTCGAGGACGCTGGCCTGGAGGGTGCCGAGGGCCATGGCCGGGCCGACGACGAAGTTCGGGGTGTCCTCGGGGATGCCGAGGTCGATGGCGGTCTTCTTGACCTCGGCGGTGCCGACGTCGACGGCCATCTGTGCGTAGACGGCGTTGACGGACAGGTCGGTGGCGGTGTTGACGGTGATGTTCCCGTACGAGATCTGGCCCTCGTTCTCGGGGGCGAAGCGGATCCGGCCGCCGGTGACGGGGCGCTTGTTGTCGCCGTTGTAGATCGTGTGGGGGGTGATGCGGCGGCCGTCCTGGGTGCGGGAGCCGTTCTCCACGGCGGCGGCGAAGACGAACGGTTTGAAGGTGGAGGCGACCTGGTAGTCGTGCCGGGTCGCGTTGTTGACGTACTGCCTGGTGTAGTCGACGCCGCCGTACATGGCGACGACCTTGCCGGTGGCCGGGTCGATGGAGACTCCGCCCGCCCGCACCAGCCGGTCCGCCTTGCGGGCCCCGGGGTCGAGTTTGCCGAGCATCTGGTCGTCGACGGCCGCGGCGAAGTCGGCCTGGCGGCGCCGGTCGATGGTGGTGCGGATGCGGTAGCCGCCCTCGGCGAGGGTCTTGTCGTCGAGGATCTCCCGGTCCACGATGAACTCCTTGATCGCTTCGACGAGGTAGCCGCGCTGGCCGGACAGGCCGGCGGCGGCCCGTACCTTGCCCGGTTCGGGGAACTGCGTGGCCGCGCGTTCGACGGCGGGCAGCCAGCCCTTCTTGACCATGCCGTCGAGGACGTAGTTCCAGCGGGCGAGGGCGCGGGGGCGGCTCTGCGGGTGGGAGACGACGTCGAAGGCGCTGGGGGAGTTGAGGAGGGTGGCGAGGTAGGCACCCTCGGCGGTGGTGAGGTCGCCGACGTCCTTGCCGTAGTAGGCCTGGGAGGCGGCCTGGATGCCGTAGGCGTTGCGGCCGAAGTAGCTGGTGTTGAGGTATCCCTCAAGGATGTAGGCCTTCGACTTCTCGCGACCGAGTTTGATCGCGATGAAGAACTCCTTGGCTTTGCGTTTCAGGGTCTGTTCCTGGCCGAGGTAGTAGTTCTTGACGTACTGCTGGGTGATCGTCGAGCCGGACTGGGTGCCTTTGCCGGTGGCGGTGTTCCATGCGGCGCGGACCATGGCCTTGGGGTCCACGGCCCGTTCGGAGTAGAAGTCCCGGTCCTCCGCGGCCAGTACGGCCTGCTGGACGGTCCGCGGGATCTGGGAGAGGGGCACGTTGACGCGGTTGACCTCGCCGTCGCGGGCGATCTGGGAGCCGTCGGAGTAGAGGTAGACGTTGGACTGGGCGGTCGCGGCGGCGTTGGCCGGCGGGATGTCGACCAGCAGGTAGCCGGCCATGAGGCCGCCGCCGATCAGGAGGGCGAGGAGCAGTACGGTGCCGAGGACCGTGCGCCAGGTGGGGAGGAGGCGGCGCGGGCCGGTCCGCCGGCGGCGGGTCTCCCTCGCCGGGCGGGGCCCTGGCGCGCTGTCGGGCGGGGTATCCGGGGCGTCCGGGTCGCGAGGGGTCCAGCCCGCGGGCGGTGACGGGTCGCTCATCTCCAGGACTCCTCGACGCTGTTCGAAATATCCACTTCTGTACCTCATGGTGTCTACCCGATGGCCGGTGACAACCGCTCCGGACGGGGGTAAATCGGTCGCGTGGCTCGCCCCTCCGCACTAAGCTCGCGCGCTTTGGCCGACGTAGGAACGACGTGGAAAACGGAGGGGATACGGTGCGCCAGAGAGTGGCCCTTTACGCGGCGGTCGCGGCCGGCGGATTCCGGCGCTACGCCACCTACGGGACGGCGACCGCGGCGGGGGTGTTCACCAACACCGTGTTCGGGTTCATCGTTGCCTTCACCTACATCGCGCTGTGGGAGCAGCGGCCGGGGCTGGGCGGGTACGACCAGGCGCAGGCCCTGACGTTCGTCTGGGTGAGCCAGTCGCTGCTGGCGGCGGGGGCGTTGATCGGGGGCGGGTTCCAGGAGGAGCTTCAGGAGCGGGTGCGTACGGGCGACATCGCCGTCGACCTGTACCGGCCCGCCGACCTGCAGGTGTGGTGGCTGGCGGCCGACCTGGGCCGGGCTGCCTTCCAACTGCTGGGGCGGGGGCTGGTCCCGCTCGCGGCGGGGGCGCTGGTCTTCCGGCTGGCGCTGCCTTCGGACCCGTCGCGCTGGCTGCTGTTCCTCGTGTCGGTGACGCTGGGGCTGGTGGTGAGCTTCGCGGTGCGCTACCTGCTGGGACTGCTGGCCTTCTGGCTGCTGGACGGCTCCGGGATCAACCTGATGGCGACCGTCGTCTCGGTCTTCTTCTCGGGGATGCTGCTGCCGCTGACCGTCTTCCCCGGTGCTTTCGGTGAGTTCGTGCGCGTACTGCCGTGGGCGGCGATGCTCCAGGTCCCGCTGGACGTGCTGCTGGGCGAGCACGCGGGGGCCGGGGGCGCGGTCCGTGCGCTGGGCTTCCAGGCGGGCTGGGTCCTCGTACTGCTGGGTGTGGGACGGCTGTTGCAGTCGGCGGCTACGCGGAAGGTGGTGGTCCAGGGTGGCTGAGGTGGCTGGGGTGGCCGAGGCGGGTGGCGCGGCCGGGGTGGCCGACGCGGTACGGGAGCGGCGGGAGTTCGCCGGGCTGGAGGTGCCGCCGGCGCGCGGCCGGTTCCGGGAGGGGCTGCGCGGCTACGGCCTGATCGTGGCGATGTGGATCCGGTCGACGATGACGTACCGGACGTCCTTCGTCCTGTCGACGCTGGGGAACGCGGCGATCACGCTGCTGGACTTCGTCGCGATCTACATCATGTTCTCGCACGTGGACGTCCTCGGCGGCTTCACGCTGCCCGAGGTCGCGCTGCTGTACGGGTCCTGCTCGGCGGCCCTGGGGCTGGCGGACCTGCTGCTGGGCAACACCGACCGGATCGGCGCCAGGATCCGTGACGGCTCGCTCGACACCATGCTGGTGCGCCCGCTGCCGCTGCTCGCGCAGGTCGCGGCCGACCGGTTCGCGCTGCGCCGGCTGGGCCGGATCGGGCAGGGGCTGGGGGTGCTGGGCTGGGCGCTGTGGACGCTGGACGTGGAGTGGACGGCCGTGAAGGTGCTGCTGGTACCGGTGATGCTGCTGGCCGGCGGGTCGATCTTCGCGGCGGTGATGGTGGGCGGGGCGGCGTTCCAGTTCGTCGCCGGGGACGCGGCGGAGGTGCAGAACTCCTTCACCTACGGCGGCTGCACGATGCTGCAGTACCCGCCGACGGTCTTCGCGACCGACCTGCTGCGCGGGGTGACCTTCGTCGTCCCGCTGGCCTTCGTCAACTGGCTGCCCGCGCTGTACGTGCTGGGCCGGCCCGATCCGCTGGGTCTGCCGGGGTGGGCCGCGTTCCTGAGCCCGCTGGTGGCCCTCGCGGTGTTCGTGCCCGCGTCGCTGGCCTGGCGCGCGGGAGTCCGTTCGTACCGGAGCACGGGGAGCTGAGTCGTGGTGGATGATGCGCTGATCTCGCTGGACGGGGTCGAGAAGGTCTTTGACGTACGGCGCCGGGTGGGTCTGATGCGCCGGGAGAAACGCCAGGTCAGGGCGGTGGACGGGATCAGCTTCACGGTCGCGCGGGGTGAGGTGGTCGGCTACATCGGCCCCAACGGGGCGGGCAAGTCGACGACGATCAAGATGCTGACCGGCATCCTGACGCCGAGCGGCGGCCGGCTGCGGGTCGCGGGCATCGACCCGTCGCGGGAGCGGGTGCGCCTCGCGCAGCGGATCGGGGTGGTGTTCGGGCAGCGCACCACACTGTGGTGGGACCTGCCGCTGAAGGACTCCTACGGGCTGATGCGGCGGATGTACCGGGTGCCGCGGGCGCGGTTCGAGGAGAACCTGGAGCGGTGCGTGGACCGCCTCGACCTGGCGGAGCTGCTCGACGTACCGGTACGCCAGCTGTCGCTCGGGCAGCGGATGCGGGGGGACATCGCGGCGGCGCTGCTGCACGATCCGGACGTGCTGTACCTGGACGAGCCGACGATCGGGCTGGACGTGGTGAGCAAGGCGAAGGTGCGCGGCTTCCTGCGGCAGTTGAACGAGGAACGCGGCACGACGGTGCTGCTGACCACGCACGACCTGCAGGACATCGAGCAGCTCTGCGAGCGGGTGATGGTGATCGACCACGGGCGGTTGATGTACGACGGGGCGCTGGGCGGTCTGCACGCGGCGGGGGCGGCGGGGGAGAGCGAGCGGACGCTGGTGGTGGACCTGGAGCGGGAGCTGGCGCCGATCAGTGTGCCGGGGGCGCGGGTGGTGAAGGTGGAGGGGCCGAGGCAGTGGCTGGCGTTCCCGGCGGGGTCGTCGGCGGCGCCGCTGGTGTCGGCGGTGGCGGCGCGGTATCCGCTGGTGGACCTGTCGGTGCGGGAGCCGGACATCGAGGACGTCATCGCGCGGATGTACGCGGGCCGGGGCTGAGCACGGCCGCGCCGCGGCGGGGCTCGGGGGCGGTCTCAGGGTTCGGTGGGGGCGGTATCAGGGGTCGGGCCATACAACTCGCGTGCGGGCGTGCATAGTCTGGTGCGTATGAGTGACGAGCGGCCGGAGAAGCCGTTGCCGGAGTTGAGGGCGTCGGATGCCGACCGGGACCGGGTGGTGGAGCGTCTTCGGGACGCCGTCGCCGAGGGCCGGCTCGACATGGACGAGTTCGAGGAGCGGCTGGAGGCCGCGTACAAGTCCCGCACGTACGCGGAGCTGGAACCGCTGACGGCCGACCTCCCGGCGCCCACCGGCCCGGCCGCCGCCCCGCCGCCGGCGGTGGCGGCGGGCGGCTCCGACTGGCCGGCCCGGATCGGCGGGACGGGGACGTCGTCGTGGGCCGTGGCGGTGATGTCTGGCTTCCAGCGCAAGGGCCGGTGGACGGTTCCGGCCCGCTTCGACGCGGTGGCGTTCTGGGGCGGCGGTGAGCTGGACCTGCGCGAGGCGGACTTCGCGCAGCGCGAGGTGGTGATCAACTGCGTCGCGGTGATGGGCGGCATCGAGATCACGGTGCCGCCGGGGGTGGATGTGGACGTACGGGGCTTCGGCTTCATGGGCGCGTTCGACCAGCGGGACAGCCCGGGCCCGACGGAACCGGGCGCTCCGCGGGTGGTGGTGACGGGCTTCGCCTTCTGGGGCGGCGTGGAGGTCAAGATCAAGCGGCGGAAGCGTCCGGGGGGAGGCCTGTCCCTCCACAAGTAGCCGGTTCCCTGCGGCCCGGCCGGTGGTGCCGGGGCGCTGCCCCAGACCCTTCCGCTCCCGCGGGGGTGGCGGTTTCGGGGTAGCCCCCGGGCCGGTGGTGCTGGGGCTCTGCCCCAGACCCCGCGCCTCAATCGCCGGCGGGGCTTGGGTGGTGTGGGGTGGTGCCCCGCCGGAATGTCTCCTCGGCTCGCGCGGTACTGCATATCGCGGAGGCGGGCCGGTGGTGCGCGCTCGTCCTGCGGGGACACTCCGCCGTGTCCCCACCCCACAGCAGTGCATTCGCCAGTACCCGGCAGCCGCCGAGGGGGCTTTGGGGACACCTTTCTCGTCGCGGTTGGAGCGGGGACGGGGAGGGGTGTCCCCGCAGGACGAGGCGTCACCGCCGGGCACCGTGGTGATCGCTTGCGCTCGCCGAGCCGAGGAGACACCCCTGCCCGGCCCCGCGACCGCCCGCACCACACCAGCCCCGCCGGCGCTTGAGGCGCGGGGCCTGGGGCAGAGCCCCAGCACACGGCCCGGGGGCCACCCCCAAACCGCTACCCCCGCGGGAGCGGAAGGGCCCGGCCCTGCGACCGCCCGCACCATCCCAGCCCCGCCGGCGCTTGAGGCGCGGGGCCTGGGGCAGCGCCCCGTCACCACCGGCCCGGGGGCCACCCCGAAACGGCCACCCCCGCGGGAGCGGAAGGGCAGAGCCCCCGCACACCGACCCGGGGGCCACCCCGAAACCGCTACCCCCGCGGGAGCGGAAGGGCGCGGGCCCTGGGGCAGAGCCCGAGCACACGGGCCCGGGGCCGCCCCCGAACTGCGACCCGCCGCGGGAGCGGAACGGCGTGGCGGGAACTCCCCCCGCCTCCCAGGAGTCGGATGCTATGCAGACAAAACCGGCGCCCCCGGGGGAAGGCAGGAACACATGGAGAACCGCACCACAGCGGGCGGCACCGCCGCGCCACCGCCGCAGCCGCCGCCAAACGCACCGCCCCCCACCCGCGGAGCGTTCGTGTTCAACGCCGCCGACGAGGAGCGCCGCCGCGGCGTCCGCCGCATGAAGGCCACCGCCACCGGCCTGCTGCTCCTGGTCGCGCTGGTGTACGTACTGGCCACGTACGCCGAGCACGCCGGCGCCGGCGGCTGGGCCGGCTACGTCGCCGCCGCCGCGGAGGCCGGCATGGTCGGCGCGCTCGCGGACTGGTTCGCCGTCACGGCGCTCTTCAAACGGCCGCTCGGCCTGCCCATCCCGCACACGGCGATCATCCCGACCAAGAAGGACCAGTTCGGCGCCACGCTCGGTGAGTTCGTCGGGGAGAACTTCCTCTCCTCCGACGTGGTCCGCGCCCGCCTGCACGCCCTCGGGATCGGCGGCCGTCTGGGCGCCTGGCTGGCCGAGCCCGCGCACGCCGACCGCGTCACGGCCGAACTGGCCACCGCCCTGCGCGGTGCGCTGACCGTGCTGCGCGATTCGGACGTGCAGGCCGTCGTGGGCGAGGCGATCACCCGGCGCGCCGAGTCCGCGGAGATCGCGCCGGGGTTGGGCAAGACGCTGCAGAAGGTCGTCGCGGACGGCGGCCACCGCCGTGCCGTCGACCTCGTGTGCGCCAAGGCCCACGACTGGCTGGTCACCCACGGGGACTCGATCACGGACGCCGTCCAGGGCGGCGCGCCCGGCTGGACCCCGCGGTTCGTGGACCGCAAGGTGGGTGAGCGCGTCTACAAGGAGCTGCTGCGCTTCGTCACGGAGATGCGGGACATGCCCGAGCATCCGGCGCGCGCGGCGGTGGACCGCTTCCTGCGGGATTTCGCTTCCGACCTGCAGTCGGACACGGAGACGCGCGCGAGGGTGGAGCGCCTGAAGTCGGAGATCCTGGCCCGTGACGAGGTCCAGGACGTCATCGCCTCCGCATGGTCCGCGATCCGCTCGATGATCATCTCGGCGGCGGAGGACGAGCAGAGCGAGCTGCGCCTGCGCGTGCGCGCCTCGCTGATCTCGCTGGGCGCGCGCCTGGCCACGGACGGCCGCCTGCAGGCGAAGCTGGAGGGCTGGATCGAGGGTGCGGTCGTCTATGTCGTGACGACCTACCGGTGGGAGATCACCTCGCTGATCACGGACACGGTGGCGGGCTGGGACGCCGAGCACACCTCGCGCAAGATCGAGGCCCACATCGGCCGCGACCTGCAGTTCATCCGTATCAACGGCACGGTGGTCGGCGCCCTGGCGGGCCTGCTGATCTACACGGTGTCCCGCGCCTTCGGAGCCTGAGGGGGTCTGGGGAGCGGCAGTTCCAGCTGGGCGTGGCCGCGGGCGGTGACGCGCGGTGGGGCGGGGCGGGCGGCGCCCAGGGCGAGGAGCGCGCGGAGCGCGGCGATCAGGTCCGCCGGTTCGTGGCGCAGAAGGCCGGGCGTGGTGCTGGCCACCAGGACGCCCAACGCCTCCATGCGCAGTCTGCGGCGCAGTGTGGCCTGCCAGGAGTCGCGGGTGTAGTGGTACTCCGCGGAGTCGATCTCCAGGGCCACGCCCTCTTCGGGCCAGTACGCGTCGGGGCTCGCGAGGAAGGCGCCGTCGGGTCGGTGGAGCCGGGCGTTCCACAGCGGTGCGGGCAGGTCCGTGGCGGACAGGGCGTCGCGTGCGCGGCCTTCGGCGATCGACCGTACTCCGGCGACCAGCTCGGCGGCCGCCGCCCGGACGGCGGGGCGGTGCCGGATCCGGCCCGCGCGCAGTTCGGCGTGCAGGTCGTGCGGGTGGCACCAGCCGCCCTGGACGACGTTCGCGAGGACGGAGCGCACCAGGTCCGGGTCGTCCGTGCGGGCCGCGAAGTCGGTGGCGGCCCGGACCGGGCGGGTGCTGGGTACGCCGGCGATGGTGATGGTCGCGGGCCATCGGGCGGTGGTGAGGGGTCGGACGCGGCCGGTGGCCGCCACCGACCGGGGGGCGCGGACGAGGACGTCGAGTGGTTCGGGTGGGGCGTCGCGGATGCCGAGGAGGGCGAGGGCCGCGCCGCCGGTGAGTGCGGCGGTGGTGCCGGAGAGCGGCTCCGCGGAGGTGGGGGCGGCGTACAGGACGGCGGCGAGGGCCTGCTGCCGGGGGTCGGGCGGGCCGGTCTGCAGGAGGTACACCCTGGGCAGGAGCCGCTGCCAGGGTCCTCCCCGGCGGCTGCGGCCGCTGATGGTGGCGGCCGGGATGCCGGCCTGGCGGAGCTGGTGGTGGGTGGCCATGTTCAGCTGGCGGTGTGCGGTACGCGTGATCATGCCCCGGGTATGCCCGGTGGCGGGCGGCCGACGCTCAGGCCGAGGGGTGGTTCGGGGCGAGGAACACGGCGACGCCGTTCTCCGTGCCGGGCAGGGGTGTCACCTCGTGCCAGCCGAGCCGGTGGTAGGTGGCGACGGTGTCGGTGGCGACGCGTGCGGTCAGCAGCCAGGCGCGTGCGTCGGGGGCGTCGGCGGTGATCTCCGCGAGCAGGGCGCGGCCGGTGCCGTGCCCGCGCGCGTGGGGGCGTACGGCGAGTTCGTCGATCTCCAGGGCGCCGACGAGGAGTTCCCGTACGCGCTGACGGCCGAGCTGGGCGGCGACCTGCCGGTAGGCGCGGTCGGTGGGGAAGGCGCGGGGCGTCAGCCAGGCGGTGGCGAATCCGTCGACGCCGAGGGCCGACTGTGCGAAGGCGGTGCGGAAGCCGGCGCGGCGGCTGTCGGCCTGTAGGCGTACGGCGAACTGGCGAATGGTTTCTGCATCTTCGTTCCACGGCGGGGCCGAGAAGACCTCGCCATAGGCGTCGGCGAGCTCGTCCGTCAGATCGAGGACGGCCGGTCCGTAACAGATCACGTTTGCAGCTCCTTGGGCCGGCTTGGGTGGCTTGGGTCGGATCGCCCCTGTGGAGACCGAATCTACGCCCGTGACGTTTTCTGGAGGGGAGGTCCGCAGATGCGGAGGGTGTGCGACAAATCCGACTTCCGTACGGTGTCGTGGGCCACCCGTGTCGACCCGCCCGCCCCGGCGTTGAGCCGGGCGTGCGCAACAACCTCCTGAGCAGAGCCCTGATGGGCCTGGCCGCCTGCGCGGTGGCGTTCTTCGTGGTCCTGGGGGTCATGGCCGTGCTCCCGCGGCCCCTTCAGGACGCGCTCCCGGACAACGTCCTGGGCGGTGCCGCCGTCGTGCTGGCCGTGGCGGCCGCCCGCCGCTTCGCCCGCCGGGCGCGTTAGCCTCGTGCGGTGACGTCCGAACGGCTGGAGGCCCCCACCATGGCGCAGTTCCCCACCTCGCTCGTAGCCGCAGGCGGCCTGGTCGGCGGCTACGCCGCCGCCCGCTGGACCGGCAAGCGCCCGCTCGGCGGTGTGGTCCTCGCGGCGGCGGGCACCCTGGCCGCCCGCGAATGGCACCGCCGCACGTCGCCGACGACGACGGCCCTGCTGGGCGCGGCCTATATCGCCGCCTTCGCGGGCTCGCACCCCCTGGCCAAGAAGATCGGCGCCTGGCCGGCGGTCTTCACCTCAGCCGCCGCCATGGCCGCCACCACCTACGCAACAGCGGACCGCTAGGAGTTGTCGTCAAAGTGTCACGCCCACATCAGGAGCGACGCGAGGGTGACGGCTGCTTGGTAGGACTGGGCGGTCTTGTCGTACCTGGTCGCGATGCCGCGCCACTGCTTGAGCCGGTTGAAGCACCGTTCCACCACGTTGCGGCGCTTGTAGACCTGTTTGTCGAAGGCCGGCGGCCTGCCTCCCCGGCCGCCTCGCCGGGTCCGGTTGCGGACCTGGTCGGACCGTTCAGGGATCGTGTGCGTGACGCCGCGCCGCCGCAGCCAAGTACGGATGGCCTTCGAGCTGTAGCCCTTGTCGCCGATGACGTGGTCGGGCCTGATGCGCGGTCGACCCGGCCCGATCCGGGGCACCCGTATCGCGTCCATCACGGCGGTGAACTGGGTGCAGTCGTTGGTGTTCCCGCCGGTCAGGACGAACGCGAGGGGGCGGCCCGCCCCATCGCAGGCCAGGTGAATCTTGCTGGTCAGTCCGCCGCGGGACCGGCCGAGGGCCGGGCTGCGGAGCCCCCTTTTCGGGCTCCGGCCGCGTGCTGGTGGGCACGGACAACGGTGGAGTCCACCGACACCAGCCACTCGATGTCGCCTGCCGCGTCCGCTTGCGCCTGCGCGGCCTGGAGCATCCGCTCGAAGGTTCCGTCCGCCGCCCACCTGCGGAAACGGGTGTGGAGGCTGGCCCACGACCCGTACCGGTCGGGCACGTCCCGCCAGGCGACCCCGGTCCGGAACTTCCACACGATCCCGTTCAGGATCGTCCGGTCGTCCAGCCGCGGCCGCCCCAACACGGGCCGAGGCAGCAACGGCTGCACGAGTTCCCACTCAGCGTCCGACAGTTCATGGCGACGTATCACCCAACCATGATCCACAATGCAGGATCACTTTGACGACAGGCCCTAGGCCCGGCCCCGCCCTCGTCGCGCAGCGTCTCAGAGGGGTCGATCCAGCCGGTTCACAATGGTGGTGTGGAGAAACTGGCTACGACGACGACCGTGCGTGCTCGAATGAGTCGCCAGAAGAGGCGCGACACGGGCGTGGAGATCGCATTGCGCAAGGCGCTGCACGCCAAAGGGGCTCGATACCGCGTCCACCGAAGGCCGGTGAAGGGTGTGAGGCGTGAGGCCGACATCGTGTTCGGGCCCACGCGTGTGGCGGTGTTCGTCGACGGCTGCTTCTGGCATGGCTGCCCGGTGCACGCCACGTGGCCGAAGAACAATGCCGAGTTCTGGCGAGCGAAGATCGAGGGCAACCAGCGTAGGGATCGGGACACGGACGGCCGTCTGGCCGAGGCGGGGTGGCTCTCCGTTCGTGTCTGGGAGCACGAACAGGCCGACGAGGCGGCGGCGCGAGTGCTGGCCGTGGTCGCGAGCCGTCGGGCCGAGCTGCAGCCCAGGGTCCGGACGTAGGGTTCCGTCTCCGATATTTGACAACGACCTCCATGTCAAATGAGTGCTGTTAGGGTGATCACGGCGTCAGTCGTGGCGAGCCGGACAGCGGAGGGCGATGCATGGAGCACCCTGGTGAGGATTTCGGCCCTTGGCTCACACGACAGTTGAACCGCATGGACATGTCCCAGTCCGATCTGTCCGTCCGACTCGGACTGACCCGTGCGGCAGTTTCCGCCTGGGTCAACGGACGGGCGGAGCCGCGTGAGGAGACCAAGAAGGCGATCGCGGAGGTGTTCGGCACCCACCCCGCCTTGGTCGACAGTCGCACCGGTGACGTGGCCTCCGGACGACCGTTGCGGTGGCACCATCGCACGGCTCACGCCGACGGTGGACGTGAGTACGGCAACGCCGCCGCCTTTGCCTTCGACGCGGACATGGCCGTGCTGGCCAGAGAAGCCACCCAGAACGCCCTCGACGAGCGATGCGATCTCGGTGCGCCGGTTCGCGTGCATTACACGCTCCACGAGTTGACGGGCGAGTACCTGTCCTCGTTTTTGACCGCACTCCAATGGGACGAGTTGCGCCCTCACTACGAGCGTGCGGCCTCGGCGGAGCAGAAGGTGTCGAGGAGTCTTCGAGCGGCGTTGGACGAACTGGAGTCGAGCAACTCGTTGCTCCTCCTACGGGTGGACGACTTCAACGCCAACGGGCTGACCGGGCCCGAGTATCACGACGGTCGATTCGCCGCCGTCGTCAGGCGTCAGCTCGACAGTCACAAGCAGGCCGCAGGCCGTGCGGGTGGTTCGTACGGCCTGGGCAAGGCGACCCTGTGGGCCGCCAGCCGGTTCGGTCTCGTCCTCATCAACTCCACCCTCTCCGAGCCGCATGAAGGCAGGACCGAACGACGCGTCATCGGTCGACTCGACCTGCCCTGGCGTGAGGTCGACGGTGAGGCCTTCGCGGGGCCGGCCTGGTTCGGCGAGCCGGACACGGACCCGGCACACAAGGACGTCTCGCGCTCGTGGTGGGCCGACGAGAAGGCCGTGCGGAGCCTGCACCTGGATCGGCCCACGAGCGAGCCGGGCACGTCCTTCCTGGTGGTCGGCGCCCATGACGCGTCGGGGGACGCCGAGGACTTGCGTGACCTCCACGACAAACTGGTGCGTTCTCTGGCCGACGGCTTCTGGGCGGCCATGATCGGCGGCCGGGCTGCCGGGCCGTTGTTGGAGGCGCGCGTCTCCACCCTGCGTGACGGGCACGTGGTCGTCCCCGAGGAACGGGTCGATCCGTACACCCGCCATCCCGCCCTTGGCCGCGCACTACAAGCCCACCTCGACGGCCACACGGTCGAAACCCTCACCTCGGAGGACCAGGTGGCACGTGCCGAGGTGCCGCTGATCGTGACACCCCTGAAGGGGCGTGGCAGGGCGCGGGACAAAGGTCGAGAGCACCTGGCGGTCCTCCTGCTCACCCCGGCTGCGGACACGGACGAGCGACACAGTCGGGTCGTGTGCATGCGGGGGAACCGCATGACCATCACCGAGCACCGCCCCCGCGAACTGCCTTTGGGAACGATGCCGTTCCAGGCCGTGCTGCTCGCCGGCTATGCGACGGACCGGGACGGCGAGGACGTGGCGTTGGCCGAGGAGTTCCTGCGTGCCTCGGAACCGCCCGAACATGACCGGTGGGACAGGACAGAGGAACTCACCTCGCTCTACGAGCGGGGTGCCGTCAGCCGTCTGAAGGAGTTCCGCAGCGACGTCGACAAGGCTGTGCGTGCCTTGGTGGGACGGCGCGAGGCGAAGCGTGCCGGCGGGCCTGCCGCGCTGCGCGAGCTGTTGACCTGGGATGCCCCCAACGCATCGACGCGGCGGACCCAGGCGTTCCCGACCGTCCGCGGAGTCTCGGCCCACGTGGTGGAATCGGGCGCGTGGAGTGTGACTGTGGAGGTCAAGCTCCCCGCGGCCGACGATCCGTGGCGACTGACACCTGTGGCGAAGTTCGACGTTCGGTCGGGGGGCCGACCGGTGGTCGGATGGGCGGCTCTGGAACCCGAAGAGAACTGCCGAGTGGACGACGGTGACCTCGTGGTCGATGCCGGAGTGCGCAGGGCGGTGTTCCGCGGCGCCACGAATCCCGCCACCCACCCGGTGCGCAGCAGGTACGCGCGACTCGTCGTGGAGGTTCAGAAGGCGCGCGGAGGTTCGGTGTGACGGCAGTGTTTCCCTATCCGACGATCTTCGGGGACGTGGAGCTGAGGGTGGTGTCCGTCTCGGTGGACAACCGGGAACTGCCCTACGCGATGATCTCGGCCACGGACCGGGCGGTTGCGTTGCATCAGGCAGGGCGGGGCGCATGGGAGCGGGCACGGCTTCGACTCTCGGTCACCTTCCCGGAGGCGGAGATCCGTACGGGACCGTGGTCCGACGTGGTGTTTCTTGCCGTGCTTTCGGAGAAGGCGACCAACGCGC
Source organism: Streptomyces sp. TN58 (assembly GCF_001941845.1). Lineage (NCBI taxonomy): Bacteria > Bacillati > Actinomycetota > Actinomycetes > Kitasatosporales > Streptomycetaceae > Streptomyces > Streptomyces sp. TN58. The sequence continues at coordinate 2,708,179 of NZ_CP018870.1, read as the reverse complement.
GCACGACGGCCGTTCTGTCGCGGTCGTCCGACGGGACGATGCAGGGAACCATCGAGCTGGACAGCGTGGCGCACCTGCGTCGCGCCACGCTCGGAGTCTCTGTGGTGGCGACGGTGGAGGGCGTGGCCGGTCGGCTCGTGGGGTCCGCCACACAGGACTGGTACGTCGACCTCAAGGCCTCCACACCTGCCCGCCAACGCGAGATCGAGATCGTGGAGGTGGACTTCAAGGAGGGAGGGTGCGAGTGGCTTCGGCCTTACAAGGACTCTGCCTGGATCGTGGAGACGACCGGTGACGTTCCGACCGTGTACCTCAACACCGGGGCCGTCGAAGGTCTGATGACGGCACTTCGGGGCTCCGGGGGCAGCCCGGCAGAGCGCATGTTGCGAGATCTCGCAGCCACGCAGATTGCGCAGGACGCCTGGACCGCGATGTTCCACACGGCTGTCAGCGATCTGGACACAGACGGAGACGGAACCCCGATGCTCCCGAAGGGATGGCGCGAGTCGGTACTGAGGTCGATGCTCCCGGACGTGCTGCCGGGTCGCCAACCGACCGACGCGCTCTACGAGATCGTCGAACGGCGCACGAAGGGTTACGGCTGGGGGGAGATCCAGACCGGAGTCCAGTTCGCAGCCGGGCGACGAAGCCGCGCGACGAGGAACCTGACCAACGCGGTGCGTTCCCTGCAGAACCTCGAAGGGGCTGGTGGTACGCGATGAACCGTACGGATTGCATGCAACTACCCCAGGCTTTGGGCCTGTTGACGGATTCAGCGGTGGCCGAGCACATCGGTCGAGCGGTTCAGACCGGGCAGGAGCGGCCGCCGCAGGTGGCGCTGCGGAAGGCGGCCGAGACGTTGGGCGCTGCGCAGCGTTGGCGGACCGAGCCTGTCCGTGTTCTGGTGGACGAGGCGATGCGTCGTTTCGAGGACCGTCGCACGGCCGCGGACGGCTGGTTCGCACCTCGGCTGCACGCCACCTTGCGTATGACGCGGGCGGAGGCCGCCGACGGGCGGCTGTGGAACTTCATCGCCATGGTGGTGGCCCCCGACTACGTCGTCTGGCGGCATCGAGGCTCGGACACGGAGAGCGGACCGGGCGCCGCAACGGCGGCCCGCTTCTGTGGCCCGCACTACACGCAGGCCTTTTCCCGGCTCTGGTGGGCTGCCGAGTTGTTCCGTGACGGACCCGACTATCGCCCCACCGAGACCGCCTGTCGAGTGCAGGACGTGTTGCAGACCACGATGCGACTGGACGTGATCGATCACCGTCCGACTGCACAGGCAATCCTGAAAGTTCTCGAACGGCGACTCGCGGCCGGCGTGCCTCGCGCGGGAGACCAGGCCAACGCGCTCTCCGCTGCGGTGAACGCGGCCGGCAGCACCCTGGTCTACGACGTGCTGGCGCCGGATCGACCGGCCGACACCGATGCGCTGCAGGATTGGATCGACGATGCGGAGGACGCGGCCGCGGCACCTTGGGATCGCCTTCCGGAAGGGCCACAGGATGGCGAGGTGAGCCGCGACTCGATCGAGGCACTGATCCCGATCTTCGAGCAGCTGTTGGCCGAAGCGCCGATCAGGGACCGCTCGGCCCGCAGGGAGAGCGTCCCCGAGCCGAGGCAGCCGGAGGGCGTGAGTCTGCTCAAGCCGTCGGATCACCTCTGACGGGACGGCCCGACGCAGGGGTCAGTTGTGGCGCGCAAGAAATGTGTGGATGGCCTCGGCCAGAGCCCTGCCGAGACCCACGGGTACGGCGTTGCCGATCTGTCGAGCGATCTCGATCTTGGTTCCGTGCCACTTGAACGTCTCGGGGAACCCCTGGATGAGAGCGGCTTCGTAGTGAGTGATCGGCCGGTTCTCGGTCGGGTGCAGGTAGCGCCCCTTCTCGGGCTTGTAGAACTCCGTCCGAATGGTCACCGAAGGAGCGTTTTTCCGCATGCGGCCCATGACATCGCCGGATCCGGAATCGTGCTTGTCCCAACTCGCTGTGGAAAGATAGAACTCCTGCCCCTTCAGCCGGCCGTAGTCCTTCTCGGTGGAGAGGCGAATCCGGCCTGCCCGGTCGAGGCGATAGCTGACCCCGCGAAGGTCCTTCCGGTTTCCGTTCTCGGGAATGGCCATGTACCGAGCGCGGGAAAGGTTCTCCGGATTTCGGCCGAAATGGAGATCCGTCGTGAGGTAGTGCCCGGGAACGGAGCACGTCGAAAGCCCGTCGTCACGCGGATCGGGCATGCGCTCCGACAGCGGACGCTTGGCGGAGATGTCGAAGACCTTGGAAACCGGAACCCAGCGCGGCAGACCCTGACTGCCGGCAAGCGCGTTGAACAGGACGTCCTGGGTGCCGTCCTGCTCGTAGCCGTTCTTGGCATGCGTCGGTGCCGGGTGCCGCAGCGGCTCGGCGAAGTCCTTGTGGGTACAGATGACGATCACACGCCGTCGGGCCTGTGGTACTCCGTAGTCGGCGGCGTTCAGCACGGCCGGCACCACCGTGTAGTCGTGCAGCGGGTGCCCTGGGGTCTCGGAAGCCGAGAGGAGTTCCGCGTACTGCGCGGATTTCAGGAAACGGTCGACGTTCTCGATGACGAACACCTTGGGGTGGACCTTGGCCACCACCCGCACGTACTCCTGCCAGAGCTCGTTGCGCGGGTCCGTCGGATCCTCCTTGCCGAGTCCGGAGAAGCCCTGACATGGCGGCCCACCCATGATCACGTCGACCTGTCCCTTGAAGGGAGTGGGGTCGAAGTGCGCGATGTCCCCGGCGAAGACATGTGAACCGCCGAAGTTGGCGGCGTACGTCGCCGCCGCGGCCCGGTCGAACTCGACGGCGGCGATCGAGGTGAACGGGTTGGTCGCCCCCTCAGGGGTGTAGCGACTGAACCCGGAGGAAAAGCCCCCAGCCCCGGCGAACAGATCCATGACGCGAATCTGCCCAGGTTGAGACGGCTGAGGCTGCTTTCTGGTCATGGGGGTCAAGTGTAGTCACCGCGTCGCAGGCCCATGGCGCCCTTCCCCGACCCTCAGGATCGCAGCGCGGCAGCGATGGCCGTGCCCAATGCTCGTGCGACGGGCGGCGGTGAGGCATGGCCCACCTGCCGGTACATCGCCGTCTTGCGACCCTCCATCCGCCACGAGGGCGGGAACCCCTGGAGCAACGCGGCCTGGGGCACGGTCAGGGGCATCATCCCCGCCCGACCGAGTTTCGGATCCCAGTGGAAGTCGGCGCCCGGAACGGCGTCCGCCACTGTCCCTCCGTCCACTCCCATGCGGGCCCACGCCTTTTTGGATCCCGTCGGTCCAAGGTCCGCGCCACCACGCTCCCATGAACCGCCGACGAGCGTGGGAGCAGGTTGATCGGCCTGCGCCGCCCACTTGTGCGCCCCGGCCCAGCCGCCGGCGGCCATCGATTCCGACAACGCCTCGCCTACGGTGACGTGTGCATCGGTCGTGGGACTCGGTTGGACGAAGGCCTCCAGCCCGTCGCCCTTGAAGGCAACCAGAATCCCCTGGCGGCGCGTTTGAGGAACACCGAAATCCGCCGCATTCACGACGAACCAGGTGTGCCGATATCCAAGGTGCGCCAGTTCGTCCGCGACGTAGGAGCGAATCGCCTCGTAGTCGGGCTTCGTCACCAGGTCGGGCACGTTCTCCACGAGCAGCGCCCTGGGCTGCACACCGTGAAGAAGCAGCATCGTGGCACGGAGCAGTTCGATTTCGGCCTCGCTGTCCCGGCGCGCCACGGTGGCGGTGGCCTTTACTCGCGGCAAGCCGGCCGACAGCAGATCCACGTCGTATGTCTCGGTGTGCTCGGAAGGGTCGAAATCGAGGAGGTTCTTTTCGAGGACCCTCCAGCCGGGTCGGTTGGCACGCAGGGTTCGGCATGCGACGTCGCGATTGTCGAGCAGGAGGACAGGGTCGAACCCGGCCTGCTCAAGTCCCAGGGCCAGTCCGCCGGCGCCCGAGCAGATGTCCAGGGACCGAAGCCGCCCCGTCGTGCCTGTGTTCATGCCGCCCCCGAAATCGCTGAGTGCGAGGAGGCGGTGACACGGGTGGACCCGTCTCACCGCCTAGCCGACCTAGTCGGAGATCACGTCCTGTCGATCTCCGTCACGTCGATGATCGCATTGGGCTTGGAAGAGATCGTCGTGAATCGGACGACCTGACCGTTGGCGCTGTGGGCGGAAGCGGGTGCCACGAAGGCGAACGCCATGACGAGTTTGTCCGAATCGATGTGGCCGGACGCGTCGATGGAGCCCTGATACGCCGTCTCCAGGACCGGGTACAGAACGATCGCCCCACGGCGTTCGGCCACCAGCTCCTCTGTGGGACCGTCCCCCGAGGTCTCCAGGGCGCCGGCGATCCGGTGGGCAACCCCGCGGTGCTTCTTGTCGCTGATGGCACCGAAGAGGGGCCCTCGGTCCGCACGGCGGTCTCGGGAGAACCACGAGTACTGGCGCCCCGCCGAGCCGAGGGCGACGGTTTTACCGGCCGAGACCGAGGCGTGCTGGGGGGCGAGCACGACCCAGTCGTCCACCTTGCCCGCCTCGGTGATCTCCGAGATGTACCGGAGGTGGGGAGGGAATTGCTCTGCCACCTCCCACCGCAGTCCGCAGAGCGTGTCCAGGACGGTGGCTGCCGGGAAGATGCCCGTCAACGCGTTGAAGCGGTGGACGACGCCCTTCTCCCGGAAGTGGTATCCGTACGTGCGGGCCTCTGATCCGAGGGCGTCGAGGTACGGAAGCCAGAGCTCGGTGTTGCGCCGAAGGTGCTCGCTCTTCTGCGGGTAGGCGGTGGGCTCCTCCCAGCGGCCGGCAGACCGTACGAGTTCCAGTCGGGCGTTGTACATCTTGTTCGGGCTGGTCGGTTTCAGCCACGGCAGGTGTTGCGAGACCAACGGGGGGATCTGCGCGGGCGTGATCTGTGGCCGACCGTCCACCATCACGGAATACCGTTGCAGCTCCGAGCGGAATGCCTCCTCGTCGAGGCAGATGGCCTGGAATGCGTCGTACAGGTCAACCTCGGCGCGCCCGATGGTTTCCCTGCGGCCGAGGAAGAGGCGCACCAGATCCCGGTAGCCCTTGCGGAAGCCGAACCAACGTCCCATCTGCATGAGCGTGGATGCGTTTCCGGCCCTGCGGCGGAAGAACGAAACGGTCAGCCCCTCGACCGTGAAGCCTCGGGCCAGCTTCTGGCCGCCGATGAGGATCTTCCAGATCGGGCGCTTGTCGAAGTCAGCCTCGCCCGTTTCCAGGTCCCTGTCGCCGTTCACGACGATGATCGGTTGCCCGTCACCCCCGATACGGACGCTCGCCGGTCCGACGAAGCGCATCAACTCGTCGTAGGAGGCGGGAACGGCCTGTCCTTCGGCCCGCACCTTCGACACCGGGGCGACATCGCTGTCGAAGAGTCTGCGCAGTCTCGCGTGTCCACTGGGACCGGTGTATCCGGCGTCGTGCCACAGCTTCAGAACGCGGTCGTGCAGCTCACGGTGGACTCCGGTGCGTACCGACTCGTGGACGAGCATCGTGTGGTGCTCGAAGTAGCCGTCACCGAGGCCACCCACCTCTTCCCTGTACAACTTCATGGCGGCCGTCAGCACGAACATGTCCATGGCCTGTCGAAGACAGGTGTCGTCCTCGGCGTCGTCGAGGATGTCGCGGACGTGAGCCATCTCGTTGGAGTTGGCGACGGTGCGCTCGTGCTCCTCCACCTCGGTGTCCAGGTCGTGGAAGTCACGTGCCCCCATGTATCCCTCCGGGCGAGGCAGGGAGATGAGGAAGTCCTTCGGGAAGATGTCCTCCGTGTCGCTCGGGTCGACGAAGACGTTGGCGAAGGGTGTCGCCGTGTAACCCACGTATTGGGCGCGAGGCAACATGTTCAGGAGCTTCGAGATCTGCTCGTTGATCGCACTGCGCTGGACGTCCGGCTTCGACGTGTTGACCGAGGCCTCGTCCGACTCGTCGTCGATGATCAGTACGGGGATCTCTGCCAGCGGAGTCTTGATCTTCCCCAGGTCCTTGACGAGCTTGGCCAGCACCGTCTTGTTCTTCTTCACCACCATCAGGCGTGCCGACGAGCGGTGCAGGTTCTCCAGGTCGTACAGCGGAAGGGCCGGTTCCCGCTTCTCGAATTCCAGGGCCGTGATGCCCTGTAGAAGACTCTTGTAGTCGTCGTCCCGTGTGGTCATCCGAACGATGTCGAACGCCCCCAGTGCAGAGGGAAGGCTGCCGAAGGACACGAACTTTCCGGCCGCCCAGGCCGGGTCGTCGGCGTAGTCGGACTCCGTCTCGTCGGCCCCACGCAAGATGTTCTCCCGCCCGACGAGCTCCATGTCCAGGCGCCGCTGGGTCTGGGCTCGCAGCATGTTGAGCGTTCCCCCGAGAACGATCACCAGCCGATAGCCCGCGTCCACGGCCTTGGCCATGACGCCCGTGAAGTTCGCGGTCTTCCCGGACTGCACGTAGCCGACGACAAGCCCCTTGGACTGGTACACCGCAGGATCGGTCGGATCGGCCAGCCGCTCGACCACCTGGTCGGTTGCCACGTCCAACGCGGCCACGGCGTCGGCCGGCCACCCCTTGGCGGTGAGGAGATTGCGATACGCGGGCCAGTAGTGCGGGCGGCTGAGCTGGGACTGAGGCGTGTACCAGGGCTTGTGTTCCGGACTGATCACCACGGAGGACGCCGCTTTCGACACGGGAATCAACCCGTCGAGCAGCGCCCGGGTGGCCTCTTCGAGCTTCAACAGATCGTGGATCGCGGCCCTGCGCTCGCTCGTGCGCGCAGGAGTGCCGGTCCAGGCCGGCTGATCGGCGTAGTCCCAGCGCGTGAGCTGTTTCCGCCAGAGCTCGACCAGCTGATGCGTCGAGCGGGCGCCCTTCAGCGCCATCTGAAAATCGGACTCGTAGGCACATGCAGCGGCCTCCGGGGCCATGTCCTCGGCCTGGTAGGCCAGGGCACGAGCCAGGCTCTTCGGCTTGCTGCCGTCAAGGTCGGAAAGCACGGCACTGTGCAACGCGATCCGAAGGGTTTCGATGCTTGTCAATTCAGATCCTCGTCGGTCACGGAAGACGGAAGTCGGTGAGGTCGACCGGCGAGCCGGGTGCCGAGCTCAGATGGGTTACGTCCATGCCATAGTCGATCGACGAGACGTGCTCCCTGACGGAGTGCGGAATCATCGACTCGGTCAGTCTCGGCAGGTGTTCGGCCGGAACGAGCAAGGGGTCTGCGCGCAGAGCCCAGCGTTCGTCGTCCGGGTCGCTCTCGCTCCACCCGCTCGACGCCAGGGCGGTCTCCAGCCTCATCGAAGCGATGCGGTCCGCAGCGTGGGCGTCCCGGACCACCGATGTCACCGAATCGCGCAGTGACCGGCCGCCGAGGCCGCCTCGCGTCAGCTGGAGAGAGGCGAACCACAAGGGGCGGCCGGAGCTCTCCGTGAGCTGGTGTATGCCGTGAATGGTGTGGGTTCGCCGTTCCGCGGTAGTTGTCTTCACTTCGAGATCGGACTCGGGCAACCCGAAGTCGTGCTGTTCCGCCTTGGGTCCGGTCCACGCATCGATTGCCTGGGCCCAGCCGTGGGAGCGGGCCACAGCACGCAACACCGCGAGTTCACCATGCAGCCCGATGCGGCGCTCCACGCCGAGCCCGCGCGGCTGGTCGAGCAGCCGGCCCCAGGCGTGCACCGTCTCGTCGAAAGCCTGCCCGAGGTCGCGTTCACCGGTGACGATGCGGTCGGCGACGGCGATGAGCAGGTCATGGAAGTCACGCATCAACGCCACCTGTGTGGTGTGGATGCGTGCCATCCGCCTTCCGTCACGATGCACCTGGTCAATGGTCACAGCGGGCAGTGACGAGCGGGGTGGCTGCTGGTGGCGGGCCAGCTCCACCTGGAGTGAGATGTGCTGCCCGCCGTCGCCGATCTCGTACCAGACCGCGTGTTCGGATGCCGGTGCGGAAAGCAGGTAGCTGGCTGCCTGTCGTTCCCCGAGGTAGTGCTCTACGGTCGACCAGGGGAGTTCCGGGCAGCCGCCTGCGTCAGTCATCGTCGCCCATGCGTTCCAGTTCCGTGCGTGCAGCGGCCACGAGGATCGACTGCCACAGCTGCAGGTTGTCCTTTTCCCGGCTCCCGCTGTACTCCTTCTCGAATACCTGGTGGAGGAGGAGGTACAGGAGGGCCTTCAACGTGGGGGCGTCGTTGAGGCCACCACGTCTTCCACCGAGAATCGCCGACCGATAATGGTGGTTCAGGACGATGGTTCGGTTGTCCCTGTCGACATCGAAGAACAAGCTGTTGTCCAACGACTGCCACCGGATGGCAATGGGCTCCTCACCCGGCAGGAGGGGCAGCTCGTCCTCGATCGCCTCTCGCACCGCGGGGTCGAAACCCTTGCCCGGCCCTATGACGGCCTTCCTGGTCGTTCCGGCCCGTTTGCGTGCCTCGCGGTACACGGACTCGGCGTCGGCGACGTAGTCGAGGAAGCGCCGCCCCTCGGCGTCTCGCGCCTCCTCCAGAGCGGAGACGAACTCGGGAGAGACTTCCACGCCCTCCTTCTTCACCGTCAGTCGGAATACGTCGCTGCCATGTGGCGGAATGTCGATGACGATGCGGGAAAGCGAGAGGTGCTGATCCGGCTGGCGGAAATTGTTCCAGCCGCCGGCCTGTACGAGACGGTTGTTTCGGTAGAAGTAGAAGCCCTGGCGGTCGAGGACGGAGCCGACCGCCTTGTAGCCGTCCAAGGTCGACTTGGGAGGCCAAACGTGGGCGTCGAGAGACACGGGGAGGGTCGAAGCGAGGTCCACGGTGAAACGCCGTGGATAGTCGGCGTGGCCCGGAACCGGATATCCGAACGGGTCGAGAGGCTCGACGCCGAAGTTCATGTACTCGGTTCCGGTGTTCACGTCCTCCACCGCGATCGTGATGTTGAAGTCGTCCCTGGCGAGGAACCTGTGCAGATACAGGCCGAGCTGCAGACCGAGGCGGTTGATGGTCCGGTGCAGGTAGCGGTCGGTCTGGCCGCCTCCGCCGTTCCGGGGGAAATTCTTCACCCCGTCCCAGCGGATGACCGTTCCCTGCCACGTGATCGGCCGCTGGGCATACCGGTCGATCAAGGTCTGCGCATAGTCGGCAGCCACGATGTCACACTGGTATCCGTTGACCGCCCGCTCCATCAGCCAGCGTCGACCCACGGCCCTGGTCCTGCGCGTCTTGCTCACGACGGTCACCGCCGACGCATGACTGAGTGACGCGGACTTCAACCCGGTGCCGAACATCCCCAGGGCCTCCGACGCGTAGTCGCGGCGCCCCCCGACGGTCATGGCGACATCGAGTTCCTCGTCGGTCATTCCCTTCCCGTCGTCGATGACGAGCAGGCTGACGAGCCGGTCCTCGTCGCGCAGGAAGTGGATCACCACGTCCCGGGCCCCGGCGTCGATGGAGTTGTCGACGAGGTCGGCGATGGCGACCTCGAACCCGTACCCCTGGCTGCTGAGGGCCTCCATGTACCGGGCGTCGGGAGGAAGGTGCTTGCTGCCAGTGGTGGGAACTTCGAACTGCCAGTCGTCGCTCATGGCCTGCCTAGTACTGCAGCCGTAGATCGTGATCTTCATGGCTGTGCCGTCGCTTGCCGGCGGTAGTGAGAGGTGCGGGCACGGGCTTGGTGTCGGCGTCGCCACTGCGACCAGTGGAGCCGGTGCGCGAGGGCGTGGACCGGGTTGATCAACGCGGCGAACAGGTGTTGGATCTCGTTGCCGGTCAAGGGGATCAGTCCGTCGGGGCCTGGATGGTCGCGGCGCTCGGCGGCTGCGGTGACGGCGAGGAAGGCGTGGGCGAGCATGGTGAGGGTGACCCAGCGGTGCCAGGAGGTCCAGCGGCGGACCTGGTGTTCGTCCAGGCCGGTCAGGCCCTTGCTGGCTTGGAAGGTCTCCTCCACCGTCCAGCGCCGCCCGGCCACGCGGACCAGCTCGGACAGCGGCACCGGGCGGGGTGAGAAGCAGCGGTAGAAAGCGAGTTCGCCGCTTCGCCGGTTGCGGCGGACCAGCAGCCACCAGTGCCCGGGACGCCCCGCCGGACCAGTGATATCGAGCTGGGCCCACTCGTAGTACCGCTCGCCTTTCGCGCCCGCGCCGGCGGACAGCCGCTGCCAGGCCCTCTTCGGGATCCGCGCGACCAGCGCCTTCGCCGGGAACCTGCCGGCGTGTGTGGCGACTCGGTGGGTGCTGGAGACAGCCAGCACGTAGCCGATCGGGCGGGATTCCAGCGCGGCTCGAAGGTGCGGGTTGTCGCCATAGACCTCGTCGCCCGCGACCCAGCGGGCGGGCGTGCCCGCGTCCAGCGCCCGAAGGATCATCTGGGCGGCCAACTGGGGCTTGGTCGCGAAGGCCAGGCCGTCGGGGATGCCAACCGCCCGGCACCGGTCGCGGTCATCGGTCCACGAGCGCGGCACGTACAGGGACCGGTCGATCGCGGCGTGCCCGCTCGCTGCGGAGTAGACCAGGTAGACGGCGACCTGGGCGTTCTCGATCCGCCCGGCTGTACCGGTGTACTGGCGCTGCACGCCGACCGTCGCGGTGCCCTTCTTCAGGTCTCCGGTCTCGTCGACCACGAGCACCGCCTCGCTGTCGCGCAGGTGCTCGACCACGTAAGTACATACGTCGTCGCGGACCGCGTCGGCGTCCCACTTCGCGCGGTGCAGCAGGTGCTGCATGCCGTCCGGGCTGGCGTCGCCGGCGTGCTCGGCCAGGGTCCAGCAGTTCTTCCGCGGCAGATCCGACAGCAGCCCGAGGGCCAACTGGCGCACCCGGCGGCGGGGTTCAACCCTGGAGAACCGGCCTGCTATTCGGCTCATCAGACCCTCGAATGCTTCCTGCCATCGGGCAGGCACTAAGTTGGCGTCCGAGGCCGCCGCTTGATCATTGGATGTCGACACAACACCTAATGATCCATGGCGGCCTCACCTGCTCGGACGCCACCGGAACCAGTAGTCGACGCCCCCGACCCGGTAGCGAGCGCCACCGTCGAATCGCAGCTCGCCCACCAGCTGCCGCGCATCGTCCGGCACCTGACGGTGCGACGCCAGCAGCGAGGCGAGTTCGTCGTAGCGGGCGTCGATCCCGCCGTGACCCGGATGCCTCTCCGGCCCGACGGCTCCAGCTTCACGACGCTGGTTCCACCTGGCAAAGATCGCCCACTGCTCGCGCTCCAGAGCCACCGCAGTATCGGCCGCGAGCCACACGCGATACGCGTCGGCCTCGTCGGCGTGGTCGTAGTCATAGCCCTGAAAGTAGTGCGGCGTGCCGTCGACGTCGGCAAGGCCGGCACGGGGTCCGTCGTACCACTCCAACTCGGCGTACACACGCTCGAAGCCGTCCGCGGTCAGCTGCTGTTCGTCCCAGGTCTCAGCCACTTGCGCAGGCTACCGGCGAGCGGCCTCCGCATCCATGATCACGATCTACGGCTGGAGTACTAGAGGGATCGTCGAATCGGGGACGAGCCTAATCCGCGACTGTCCCCTGTGGCAGGTCCGGGTACGTCCGACCGGGAGTGCATCTCCGAAGCGCCCGCTACCCCCCGTGGCACTCCGCGTACGGCTTGCCCGAGGTGCACCAGCAGGGGGAGGTGGGGGTGGGGGGCCAGGGGGTGGCCTTGCCGCGGGCGGCGAGGGTCGTGGCGTACTCGGGCAGGAGGCTGGGGGAGGCCGGGGAGGTCTTCTCGGAGGCCGCGAACGCCTCGTACGAGGGGACGCTCGCCGTCACGATGCCGAGGTTGGTGGTGCCCGAGGCGGCGAGGGCGCGCAGGGAGGTTTCGATGTCGCGCAGGTGGGCCTCGTGCGAGGCGTACTCCGAGCCGAGCGTCGGGTAGCTGGTCAGGAGCTCGGACAGTTCGCGCTGCGGCCAGTGGAGGATGGCCACCGGGAACGGACGGGACAGGGCCGCTCGGCGGTCGCCCAGTTCCGCCCGCAGGCGGGCGATCTCGGCGCGCAGCTCGGCCGGGTCGTCGGAGCCCAGCGCCCAGATGCGCTTGGGGTCGTGGAGCTCGTCGAGGGGGATGGGGCCGATGTGGCGGGTGTCGGCGACCATGTCCCAGTCGTCGTGGGGGCGCCCGAGGAGGCGGCGTACCCGGTGGCGGCCCGTCAGGAGGGCGGTGGTGGCCGGGGTGAGCGGGGTCGAGTCCGCGATCAGGAGAGTGGCGGCCTGGGTGAAGCAGTCCTCCGCGTCTTCCAACTCGTCGTGCGCCTCAAGCGCTTCCGCGATGACCTCCCACGGCGCGGGGTCCGCGGGGGACGCGGCGCGGATGCCGGAGATGAGGGCGCGGGCCTCGGGCTCGTGGCCGTACTCCCAGAGGTTCGCCGCCTGGAGGGCCTTGATCAGGTGGGGGTCGGCGGGGGAAGAGGACAGGAGTCGGTCGTAGAGGGCGCTCGCCCGGTCCCGCTCGTCGGCCAGTTCGAGGTGGGCCGCGGCCTGGAGGAGCAAGGGCTCCTGGTCCTCGGGGTAGCGGGTCGCCGTGCGGATGAGGCGCTCGGCTTCGGCGATGTGCTCGGCAGGCGTGTCGGGGCGCATGGTTCACACCGTACTGCCGCTGGTCAGTTGACGGGGGAGGTCTTAAGGTGCGGCCCGTGCGGGATCACATACGCGTGGTGGTTCAGGGCCGTGGCCGGGGGGCGCGGCGGGCCGGTCTGGTCGGGGTCCTGTGGGCGGGCGCCGAGCTGACCGTCACCGTGGGTGTGGTGGTGTTGTTGCTGGTGGTGCACCAGGTGTGGTGGACCAACCGGCAGGCCGCGGCCGCGGCGCAGGATCAGGTCCGGGCACTGGAGCGGGCCTGGGGGGACCACCCGCCGGACTCGGGGCCGCCACCTTCCGGGCCGCCCCCTCAGCCCCCCGATCCGCCCCTTCCGCCCCCTCTGTCTCCTCCGTCCCGTCCGTCTCCGGCCGTGTCGGAGCCTTCTCCGACACGGTCCGCCGGCGAGTCGTCGGCGGTACGGGAGGGGGCGGCGTACGCCGTACTGCGCATTCCGCGTCTCGGCCTGGCCGTGCCCGTCGCGCAGGGCGTCGACAGGCGGACGGTCCTCGACAAGGGTTACGCGGGGCAGTACCCGGGGACGGCCGGGCCGGGGGCGGAGGGGAACTTCGCGCTGGCCGGGCACCGCAACACGCACGGCGAGCCTTTCCGGTACATCAACCGGTTGCGGGCGGGCGACGAGCTGATCGTCGACATGCGGGGGCGCAGGTACACGTACGTGGTGGGCAGGACCCTGGGCGAGACGACGGAGCGGGACACCGGGGTGATCGCGCCGGTGCCGCGGAGTGTCGTGAAGCCGGGGTACGGGTACAGCGAGCCCGGCGCGTACATCACGCTGACGACCTGTACGCCCGAGTACAGCTCGAAGTACCGCCTGGTGGTCTGGGGGACCCTCAGGTCCTGATCCCACGACCGTTGTCGGTGGGCCCGGTTACCATCGATCGGGAACAGGGTTTCGAGAACACGGGGCGGGGAGGGGGTGGTTCGTATGGACAGGCTGCTGCGATGGCCCGTCTGGACCGCTCGGGTTCTCTCTGTGCTGCTGCCGCTCCTGGTGCTGGTCGGGGGAGCCCTCGGTCTGTTCGCCGGGGAGGGCGGGCTGGGCGCCGTGGTGGTGGCCCTCGCGGCGAGCGTCGCCGCCGTCTCCGTGGGCGCAGAGGCCCTGGCCGCAGCCGCACGGCTCGTACGGCCCGTGCCGCCGCACCGAATACGCACCGCGATCCGTGATCGCGAGCAGCGCACGGCGTTCCTGCCGCAGCGTGATCCCGATGCCTCGGGTCGGTCGCGGCCCAGGGCGCCCGGCCGTCTCGTCCCGACGGCCGCGTAGGGGCGCGCAGTAACGCGCAGCAATACCTCTTGCCTTCTGCTGACCGATCACTGTTGTCGCCCCTCGCGGGTCGTCACGCCGAAATGCACCTCTTTCGACGTTCGACGAGACCCCTCGGAGGGCCCACGTGTCCGTTTTCACCCATCTTGTTGTCGAGCTGGGCCGGCTTTTGGAGCCGGCGCTGGCCGAGTCCGCGACCGCTGCCGCGATCGTGCTGTTCACCGTGTTCGTACGGCTCGCCCTGCACCCGCTGAGCAGGGCCGCCTTCCGTGGGGCGACGCCGGCGGCCGGCTGTCTGCCGCTGCTGCTGCAACTGCCGGTGTTCTTCCTCATGTACCAGGCGTTCACATCGGGGGGTGAGCTGCTGAGCCACCGGCTCTTCGCGGCGCCGCTCGGGTCCCGGTGGACGGAGGCGCTGGGGGAGGGCGGCCCGTTCGGGGCGCAGGGGCTGGTGTTCCTGGCGCTGTTCGGGGCGATCGCGGTGGTGGCCGCCTGGAGTGCGGTGCGTGGGCGCCGGTCGGCGGCCGCGGCCGCGGTCGCCGCCGCGGCCGCGCAGACCGGCGCTGCCGGCGCGGCTTCCGCTGCCTCTGCTCGGAAGAGGAAGCAGGCGGCCGAGGGCGCGGCAGTGCCGGAGCTGAGCGCCGAGCAGCAGGAGGCCATGCGCAAGCTGGGCGGGGTACTGCCCCTGCTGTCCTTCGGGACGCTGATCACCGCCGCCGTGGTGCCGCTGGCCGCTGGGCTCTACCTGCTCACCACCACCGCTTGGTCGGTGGCCGAGCGGGCCTGGCTGGAGCACCGCAGGACGCGCGCCGCCGAGCGGGCGGCCGAGCGGGCGGTCGAGCGGGCCTCGGAGGGCGCTGCCTAGGAGGGCGTGCGCCGTGCCCCTGCGTCCGCGTCCTGCGACGTGCGCCGTGCGACGTGCGCCGTGCGGGGCGGGCGCAGGGCGGGGTGTGGTGACGGTGGCCGGGCGATGGAGGGGTACGTTCCAGTCTGTGAACAGGGTCTTGCGGATTGGGTGGACTTCTTGGAGGATCAGCCAATCCTCCGATGGCCGCAACCCATCGTCCGGCCCGGGGCATGCCCATGGGCCGACCACCCACGACCACGGGAGAATGCCCATGAAGCTGCTGCGTGTCGGACCGGTCGGGTCGGAGCGCCCCGCGCTGCTCGACCAGGACGGGACCCTGCGGGATCTGTCCGGCCTGGTCACGGATGTGGACGGCGCGCTGCTCGCCGACGCTTCCGTGCTGTCCCGGGTGCGGGACGCGGCCGAGTCGGGCGAGCTTCCCGTCCTGGACGCCGAGGGGCTGCGGATCGGCGCGCCGGTCGGCCGCATCGGCAAGATCGTGGGTATCGGCCTGAACTACTTCGGGCACGCCGCGGAGATCGGCGCGGAGCCGCCGGCCGAGCCGATCCTCTTCCTGAAGGCCGCGGACACGGCCGTCGGCCCAGACGACACCGTCCTGATCCCGCGCGGCAGCGTGAAGACCGACTGGGAGGCCGAACTCGGCGTCGTCATCGGCAGCACCGCCCGCTACCTGGACTCCGCGGAGCAGGGCCTGGCCCACGTCGGCGGCTATCTGCTGGTCAACGACGTCTCCGAGCGCGAGTTCCAGATCGAGCGCGGCGGCACCTGGGACAAGGGCAAGAACTGCGAGACCTTCACCCCGCTCGGCCCGTGGCTGGTCACCGCCGACGAGATCCCGGACCCGCAGGTCCTGGATGTGAAGCTGTGGGTCAACGGCGAGCTCAAGCAGGACGGCAACACCTCTGACCAGATCTTCCCGGTCGGTGAGGTCGTCCGGTACCTGAGCCGCTTCATGACCCTGTACCCGGGCGACGTCATCGTCACCGGCACTCCGGCCGGTGTGGCGATGGGCCGGCCGGAGCCGAAGCCGTACCTGCGGGCCGGTGACGTCGTGGAGCTGCAGATCGACGGGCTGGGCCGGCAGCGCCAGGAGTTCAAGGGCGCGTAGCCGGAGCCGGAGGCCGCGTGGAGCGGGGACGTGGAACGGGTTGGGCAGCGGGGTGGCGAGTCACGACTGTCCCGCCCGTCCACCCGTCCACCCGTACGCCCCGGGCTTTACGCGATCCCGGGCTCCGTGCTGACGGAAAGCTCGACCGCCACCCCTTCCTGGGACGACATGCGGGCCGCCTCCAGTACGTCGAGGCAGCGAGCCGCCTCGTGCGCCGTGACCGGGGCCGGCCCGCCCGTGCGCAGGGCGGCCGCGACCGCCGCGTAGTACGCCGGGTAGTCGCCCAGCTCGGTCGGTACGGGGGCTCCGCCGCCGGTCAGCGGGGACTCGCCCGAGCCCACCCGCCCCCACAGGTGCGGGGGTTCCTCGCCCCAGGGCAGCCGCCCGTCCGGCCGCAGGCCCTCGCGCAGGGCGCCCTCCTGCGGGTCCAGGCCGTACTTGACGTAGCCGGCCCGCGAGCCGAGCACGCGGAAGCGCGGCCCGAGCTGGGCGCTGGTCGCGCTGACGTAGAGGTGGGAGCGGATGCCGTTGGCGTGGGTGAGCGCGATGAAGGTGTCGTCGTCGGTCTCGGCGCCGGGGCGGCGCGTATCGGTCTCGGCGTAGACGCGTACGGCCGGGCCGAACAGTACGAGCGCCTGGTCGACGACGTGACTGCCGAGGTCGTACAGCAGGCCGCCGATCTCCTCCGGGGCGCCCGACTCGCGCCAGCCACCCTTCAGCTGCGGGCGCCAGCGCTCGAAGCGGGACTCGAAGCGCTGGATCTCGCCGAGTTCGTCGTCGGCGATGAGGCGGCGCAGGGTGAGGAAGTCGTTGTCCCAGCGGCGGTTCTGGAAGACGGAGAGGAAGGTTCCGCGCTGGTCCGCCAGTGCGGCGAGCGCCCGGGCCTCGGCCGCGGTGGCGGCGAGCGGCTTGTCCACGACCACCGGGATGCCCGCTTCGAGGGCGGTGGTGGCGAGCGGGACGTGCGTCTTGTTGGGCGAGGCGACGACGACGAGGTCGAGGTCGCGCTGCCACAGCTCCTCGGCGGTGGCGGCGGTGTGCACGTCGGGGAACTCGGCGCGGGCCTGGGCCTGCCGTGCCGGGTCGGAGGTGACGACCGTGTCGAGTGCGAGTCCGTCCGTGGCGGCCACGAGGGGGGCGTGGAACACGGAACCGGCGAGTCCGTAGCCGATGACGCCGACGCGAAGTGGTGAGGTGGGGGCGGAGGGGGCGGGGGTGCTCATGAGGACCACTTTGGCAACAGCGTTGTCGAAGTGCAAGGAGGGTGGACAATGGGCTGGTGGACAGCGGTAGCAGGAGCAGCGGGCACGGCGGGCACGGCGGGCACGGTCGCGTTGGTCATGGCGGTCACGGCGGGCACCGCGGCCACAGGGATGCGCACGGCCGGCGCGGCGGGGTGAACCTGCCCGCGCTGCGAGGCCACAACGACGCGCTGGTGCTGGAGTTGCTGCGCGGTGCCGGACCGGCCGGCCTGGGTCGCACGGAACTCGCCGCCCGTACGGGACTCACCCGGCAGGCCGTCAGCAAGATCACGGCACGGCTCGGTGCGGACGGCCTGGTGGCGGAGGCGGGCCGCGCCGCGTCCACCGGCGGCAAGCCGCGCACCCTGATCAGGCTGCTGCCCGACGCGCGGCACGCGGTCGGCGTGCACCTGGACCGCGACGCGCTCAGGGCGGTACGGGTGGACCTGGCGGGCCGCGTCGTCGCCGAGAGCGGTGGCCCGCTCGACTTCGCGGACGGACCGGAGGCGGCGGTGGAGGCGGTCGTACGAGCGGTCGCGCGGGTCGGGGTCTCGGTCGGAACGCCGCTCGTGCGCGTCGGCGTGGCCGCGCCGGGCCCGCTCGACCACCGGGCCGGGGTGATGGGGCGGGTGACGGGGTTCCCGAGCTGGAAGGGCTTCCCGTTGAAGGCGGTGCTGGAGGGACGGCTGGGGCTTCCGGTGCTGCTGGACAAGGACACGAACGCCGGTGCGGCCGCGGCGGCCGGGGCGTGGCTCCGGGCGAGGTGGCCGGGTGCGGATGCGGGTGCCGGGGGCGGCTTGGATGGGGGCGTGGATGCGGATGCGGATGCGGAGTTGGACGCCGGGTTCGGGTTCGGGGTCGGGGCGGATGCGGGTGCCGATGTCCTGATCGGGGGTGGGCCCCGTACCTGTGTGTACCTGCACGTCGGGACCGGGCTCGGCGCGGGGCTGTGGCTGGGTGGCGAGGTGTACCGGGGTGCACGCTCGGCGGCGGGGGAGTTCGGCCATCAGGTGCTTCTGCTGGACGGGCCGGCGTGCCGGTGCGGGGCGCGGGGCTGCGTGGAAGTGCTGTGCCTGGAGGCGGTGGCCCGAGGCGACCTTCCCGGGGCGGCGCGGATCGTGGGCGAGGCCGCCGCCAACCTGGTCGCGCTGCTGGATGTGGACCGTGTGCTGCTCGGCGGGCGGGTGGTGGCGGCTGCGCCGGATGTTTTCGTGGCCGGTGTCGGAGCCGTTCTCGCGGCCCGCGCGCTGGATCCCGCCCGGCCGGTGGTCGCCCTGGCGGGGGCCGGGGTGGCGGAAGGCGCGGCGGAGCTGGCGCTCGCGCCGCTGTTCGGGCGCGGATAGGGCTGCGGCGGGCCGGCCCAGGGTCCGTCTTCGGGTGCGGCGTCGTTGCGGGGGCGCTGCCCCCGTGCGCCCCCGCGCCTCAAACGCCGGCGGGGCTGGATGTGCGGCGTCGTTGCGGGGGCGCTGCCCCCGTGCCCCCGCGCCTCAAACGCCGGCGGGGCTGGTGGTGGGCGGGGCCGGATGCCTGGCGGAGCCGCGCTGTGCGGTGGGCTGGGGTGAGGCTGTGCGCGGGTGCGAGTGCGAGTGCGGCGACGTTGGGGGGCGCTGCCCCCGGGCCCCCGCGCCTCAAACGCCGGCGGGGCTGTGTTCGGCTTCGTTGCGGGGGCGCTGCCCCCGGGCCCCCGCGCCTCAAACGCCGGCGGGGCTGGATGTGCGCGGTGCTGGATGCGTGGCGAGGCGGTCCGCGGGGTGGTTGTGGGGGACGGGGTGGGGTTGACGCGTGGGCTGATCGGGCGTAAACCGGGATGACTCAGGCGTGGTGCGCGGTGAGGGCTCGCGCGTGGGTGACAGGGTGCGGGCAGGCCGGGGTGATAGTCACCTCGTCCGATGATCGTCCTGTCCGGCGAGCAGCGAAGGTCTTCCATGCGACTGCGCAAAGCCCTTGCCCTCACCGCCTTCCTCTCCGCCGCCCTGGCCGCCACCACCGTGTCCCCCGCCGGTGCGGACATCGGCACCGGCGGCGGTGCGCGCCCCGCTCCCGCGCTGCCGTCCCGAGTCCAGGCCACCTGCGGGGACGGCAAGGGGTCCGCGTTCCCCATCGGGGCGCGCATCCGCGGTGGCCCGGCCGTGTACCGCACCGGCGGCGATCCACAGACCTGGTTCCTGGACCTGACCAACACCACCAGCTCCGAGTGCACGGCCATCCACCCCGTCGTCGTCCTCACCGACAAGGCGCGCGCCCTGCGCCCGGCACATGTGCGGATGGAGTTCGAGGCACCCGGCGGCACCCTGCCCGCGGGGCTGGAGCGCAGCGACCGCGACGAGATCATCGCCGTCTTCGACGGCGGCGACGCATTCCCCGGCTTCACCGTGGGGCCCGGCGGCACCCGGACCGTCAAGGTTTCCCTCGCCTTCGCCCCCGACGCCCCCACCGGCGAGGTCGTCGCGGACGCCGCGCTGGTCCAGCGCAAGGGCGACGACGGGGACTGGATCGGCGAGGCGGGCGGCTACCGCTTCTCCGTCGAGGAGTCCGAAGATTCCGTCGCGGGCGGCTCCCTTGCCCACACCGGTTTCCGGGAGTGGGTGTACGGCGCGGGGGCCGCAGCCGCCCTCGCCGCCGGCGGCGGTCTCCTGCTCGGTGCCCGTCGGCTCCGCCTCGGCACCCGTACCGCCTCGCGCGGCCGCTGACCTCGGCCCCCGCCCAGGCGCTCCACCGTCCGCATACCTCCATCGCGACTCCGGCCCGGACCACTCAAGAGTGCGGGGATTCCGGCCGGTTCCGTCCGTGACGAGGTCAACTGGCCGACGTGGCCCAGACCCCGTCCCCGTCCGCGTCCCCGTCCGCGACAGCGACAGCGACCGTGACTGCCCGGTGCGCATGGACTGGATGGCTTCAGCAGCCCCGCCCGCCGGACGGCCCTCCGCAACTCCGGTGCGTACGGAGGCGGTTCCGTCGAATAGGCGGGCTGGACCCGATGGGTGGGCCCGACGCCTGCTCCCGGGACGCCGTCGCGCCGTCGCCGATGCCCGCTGCTCCAGTTCCGGACCGCGGGCCCGGAAACACCAGCGCAGCCGCGCCCTCGCCCCAGCAGCGGCCGGAGTCCGGGCCGTGGACGGCCCTGCCGTCCGGAGCCCCGCCCGGATAGGGTGGGGGACAGGTGGTACAGACCAGCAGTCGAGGTCGCGGGTCAGCGAGAGCGGAGAGCAGTCCAGTGGCAGAGCGCAAGCCGATCGAATCGTGGCTCACCGACATGGACGGGGTCCTCATCCACGAGGGCACTCCGATCCCCGGCGCCGACGCCTTCATCAAGCGGCTGCGCGAGTCCGGCAAGCCCTTCCTGGTGCTGACCAACAACTCCATCTACACCCCCCGCGACCTCCAGGCCCGCCTGTCCCGCATGGGCCTGGACGTCCCCGTCGAGAACATCTGGACCTCCGCCCTGGCCACGGCGAAGTTCCTCGACGACCAGCGCCCGGGCGGCACGGCGTACGTCATCGGCGAAGCCGGTCTGACCACCGCCCTGCACGACATCGGCTACATCCTCACCGACCACGAGCCCGACTACGTGGTGCTCGGCGAGACCCGCACGTACAGCTTCGAGGCCATGACCAAGGCCGTCCGCCTGATCAACGACGGCGCCCGCTTCATCTGCACCAACCCCGACGAGACCGGCCCCTCCACCGAGGGCCCGCTCCCGGCCACCGGCGCGGTCGCCGCGCTGATCACCAAGGCGACCGGCAAGCAGCCGTACTTCGCGGGCAAGCCGAACCCGCTCATGATGCGGACCGGGCTCAACGCCATCGGCGCGCACTCGGAGACCAGTGCGATGATCGGCGACCGGATGGACACCGACGTGCTGGCGGGCCTGGAGGCGGGCATGCAGACCTTCCTCGTCCTGACGGGCCTGACCACCGAGCAGGACACCGAGAGGTTCCCCTACCGCCCGACGAAGACGGTCGCCTCGATCGCCGATCTGGTCGACCTGGTCTGACCCGGCAGCCCCGGCACCCCTCGCACCCCGGGCCGTACGGCCGTACGGGCGTAGCGCGTTTGGGGCGTACGGCTGACACGTACGGCGCCGCTCCGGATGCGGAGCGGCACAGCGCGCGTGAATCTCCTTGTCGAGGAGGTTCACCATGCGCAGTGTTCCGATCGCTGTCCGCACCGCCGCCGTGGCCGCCGCCCTGGCGGCGTTCTCCGCGGTGGCCGCACCCACCGCCCTCGCGGGCGAGGAGGACCGCGGAGCCCGCGGAGACCGCGGCAGCATCGCCGTCGACCCGAGCCCGGCCCACCCCGGAGCGCAGGTCAAGCTGCGTGTCCAGGGATGCAACGGCAACCGCGGAGCGGCCAAGTCCGCCGTTTTCGTGGCCGACGCCGACCTCTACGGCCGGGACGGCGGGCGCCACAGCCCGCTCTACGGCGACGCGATGATCAGCTCGCACGCCTCCCCCGGCTGGCACGCCGTACGGGTGTACTGCGACGGCGACGAGAAGTTCACCGGCTCGGTCCAGGTTTCCGCGCACCGGCACCCCTCCCACCACGCCTCGCCGATCTGGCCGGTCCACGCGGGCGGCGGCGGCATGGCGGACCGCCCGGCGCAGGCTCCCGGCCTGGTCACCGCGGCGAAGAAGGAACAGGGGCACGACGGCCCGGGAACGCCGCACACGGTGATCGGCGCCGTGCTCGCCGCTGTGGCCACCCTGGCCGTCGCCGGCCGCGCGCTGACCCTGCGCCGCCGTCGCAGCGGCGAGTGAGGGGTACGGGCGTCACGTGAGCGACTGGCGTACGGGGGCGGAAGCGTGGGCGGGGACGGGGGCGGGGGCGGACGAGGCCAAGGCCAGGGGATCCGCCGGGGGCCGGCTGCTGACCTTCGCGGCCTGGTCGGTCCTGGTGCTGGGCCTGTGGCTGTGGGGCCGTGAGCTCACCCTGGTGCCGGCCCCGCTCTCCGGGCAGGCCGGCGGGGCGGT
Source organism: Streptomyces sp. TN58 (assembly GCF_001941845.1). Classification (NCBI taxonomy): domain Bacteria; kingdom Bacillati; phylum Actinomycetota; class Actinomycetes; order Kitasatosporales; family Streptomycetaceae; genus Streptomyces; species Streptomyces sp. TN58. Next base: position 2,686,150 of record NZ_CP018870.1, on the reverse strand, counting down.
GGGCGCGGGGCTGCCTGCCGCGCACGCTCCCGTCGCCGGGTCCCTGCCGCAGCGCGTCGACGTGCCGTCCATAGGCATCCAGGCCCCGGTGGTGTCCCGGGGCCTGGACAAGGACGGCGCGATCGATCCGCCGCCGTACGACAGCCCGGGCACGGTGGGCTGGTGGGGCCAGGGCGTGCAGCCGGGGGCGGCGGGGACGGCGCTGATGGTGGGGCACGTGGACACACGGTCCAAGCCGGCGGTCTTCTACGGCCTCAGCTCGGCGCAGGCGGGTGACAAGGTCCGCGTGGTGCGGGCGGACGGTTCCGTCGCCGAGTTCACGATCGAGGACGTACGGGTCTACGAACGCACGGCCTTCGACGCGCACAAGGCATACGGCCCGAGGGTCGCGGGGCGCGCGGAGCTGCGCCTGGTGACCTGCGGCGGCACCTACGACAAGGCGGCCAAGGAGTACACGGCGAACGTGGTGGTCTCCGCCTACCTGACCGGCGTGGGAGTCCGCGCGGGGACGGCGGCCTGAGGACCGGGCCGGTCGCGGGTACGGGAGCTGAACGAAGAAGCCCCTCACAGCTTTCGCTGTGAGGGGCTTCCTCCGTCTGTGCGCCGCCAGGGACTCGAACCCCGGACCCGCTGATTAAGAGTCAGCTGCTCTAACCAACTGAGCTAGCGGCGCTTGCTGACAGGGAAAACTCTACCCCACCCCTGCGGGTGCTCGTGACCAGCCACGCCCGCCTTGTCCGATTAACCCATGTTTGAGGGTTTTATCGTGCACGATATGTCTGCGCCGACCGCATCTGATCCCTTATCAGGTGTGGGCTCGGCCGACCACTGGAACCGCAGGGGAGTGGACGGAACCGCATGACGATGCAGCCCCCGACGCATGTGCAGATGCCGATGCCCGCTTTCGAGGAGTACGAGCCCGAGGGCGACTGCGTGTGCCGGGGATGCGCCCAGCGCCGCCGTGCCCTCGCCCGGGCCCGCGCCATACCGCTCCGGGACGGGGGGCATCCCGCCGCGCGCGGGGCACGGCGGGCGCTGGTCCTCGCCACCGCCGCCGGCGTGGTCCTCGGCGGTGGCGGCGGCACGGCGGTCGCCCTGAGCGCACCGGCCGCCGGGCCGGTGACCCTCGACGACCCCGGCAGCCCGCAGGGCGGCCGCACCCCCCTGCACGGCCCGAAGGGCAAGCCGGGGAACCCCGGAGCCCCGGGCCGGCCGGGCGCCGTGAAGCGCATCGACCGTACGACGATCATCAACCGGGCGAAGCTGTGGCTGGACGCGCAGGTCCCGTACAGCATGTCCGAGTACTGGACGGACGGCTACCGGCAGGACTGCTCCGGCTACGTCTCCATGGCCTGGAACCTCGGCTCGAACGAGTGGACCGGCAGCCTCGACAAGTTCGCCACCAAGATCACCAAGGACGAGCTGCTGCCGGGGGACATGCTGCTCTTCCACAACCCGGCGAACCCCAACAACGGCTCCCACGTGGTCCTCTTCGGCGGCTGGGTGGACCAGACGCGCACGCACTACGTCGCCTACGAGCAGACGCGGCCCACGACGCGGAAGCTGGCCACGCCCTACGGGTACTGGGCCAACGCGTCGAAGTACGTCCCGTACCGGTTCAACGGCGTGACGGGCGGCATCGTCCCGCAGGTCCCGGGCGCCGTCCCTGCCCCCGCGCCCGTCCCCGAACCGCCGGCGGCCGGACCGAAGCCGGGCGACCCGGCCAGGACCTTCCCCGGAGCGGACAAGTTCGCCGCGGGAGCCACCAACGACCACGTGGCGCAGCTGGGCCGGATGCTGATCGAGCGCGGCGCGTACCGCTTCTACCCCAAGGGGGTGGCCGACCGGACGTGGAGCGACCACGACCAGCGTGCCACCCAGGCCTTCCAGCGCGCGCAGGGCTGGACGGGCGCCGACGCCGACGGCGTCCCGGGCGCGCACACCTGGCGCCTGCTCGTCGAGAAGCAGGGCAGGAACATCCCGCCGACGGTGGGCGCAGCGCCCGGACCGGGCGGCGTACGGGCCTACCCGGGGGCCGCGGTGTTCCGCCCGGGCCGGTCCCACCCTGCCGTCGAGGCCCTCGGCCGGCAGCTGGTGAAGAAGGGCTTCGGCAAGTACTACACGTCCGGCCCGGGCGCCCGCTGGGGCGAGACGGACCGCCGCAACGTCGAGGCCTTCCAGCGCGCGCAGGGCTGGCGCGGCGCCGCGGCCAACGGCTACCCGGGCCCGGAAACCTGGCGCCGGCTGTTCGCATGACGGAGGTAACGATGTTCCCCACGCGCACCACCTCGACGACGGGCACCCTCCACGTCCCGGCCGCCGCCGCGACAGCCCCCACCACCTTCGGCTGGGCGACGGCCGCCCCCCTTTCGGCACCGCCGAAGCGGCAGCCGAAGCCGTCGCCCGGCGCGGCGGAGACCCCGACCGGGCCCGCCCGCCCCACCGCCCCGGCGAGGGTCCCGGCGCCGTCCGGCCAGGCCTCCACCGCGTACGCCGTCCCGGCACCGAGCGGTGAGTTGTCGCCTCGCGTGGCGCAGCCGCCGACCGCACCGCGCGCAACGGACGGGGGCGCCGCCGCCTCGCCGGGGGTGCCGGCCGTGCTCGCCGCGCCCGCAGGGCCGGTGCCCTCTGCGTCGGGGGCCGCCCCCACGCCGCTCGGTACCCATGCTTCGTCCGGACCGGCGTCGCCGCATGCCGGGGCGGGCCTCCGTCCGACGGCGGCCGCGCCGCACCCCGTGCCGCATGCGGCGCAACCGTTGGCCACGACGGCCAGCCGTTCGGCGACGGGCACGGTCGACGGCCCCGTGACGGCCGGTACCGACGCTCCGTCCCGGGCGGCCAAGCCGCAGGCCGGGGAGGGCTTCCGCCCGGGGGTGGCTGCGCCGCACCCCGTGCCGGGGGAGCGGGACCGGTCGGGGTACGCACCTGAACCGCGCGGTGCGCAGACGGTGCGGCCGCAGGTCGCGGCGGGCTCCTGCTCGGCGGCGGGCACGGCCGACGGGCCGGTGAAGGCCGGTACGGATGCTCCGCGCCGGTCCGTGGCGGCCGTGCCGCACCCCGTGCCGGGGGAGCGGGACCGGTCGGGGTACCCACCTGAACTGCACGGTGTGCAGGCTCCACGCCGGTCGGCGGACCGGCAGGCCGGGGCGGGCTGCCGCCCGGCGGCGGCTGCGCCGCACCATCCCGAGCCGGTGGAACGGGACCGGACGGCGGCTGCGCCGCGCTCCGCGCCGGTGGAGCGGGAACGGTCGGGGGCCGCATCCGAACCGCACGGGGCGCAGGCTTCGGGCCGGGCGGGGGAGACGGAGGTCGGGCTGGGGCTTCCTTCGGCGGTCGGTGTCGGTGCTCCGGGCCGGGCGGTCGGTGTGTCGGTGGATGCGGGGTCGGCGGGAGCGGAGGGTGAGGTCGTGACTGCTGCGCGGGGGCAGAACGGGACCGAGGACGAGCCCGAGCCCGAGCACGAGCGCGCCGCAGGCGGGGTGGTGCCCGCCGCGCGGGGGCAGGTCGAGCCTGAGCCGGTGCACGCCCAGGCGGAGGCCGGAGCCGAGGCCGTCGACATCCCGCCCGCCACCCCGCGGCCGCGGAACCCCGCCGACGCGGCGAACTCGGGCGTGCCCGGGCCCGGTGTGGCCGAGATCGTCGCCCAGGCGGTGGCCCGCGGCATGGAGGAGGCCGGCGCCCCGGACCTGGCGAAGGCCGCCGCCCCGCACCGCGGCACCTCCGTCACCGAGGTACCGGTGCACCTCCCCTTCCGTGCCGACGCGGCCGACTCGGCGGCCGCCGCCACCGCCACGGCCCGCCCGGCGCCCGCCCGCACGTACAGGCCCGCCCGGCCCGCGCCCGGCCGCCGGGTCCCCCAAGGCGACGACCGCCTCCGGGAGCACCGCGGCCCGGTGCTGCCCGGCTGGGTCGGCGTCGCCGTCGGCGGCCTGGCCCTCGCCGGCTGCACGGCCGTGCTCTGGCGGGCGGGGATCGTCCCCGCCCCCCTCGTCGCCGCCTTCGGCGCGGCCCCCCGCGCCTACCGGGGACTGCACGCCGTCCACTGGCCGCCGCTCGCCTTCCTCGGCGTCGTCGCCCTCGTCGCGCTCGGCGGCCTCGGCCGGGCCCGTACCGGCCACGCCTGGGTGCTCACCCTCTTCGGCCGCTACCGCGGCACGGTCCGCCGTACCGGCCTGACCTGGGTCAGCCCCCTGCTGCTGCGCCGCCGGGTCGACGTACGCCTGCGCCACTGGCGCAGCGACCCGATGCCCGCCGTCGACTCCGACGGCCTCGCCCTCCAGGTCGTCGTCCAGGTCGTCTGGCAGGTCAAGGACACCGCCCGGGCCACCCTCGCCGTCGCGGACCACACCGCGTACCTCGCCGAGCAGGTGGAGTCGGCCATGGCCCGGGTACTGTCCCAGCTCCCGGCGGACGCCTTCCACGACGACGCCCCGACCCTGCGTGACGCCGAGGCCGTCGGCGACGCGCTGACCCGGATGCTGGCGGCCGAGACCGAGGCGGTCGGCATCGAGGTGTACTCGGCCCAGCCGACCCGGATCGAGTACGCGCCCGAGGTCGCCGAGGCCATGCGCCGCCGGCGGGTCGCCGCGATCGACGCCAAGCACCGCGACGCCGTACTGACCTCGGTGGTGGACGCCGTCGACGACACCGTCCACCGGCTGACCTCGCGCGGGCTCGTCGAGCTCGACGACTACGAGCGCAAGGCCCTCGTGAAGGACCTCACGGTCGCCTTCTGCACCGGGCGTACCGAGTAGACACACAGCGCGCATCGCTCAGCCAGAGGGAACGGGTGGCCGGAAGTGACCGGACCACCCGTTTCCTCATTGGTATGGACATGGCCAACTCTCGTCAATAATCTGGGACTTGGTCTAGACCTGAAGAATCCCCATGCGCGCGCTCGCCGAACTCCCCCCACGTTCAAGGAGCATCATGCGTCCCCTCCGCCGCCCCCTTCGCATGCCCAGAATCCCCGCGACATCCGGAGCGTCCAGGAGGGCCGGCGTCGCCGCGCTCGGCCTCGGACTCGTCGCCGGCATCACCCTCGTCGGCGCTCCCAGCGCCAGCGGCCACGGCTACACCGACACCCCCATCAGCCGCCAGAAGCTCTGTGCCAACAGGACCGTCTCCGACTGCGGCGCGATCCAGTGGGAGCCGCAGAGCGTCGAGGGCTTCAAGGGCTTCCCGGCCGCCGGCCCCGCCGACGGCAGGATATGTTCCGGCGGACTCCCGCAGTTCGCCGAGCTCGACAACCCGCGCGGCGGCGCCTGGCCCACCACCAAGGTGACCAGCGGCCAGAGCTACGGCTTCAGGTGGCAGTTCACCGCCAACCACTCCACCACCGACTTCAAGTACTACGTCACCAAGGACGGCTGGACCGGCACCAAAGCCCTCACCCGCGCCGACCTCGAACCCCAGCCCTTCCTCACCGTCGCCTACAACGGCGCCCGCCCCGCCATGACCACCGTCCACCAGGGCTCCATGCCCAGCGGCAAGAGCGGCCGGCACCTGATCCTGGCCGTCTGGACCGTCAACGACACCCCGATGGCCTTCTACGCCTGCTCCGACGTTCAGTTCTGACGAGTCGTCAGCTACCCTCCGGCGGCATGCGGACGACGACGACAGCACCCGAAACCGTCGCGGAGCTCATGGTGCGCCAGTGGGGCGACCACCGGCCCGGGCTGGTGTACGAGGACGGCGAACGCCGCGCCCTCACCCACCACCGGACCGCCCAGGAGGCCGCCGCCCGCGCCGCGCTCCTCGTCGACCTCATGCCCGCCGGCGCGGAACCACACCTCGGGGTCCTGCTCGACAACACCCCCGAGTTCCCGTTCTGGCTCGGCGCGGCGGCCCTCGCCGGGGCCGCCGTCGCCGGGATCAACCCCACCCGGCGCGGCCCCGAACTGGCCCGCGACATCCTGCACACCGACTGCCGCCTCCTGATCACCGAGCCCGCCCACCTGCCGCTGCTCCGCGGCCTCGACCTGCCCGGCGTACGCGTCCTGGTCACCGGCACCGAGGAGTACGCGGCCCTCCTCGCGCCCTACGCCGCCGCCAAACCCGGCGAGGCCGCCCTGCGTACCCCCATCCCCGGCTCCCGCCTCCTCCTCTACTTCACCTCCGGCTCCACCGGCGCCCCCAAGGCCGCCGTCTGCAGCCAGGGCCGGCTCGCGGCCGCCGGCGCCTCACTGGCGCGCCGGTTCTCCGTCGGCGCGGACGACGTCCACTACGTCTGCATGCCGCTCTTCCACGGCAACGCCGTCATCGCCGACTGGCTCCCCGCACTCGCCGCCGGCGCCGCGGTCGCACTGCGCCGCCGCTTCTCCGCCTCGGCGTTCCTGGACGACGTGCAGGCCTACGGCGCGACGTACTTCACCTACGTCGGCCGGGCGATCCAGTACCTCCTGGCCACCGAGCCCCGCCCCGACGACCGCGACCACCGCCTCCGGCTCGGCTTCGGCACCGAGGCCGGGGCCGTGGACGCCGCCCGCTTCGCCGAACGCTTCGGCGTCCGCCTGATCGAGGGCTACGGCGCCACCGAGGGCGGCGCCTCCGTCCAGCGCACCCCGGACACCCCGCCGGGCGCCCTGGGCCGGGCGGGCGCTGGCGACGACCTGGCGGTGATCGATCCGGAGACGGGCGAAGAATGCCCGCCGGCCGTCCTGGACGGGAGCGGCCGCCTGCTCAACGGCTCCACCGCGATCGGCGAGCTCGTCAACCGGGGCCGCAGCCTCTTCGAGGGCTACTGGCGCAACCCGGACGCGGAAGCCGAACGCACCCGGGACGGCTGGTACTGGACGGGCGACCTCTTCTACCGCGACCCCGCCGGCTTCCTCTACTTCGCGGGCCGCACCGACGACCGGCTCCGCGTCGACAGCGAGAACCTCGCCGCGGCGGTGATCGAGAACATCCTCGCCCGCTGGCCGGACGCGACCGCGGTCGCCGTCTACGGAGTCCCGGACGAAGCGGCCGGAGACCAGGTGATGGCGGCCCTCTCGCTCCGCGAGGGCACGTCCTTCTCCCCGGAGGCCTTCGAGGCCTTCCTCTCCCGCCAGCCGGACCTGGGCACGAAGATGCCCCCGCGCTACGTCCGCATCGTCCCCGAGATGCCGGTCACCGCGACGAACAAGATCCACCGCGTGGCCCTGCGCCGCACCGCCTTCCGCTGCGCGGACCCCGTCTGGCACCGATCCCCCGCCGGGGGCTACGCCCCCCTGACCCCGCCGGCCCTGTCCGCCCTTCTGGCCCGCTACGAGGCCCATGGCCGCCTCGGCCTCCTGCCCCAGTGAGGCTGCGGCGCCCGGATCCAACCTCGCCGGCGTTTGAGGCGCGGGGTCCGGGGCGGAGCCCCGGGAAACACCGGGCTCCGCAGGGCCCACACGCACCCCGCAGGTAATGGTTTGGAGCACCCCCGAGGACCGGGTAGTATTTTCTCTGTCAGCAGGCGCCGCTAGCTCAGTTGGTTAGAGCAGCTGACTCTTAATCAGCGGGTCCGGGGTTCGAGTCCCTGGCGGCGCACCTGTCCTTCGGGCGGTTTCCGGTTCACCGGGAACCGCCCGAAGTGTTTTCCGGCCTGAGGGCTCTGGAGCCCCGCCCGCCTACTCCGCCCCCTAGGGCCTGTATCGAGTTGCCCCGCGGCGTCGCGACGCCCGGCACGCACCCTCGGCGCACGAGCCGAATGCCCTGGTAGCTCCGCTACGAGGACATTCGTCCCGCACGCCGAGGGCACGCACAGAACGCCGCTCCTTGCTCCACGGGGCAACTCGATACAGACCCTAGAGCGTGAGCGACAGCAGCAGCGGCGCGGCCTTCCGGTTCAGGGTGTCCGCCGCCGCCCGCAGCCGGTGCGCGTGCTCGACCGGCATCGGCAGGGCCAGGCAGCCGACCGAGGCGCCCGCCGTGATCGGGACGGCCGCGCAGACCGTGCCCACGGCGTACTCCTGCAGGTCCAGCATCGGTACGGTGGCCGGCTGGGAGTCCAGCTTCGAGAAGAGGATCCGCTCGTTCACGATCGTCTTCGACGTCAGTCGGGCGATCTTGTGCCGGGACAGGTGGTCGCGCCGCCCGTTCAGGTCGAGCTGCGTCAGCAGGCACTTCCCGACCGCGCTCGCGTGCGCGGCCGACCGGAAGTCGACCCACTCGTGGACCTTCGGGGTGCGCGGGCTGTCCGCGAACTGCGTGATCTTGACCTCGCCGTCCACGTACCGGCTGATGTAGACGGCCGCGCCGACCGAGTCGCGCAGCCTGTCGAGGGTCTCCTGGAGCTTGTCGGTCAGAGCTTGCTGGCGGTCGGTGCCGGACCCGAGCAGGACGAGGGAATCCCCTATGGCGTACGCGCCGTCCGCCACCTGCAGGACGTACCCCTCCCGGCGCAGCATGAGCAGCATCGGGGCGAGATGGACTGCGGGCAGGCCGGTCTCACGCGCGATCTGCGCGTCGGTCACACCACCGGTGTGACGCGCGATCGTTTCGAGTACGCGCAGTGCGTACTGCACCGAGTGGAACGGCGCGGTCGGCTCGGGCTTCAGCGCCACGGTTTCCCCCTAGCAGGTTGTTACCGCTTGCCCTACCACGATAGCCATCAAGAGGCCCATGTGGAGCGCCTGTTGAGGAGATTGATGGCTCGATCACATCCGTCTGCCTGGATCTACGCCATTGGCATATGCCATGGTCACGCGCACTGCATCGTCGGGCCGGGAATGCCCGGCGGCCGCTCACGGTTCGAGTTCTTCGTACGGTGTCGCACGGCCTCGTGCGGACGTGGACAAGGGGACGGGAGCGACGATGAGTGACACCGGGGATACGAACGGCGTGTCGAACGGCGTGTCGGCGGGTGCACCGAACGAGGGACGGGACGAGGTACGGCGCGAGGCGCCGAGCGCCCCCGCGCCGGAGAACCGCAGCGGCATCCGGGGCGCCGCCCTCGGCCGCGCCCCCGTACCGCTCTCCGTCCTGGACCTCGTCACCGTCGGCGCCGGCAGCACCGCGCACGACTCCCTGCGCACCAGCGTGGCCATCGCCCGCCTCGCCGAGTCCCGCGGCTACCACCGCCACTGGGTCGCCGAGCACCACTCCATGCCCGGCGTCGCCAGCTCGTCCCCGGCCGTGATCCTGGCCCACCTCGCCGCACACACCTCCCGCATCCGGCTCGGCTCCGGCGGCGTGATGCTGCCCAACCACGCCCCGCTCGCCGTAGCCGAGCAGTTCGGCACCCTGGAGGCGCTGGCCCCGGGCCGGATCGACCTCGGGCTCGGCCGTGCCCCCGGCACCGACGGCCGCACCGCCGCCGCGCTGCGCGGGCCCGGACGCCTCGAAGAGGGCGCGGACGAGTTCCCGCGCCGGCTCGCGGAGCTCACCCGCTTCCTCGACGACGACTTCCCCGACGGACACCCGTACGCCCGCGTGCACGCCGTCCCGGGCCCGGTGCAGGGCCCGGCCGGGCGGCCGCCGCTGTGGCTGCTCGGCTCCTCCGGCTTCAGCGCGCAGCTCGCCGGCGAGCTCGGCCTGCCCTTCGCCTACGCCCACCACTTCTCCGCGGCCGGGACCCTGCCCGCGCTCGACCTCTACCGCCGCAGCTTCCGGCCCTCCGCCGTCCTGGACGCCCCCTACGCCGTCATCGGCGTCTCGGCGCTCGCCGCCGAAACCGACGAGGAGGCCCGCGCCCAGGTGGCCACGGGGGCGCTGTCGATGCTGCGGCTGCGCACGGGGCGTCCGGGGCTGGTGCCCACGCCCGAGGAGGCGGCGGCGTATCCGTACACCGCGCTGGAGCGGGAGTTCGTGGACGGCTGGCTCGCCAACATCGTCCACGGCACCCCCGACGCGGTCGCCGACGGGCTCGACGACCTCGCCAAGCGCACCGGCGCGAACGAGCTGATGCTGACCGCCAACGCCCACAGCGGGGCGGCCCGGCTGCGTTCGTACGGACTCGTCGCAGATGCGTACGGCATGCCCGCGGAGGTGTCCGCGGCCAACTGAAGCCGTGAGAACGGGGTTTGGCTGGTTCATTGCCAAAACCTTGCGAGAGCGTGTCTCAAGGGAACCTTAAACCGCTCGTCACCCGGGGTGGCGAGCGGTTTCTGATGTTTGATCAGGTCTCTGACTAGGGGGAATGGCGCGAGAGTGGTCTAGTCCTTCTTTGGTCCGAACCATTGACGGCGTGTGGCGGTGATCGCTATCACTTCTCTCACCCGAACTCCCGCTCTCCCCTCCCAGCCCCCCGGAGGCAGTTCATGCACATCCGTAAACCCCTCGTCGCGGCCGCGGCGACCGCCGCGCTGGCAGCCGGAGCGCTCGCCTCCTTCGCCGGCCTCGGCACGGCCCAGGCCGCCGACACCGCGACCGGAGCGGCGGCGGGCGGCGTCCGTATCGCCTACTACGACCAGTGGAGCGTGTACGGGAACGCCTTCTACCCCAAGCACCTCGACACGCGGGGCATAGCGGGCAAGCTCGACGTGCTGAACTACTCGTTCGGCAACATCCACCCCACCGAGCTCACCTGTTTCGAGGCCAACAAGGCGGCCGGCGACGACAACAACCCCAACGCCGGTGACGGCGCGGGTGACTCCTTCGCCGACTACCAGAAGACCTTCGGCGCGGCCGACAGCGTGGACGGCGTCGCCGACACGTGGAACCAGCCGATCGTGGGCGTCTTCAACCAGTTCAAGGAACTGAAGGCCAAGTACCCACACCTGAAGATCAACATCTCGCTGGGCGGCTGGACCTACTCCAAGTACTTCCACGACGCGGCCAAGACCGACGCCTCCCGCAAGAAGTTCGTCGCCTCCTGCATCAAGCAGTACATCAAGGGCGACCTCCCGGTGGAGGGCGGCTTCGGCGGCCCCGGCACCGCGGCCGGCATCTTCGACGGCATCGACATCGACTGGGAGTACCCCGGCTCCGCCGGCGGCCACCTCGGCAACCACTACGGCCCCGAGGACAAGCAGAACTTCACCCTGCTGCTCCAGGAGTTCCGCAAGCAGCTCGACGCCGAGGGCGCGGCCAACGGCGGCAAGAAGTACATGCTGACCGCGGCCCTCCCGGCCGGCCAGGACAAGATCAAGTACATCGAGACCGACAAGATCGGCCAGTACTTGGACTACGCCAACATCATGACGTACGACATGCACGGCGCCTGGGACGGCGACGGGCCCACGTACCACCAGTCCCCGCTGTACCCGTCCGCCGCCGACCCGACCGACCCGATCGCGCCGGGCACCGAGAAGTACAGCATCGACAACGCCATCGACTCCTGGATCGACGGCAACCCGGCCTACGGCATCGCCGGCGGCTTCCCCGCCGGCAAGCTGACCCTGGGCTACGAGTTCTACTACCGTGGCTGGAAGGGCGTCCCGGCCGGCACCACCAACGGTCTCGCCCAGACCGCGACCGGCGGCTCCGGCGCGCGACCGCTCAGCCAGCAGGCGGGCATCGCGCACTACAAGGAGCTCGGCGGCATCGTCGACAACCCGTCGACCACCTTCTGGGACGACCAGTCGAAGTCCTCGTACTTCTACAAGGACGGCGAGTTCTTCACCGGCCTGAACCAGAAGTCCATCCAGGCCCGCGTGGACTACGGCAAGCAGCGCGGCCTGGCCGGCGCGATGATGTACTCCCTGCTCGGCCTGGACAACAACGCCACGCTGCTGGGCCAGATCTCCGACGCCCTGGGCGGCACCACGGTCCCGCCGACCACGCCTCCCACCACGCCGCCGACCACGACCCCGCCGACGACGACCCCGCCGACCACCCAGCCCCCGACCGGCTGCGGCTCGACCCCGGCCTACGTCGCGGGCACGGTCTACACCTCGGGCAACGAGGTCTCCCACAACGGCCGCAAGTACAAGGCCCAGTGGTGGACCCAGAACGAGACGCCGGGCACCACCGGTGAATGGGGTGTCTGGAAGGACCTCGGCGCCTGCTGATCTCCCCCCACCCCGCGCCGAGCGACGCCTCCGCCCCGTCCCCTCTCCCAGGGGCGGGGCGGAGGTGTGTCACATGGTTGCCGGTTTCCGGACACCGGAACGTAGCGCTGTCGCTACGCTCGGCCACAAGCCCGTTTTCCCGCTTGGGGGTGCCGTTCTCATGGTCCTGGCCCGCGACATCGATCCCAGCGCCTCGCCGCTGGACTACTACAGCTACGAGCTGCGCCGGCTGAGGGAAGAGGCGGGCCTCAAACAGGCGGAACTGGGCGCGATCATCTTCTGCACCGGCTCCCTGATCGGCATGGTGGAAAACGGCCGCCGGGTCCCGACCAGGGACTTCTCGGAGCGGCTGGACGCCGCCCTCGGGACGGGCGGGGTGTTTTCCCGCCTGGTGGGGCTCGTTCTGCGGAGCCAGCTGCCGACGTGGTTCCAGGCGTTCGCCGAGCTGGAGGTCCGGGCCACGAACATCTCCTCGTTCCAACCGCAGCTGGTGTACGGGCTCCTGCAGACAGAGGCATACGCCAGGGCGGTGCTCCATGCGGGGTGGGGTCAGAACCTCGATGAGGCGGTGGCCGCAAGGCTGGAGCGTCAGCGCATCCTGGGCAGGGAACGCCCACCATTTGTGTGGGTGGTGCTGGATGAGGCGGTACTGCACCGCCCCTTCGGCAGCCACGAGATCATGCGCGGGCAGCTGGACCGGTTGCTGGAGTTTCAGGACCGCCGCGAGGTGCGGATTCAGATTCTCCCGTTCAGCGCGGGACAACACCCTGCCACTGTAGGCGCGTTCACCGTCCTACGGTTCGATGGTGATCCGGATGTCGTCTATGCCGAGAGCTACGGTTCGGCCCACGTGAAGGCAAATCCCGAGACGGCAAGGGACTGCGCGCATCGCTACGATCATCTACAGGCCGCGGCGCTCTCCGTTGAGGAATCTGCGGCGCTGATCGCTCGCGTACGGGAGGAACGGTATGGGGACCCACACCAAGTTGACGGGCGTGCGCTGGCGTAAGTCCAGCTACAGCGGCGGGACCGGCGGCGAGTGCGTCGAGTGCGCACCCCTCGGCGGCGCCGCCTGGCGCAAGGCTTCGTACAGCAGCACCAATGGCGGCGACTGCGTCGAGGTGGCCGCTCAGCCCTGTCGGGTCGCCGTGCGGGACTCCAAGAATCCCGACGGGCCCACCTTCACCGTCGGGCCGGAGGCCTTCGCCGCCTTCGTCCGCAGCATCTGACGACTCAAGCCGTCAGAGCCAGCCCTGCTGGGCCGCCTTGAGGCCCGCCTCGAAGCGGCTCGTGGCGTGGAGGCGTTCCATCAGCGCGGACATCTGCCGCCTGACGGTACGCAGCGACACCCCGAGCCGCTTGCCTGCGGCCTCGTCGGTCATGCCGGAGGCCAGCAGTTTCAGCAGTTCCAGTTCGGCCGCGCTGGGCCGGGTGTCGTCCGTACGGGCGCGGTCCGCGCCCAGCGGTACGGCCGCCTGCCACGTCTGCTCGAACAGGGTGACCAGGGAGGCCACGATCCCCGGTGCGCTGGTGCACAGCGCGCCCAGACGGGAGTGCGCCGGGTCGATCGGGACGACCGCCACCGTGCGGTCGAAGACCAACAGGCGGGGCGGCAGCAGCGGGCTCGTGCGTACCTGACCGCCCTGCTCGGTGAGCCAACGCGCGTAGGCCAGCGTCGTGGGGTCGTTGCGGGCACTGTCCTGGTAAACGGAGCGCATCTCGATGCCCCGAGCCAGTGCCCGCTCGTCGAGCGGGCGGGAGGACTCCAAGCTGGCCTCGGACAGGGCGCCGCCCGGCAGGATCGCCAGGCACTCGCACTCCAGGCCGTGGGCGAGCTGTTCGAGCCGGCTCTGGATGGCGTCCATCCCCACGAGCCGTTCCGCGCCGTCGACCTCGGTGTTCGGGCGGAGCTCGGCGAACTCGGAGACGACCTGCGCAGCCGCGGCCTTGCTGCGTGCCAGCTCCTCCTGCTGCCGGGCCAGTTCCTCCTCCTGGCGGCGCAGCAGCAGCTCCAGGCCCAGTTCCGGTCTGACCGCCCGCAGGGCGCCCGGGCAGTCCCGGGAGGGTCTGAGCAGGTCCAGGTCGACCAGCCGGTCCAGGCCGTCGCGGACCCGCGTCTCGGTGAGGCCGAGGCGGGCGGCCAGCTCGGCAACCCCTCCGGAAGGGTCGGCGAGCATCCCCCGGTACACGGCTTCCACGTCGGCCCCGAGCCCCAGTGCCTGCAGCAAGTCCACGCCCCCCAGCGCTACTTCGGCCGCCCTGTCGGACCGCCGCCACCGTGATCGTAGGCGAAGTCTGGCACCAAGGTGCCAGGCCTCTTGGTGCCAGGCAGAAACCCTTCTGCACACGTGGCACGGGCAGCAACATGGTGATCACCGGGACGGCGGGGACGAGAGTCCCCGGCTCAGGCCAGAGCCTCAAGGACGGCCCGGGACAGCGCGCAGCAGCACACCGCACCGAACGGACCGCCACCCAGCTCTCGACCTCGGGGGAAAGCCATGTCCCGCACCGCCCGCCTCGCCGCTGTCGCCGCCGCCTTCGCCGCCCTCTGCGCCGCCGCCGTCACCACCACCTCGGCGCCCGCCCCTGCCGAAGACAGCCGCATCAGCGCGGCGAGCATCAACTGGGACACGCCCCCGGCGGACGCCGACCCCAGCATCAACTGGGACTAGCCGACGTGCGCATCGTCCGGGCCGCCCTCTCCGGGCCCCGCCAGGACCCCGACCGCCACGGCGTGCTCGCGCTCCTCTCCGACCTGATCTGGGCCCACGCCGAGGCCGCACACGGACTGGAACACGTACGGGCCAAGGCCGCCGACCACGGCGTCGACCTCTACCTCTTCCTGCGTGCCGCCTCGGAAGCCGCCGCCCTGGACCAGGCCAACGCCCTCCTCTCCGGTGCCCGCGCCCCCCTGCGCGCCCACGGCTACCGCACCGCCGAACCCCGTCGCTGACACCCTCACGAAGGAACACCGTGACCACCACCCTCCGCCGGGCTGCCCGCAAGACCGCGGTCGCCGCCCTGTCCGGCGCCCTCGGAGCCGGACTCCTCACCGCCGCGACCGTCGCGGCCGCCCCCGTCGCGCAGGCCGCGACCACGTGCAGCGGCACCGCCTCCCTCTACGGCGTGCTGCCCGACGGCCGCCTCACCTTCAGCACCATCACACCCGCCACCGGCGAGCTGAAGAAGGTCCTCGTCGGGGCCGACCTGGGCTTCGAGCCCAAGGCGATGGCCACCCTGAACTTCAACACCATCCTCGTCACGTCGACGGCCGGTGCGCTCTACCGCGTCGACGTGCTCACCAACAACACCTCGCTCGTCCTGGAACGCCCGCCCGTCAAGCTCTTCGACAGCGGCTGGACCCACGACAAGCTCACCTACGACGGACACGGCCACCTCTACGGCACGGCCGGGGGAGTGCTGATCCAGTACCTGGTCTCGCAGCCGAAGCCGACCGGCTCCGCCCACATCGGGCAACGCAGGGAGATCGGCAGCGGCTTCGTCCTGAAGACCCTCACCGCCGTCGGGGACGACCGGCTGCTCGCGACCACCACGGCCGGCGCCCTGTACTCGTACAAGATCGACAGCGCCGGCGGCTGGGACCGCGACGACCTCAAGGCCTCGGGCTGGTCCGCCTTCGACCAGGTCGTCTCGCCCGGCGGCGGCCTCTACTACGGCCGGATCGCGGCCACCGGCGCCATGTACTGGTACAAGGACGCCAACCCGGCCGACGGCTCCGGCGCCGACATCGCCTACCACAACGACGACCCCGTCAACACGGGCGGCTGGACACAGCAGTTGCTGTCCGCGCAGCCGGGCACCTTCAGCTGCACCACCACCGCCGACCCGCTCGACGGCCGGGACATCCCCGCGGTGAAGGCGGCCGGACGCGACCTGATGAACAAGCACGACGGCGGCGCCTGGAACAACTCCACCCAGTGGAACTGCCTGGAACAACTCTGGGACAAGGAGAGCGGCTGGCGCTACTGGGCCGACAACCCCAGCTCCACCGCCTACGGCATCCCGCAGGCCCTGCCCGGCTCCAAGATGGACGCCTTCGGCGACGACTGGCGCACCAACCCCGTCACGCAGATCAAGTGGGGCCTGTCCTACATCGACGGCCGGTACGGCACGCCCTGCGCGGCCTGGAACCACTTCCTGAACAACAACTGGTACTGAGCCGCAACCCTTCCGCTTCCGCTTCCGCTTCCCTCCCACAGCTCGACGCGCGTACGTCCGGGCTGCCCGAATCCGGAGACACCCATGCTCTCGTCGTCCCTCAAGCGCCGCCTCGCCGCCACCCTCGCCGTCGGCGCCACCACCCTCGGCCTGGTCACCGTCACCTCCGCCCCGGCCCAGGCCGCCGCCATCTGCGGCGGCAACGTGTCCGTCTACGGCACCCTCCCCGACGGCCGCCTCACCTACACGGCGATAGCCCCCAACACCGGAGACCGCGTCAAGACGCTGATCGGCGCGAACCTCGGCTTCACGCCCAAGGCGATGGCCACCCTCAACTTCAACACCGTCCTGGTGACGTCGACGGCCGGCGAGCTGTACCGCGTCGACATCCAGACCAACGACAACGCCCTCGCCCTGGCCGGTGTCACGAAGATCTGGGACAGCGGCTGGACCTTCGACAAGATGACCTACGACGGCGCCGGCCACCTCTACGGCACCGTCGCCGGCCAGCTCCACCGCTACAACGTCTCCCAGGCCAAGCCCAGCGGGCCCGCCCACATCGCCAAGCACGTCGTCATCGACGAGGGCTTCGTCCTCAAGACCCTCGCCGCCGTCGGCGACGACGTCCTCCTCGCCAGCACGGCGGACGGCAGGCTGCTCTCGTACCAGATCAACGGCGTCGGGGACTGGGAGAGCTCGCAGCTCAAGAGCAGCGGCTGGTCGGCCGTCGACAGCCTGGTCTCGCCCGGCGGCGGCCTCTACTACGGCCGGACGAACGGCGGGATGTACTGGTACCACGACGCCGACCCCACCGACGGCAAGGGCGACGACATCGCCTACCACCCCGCCGACCCGGTCGACGCGAGCGGCTGGACCCAGTCCCTGCTCTCCGCCTTCGCCGGCGACTGCACCTACCAGCCGCCCGCCCCGCCCACCCCCACCCCGTCCACCAAGGGCGGCCAGATCGCCCGCAGCGAGATCATGAGCCGTGCCGTGAACTGGCTGAACCGCGACATCCCCTACAGCCAGAGCGCCTACGCCTCCGACCCGGACGGCGGCCACACCTACCGCACCGACTGCTCGGGCTTCGTCTCCATGGCCTGGCACGCCTCCACCAGCTACACCACCGCCAGCCTGCCGAGCGTCAGCACCACCATCTCCAAGTCCGACCTCCAGCCCGGCGACGCGCTGAACACCTCGGACGGGCACGTGGTGCTCTTCGAGAAGTGGATCGACAAGGGCGCCGGGAAGTTCTCGTACATCCACGAGTCCAACCCCAACGACGACATGATGCGCGGCCAGGACTACCTCAACGGCGGCTCCGACGGCCGCATCGCCGGCCACGCCGCCTCCGGCTACGTCGCCCTGCGCTACGACAAGACCGTCAACGGCTGACCCGTACCGCACCACCGCGTACCGCACCACCCGCACGGCGAAGGCCGGACCGCCCCGAGCGGTCCGGCCTCCCGGCGTCGCGCCGGTCAGACCAGCGGACGCGGGGCGGGTCCGTCGGGCAGGGGGGCGGCCGCCGCCTCCACGCGGCGGCCGATCATGCGGGCGATCACGTCCGGGGCCACCGCACGGGAGTACAGCCAGCCCTGGCCCGTGTCGCAGCCGACGCGCCGCAGCCGGGCCGCCTGGCCGGCGGTCTCCACGCATTCCGCGGTCACCGTGAGGCCCAGCCGGTGCGCGAGCTGGACCAGGGCCTCGACGATGGTCTCGTCGGCCGGGTTCGGGTGCGTACCGTCGTCGTAGCGGAAGCCCCGGACGAAGGAGCCGTCCAGCTTCAGCACCGAGACCGGCAGCCGGCTCAGGTAGGCCAGGTTCGAGTAGCCGGTGCCGAAGTCGTCGATGGCGATCCGCACGCCCATGTCGCTCAGCGCCTGCAAGGCCTGCAACGGGCGCCCGGCCGATCCCATCACCGCCGACTCGGTCAGCTCCAGCTGGAGCAGCTGCGGCGCCAGACCCGTCTCCGCGAGGATCTCCGCGACATCGCCCACCAGGTCTGAGTCCCACACCTGCCGTACGGCGACGTTCACGGACACGAAGACCGGGGTGTCGCTGGGCTGTTCGATCTGCCAGCGCCGCGCCTGCCGGCACGCGGTGCGCAGCACCCACTGCCCCAGCTGGACGATGGAGCCGTCCTCCTCGGCGATGCCGATGAACCGATTCGGCGTCAGCGTGCCGAACTGCGGGTGCCTCCACCGCACCAGGGCCTCGACCCCGCGCAGCGCGCCGCTCTCCAGGTCCACCAGCGGCTGGTACTCCAGCGCGAACTCGCCCCGCTCCACGGCCGGCCGCAGCGTCGAGGACAGCGCCTGCCGGGTCATGCGGTGCGCGTTGCGCTCCGGGTCGAAGAGGGTCCAGCGGGCCTTGCCGTCGGCCTTCGCCCAGTACAGGGTCGTGTCGGCGGCCTGCATCAGGCCGGTCGCCGAGGTGCCGTCCGTGGCCCGCTCCACCACGCCGATGGACGCGGACACCGACAGCCGCTGCCCGGCCAGGTCGAACGGCTCCTGTACGGCGGCCAGTACGCTGCGCGCCAGGTCCGCGAGCTGCTCGGTGCCGGTGGAGTCCTCCACGAGCAGGGCGAACTCGTCGCCGCCGAGCCGCGCGACGAGGTGGCCGCCCGTGCGCCCGTAGCCGGACTGGTCGGCGCACTGGGTCAGCCGGGCGGCGACGGCCGTCAGCAGCCGGTCGCCGACGCGGTGTCCGAGGGTGTCGTTGACGGCCTTGAAGCCGTCCAGGTCCAGGTAGCACAGGCCGATCCGGCCGGTGCCGCCGCCGTGCTCGTAGGAGGAGGCCTCCAGGGCGGCGGAGAGCCGTTCGAAGAACAGGGCCCGGTTGGGCAGCCGGGTGACCGGGTCGTGCATCTGGAGGTGGCGCAGCCGGGCCTGGAGGTCGCGCCGGTCGCTGATGTCGGAGACGGACAGCAGGACGTTCCCGGTGCCCGGTACGGGCCCCAGCGTGACCTCGGTCCACAGCGAGTGCCCGTCGGGGTGCTTGAGCCGGCGGGTGCAGCGCAGCCGGGCCTGCCGGCCGCGCAGGACCTCCTGGTAGGCGGCCCAGGTGCGGGCCTCCGCGGCCAGGTCCACCAGATCGGCGGCGCAGCGGTGGACGAGCGCGTGCGGCTCGCTGCCGAGCAGGCCGGCGAAGGCCTGGTTGGCGGTGACGACGTAGCCCTCGCGGTCCACGACGGCCATGGCGAGGTGGGCCGCGTTGAAAGCGGCCCGGTAGTCGCGCAGATCGGAATCGGCACGCTGGGATGCCGACGGCACTGCCGGCACTGACGGGTGACGCTCCGTAATGGCCGATCGGATGCTGTCGGCCGCCGAACCGGTTCCTTCTGAGGTTCCGCTCACCGTTGGCCCCGCAGTGTTCGTGAGTGTCCGTGCAGGAAAGTGTGCCGATCATAGAGGCTGCCGGGAGGCCCTATCCAGCGGCGTCACCGGTTGAGACGGCGGGGTTCGGCGTGATGACGGATCGTCGGACCAAGATCGCGTGATCGTTTCTGCGCGGCAATGAGCGGGAGGGGGCTTCCGCTGATCCCGGGTGATCGGACGTGACGTTCTGTAGGTACCCGCGTGAAGTTCGGGGGTCACCGGCTTGCCGTACCACTCACTCGTGCGGGGCACTGGAACTGGGCATTAGTAAGACAATCGCCTCAAGGTGGCTAAACAGGTACGAATCAACCACCGGAGGTCGATGTGACGCGACAGCAGACACCCGGGGGAGTGGACCGCTCTCGCGTCCGAAGTACCGCCGCGGCACTCACTTCCCTCACGGCGCTCGCCGCCATGTCGCTCGTCGCGGGTCCCGCGGTGGCCGATTCCGGCGCGGGACCCTGTGCGCTGACCCGCACCGGGGCCCATCACTCCCTGGGCCTGGACACCTGGAACGGCGCCTACCCCAAGCCCGAACGCACCCTCGACGCGGTCATGGTCTTCCTCTCCTTCCCCGACCACCACAGCACGGTCACCCCCGAGCTGCTCACCCGCGACTACTTCCCCGCCACCAGCGACTTCTTCGAGCGGGCCTCGTACGGACGGTTCCGCCTGGCCCCGCACCCGCAGAAGCGGTGGGTCCAGATGCCCAGGCCGTCCACCGCGTACGGGATAAGGCGCGACTGGGCCCCCGGCGACCGCGCCGCCTACCTGCGCGACGCGGTCGCAGCGGCCGACGCCGACGTGGACTTCGGCAAGTACGACATCGTCTACTTCGTCGCCGACCCGGACGCGCCCGGAGTGGACTCCGACGCCACGAAGGTCGTCAACTTCGACCGCCCCATCGTCGCCGACGGCACGGAACTGCGCCGGATCGTCACCGTCTTCGAGCGCCACCCGCCGGACCGCAACGTGCTGGCCCACGAGACCGGACACGTCTTCGACCTGCCGGACCTCTACCACCGGCCCACCGACGGCAAGGGCGACTGGGACACCTACGTCGGGGACTGGGACGTCATGGGCAGCCAGTTCGGCATGTCCCCCGACCTCTTCGCCTGGCACAAGTGGAAGCTGGGCTGGCTGGACCCCTCCCAGGTCGACTGTGTGCAGTCGGGCTCCTCCCTGCACACCCTGCAGCCGCTGGGGCAGGCCCCGCCGCGCGGCGGTACCGGCGGCACCCGGCTCGCCGTCGTCCGTACGGGGCCCGGCAGCGCGATCGCCGTCGAGGCGCGGGGCTCGTCCGGCAACGACGGCGACACCTGCACCGAAGGGGTCCTCGTCTACCGGGTACGCAACGAGGCGGCCTCGGGCGGCGGCCCCATCGAGGTACTGGACGCCCACCCGGAGACGGAGGCCTGCTGGGACCGGTCGGTGTACCCGCCGCTGGCGGACGCGCCGCTGCAGGTGGGCGAGACGTACACGGTGCCGGGAGAGCGGATCACCGTCGAGGTGGCCGACCGCACCCGGTCCGGCGCGTACACGGTGAAGATCACGACGTGACGGCCTGACGCCGCACCGTACCGCGGCGGCACGAAGAAGGCCCCCCACTCGCGTGGGGGGCCTTCCTCCGTCTGTGCGCCGCCAGGGACTCGAACCCCGGACCCGCTGATTAAGAGTCAGCTGCTCTAACCAACTGAGCTAGCGGCGCTTGCTGACGAGGAAGACATTAGCAGGAGGATCCGCGGAACGAAAAATCGATATCCCCAGGTCCCGTCCGTGCGGCGGCGCGGGCCGCCCGTACGAAGGCCCACAGCAGCGCCTCGGGGCCCGGCAGCCAGGGCTCCCGGGCGTCGGGGGCCACCAGCCACCGCGACGGACCCGGGCCGGCGGCGAGCGGAGGGACGGTGACGGCGTCACCGAGGCCGTGGCACAGGGGGGCCGGGGCGGGCCGGGAGGCCCCCCACTCCTCCCACGCCAGCAGCGCGGGCAGCCGGTGCGCGGTGCCGGGGGCGGCGAAGAGCAGCATCCGGCCCCGGTGCACGGCGACCGGGCCGGAGCCGGGGCCCTCGGCCCACAGCAGGTCCAGCACCCGGCGCCCGAGCACGAGCGGGACGTTGACGACGTCGAAGGCGCTCCCGCAGGGCAGGGTCGCCGGGAGGCCCGGGCGGGCCTCCCACAGTGCGAGGGTGCGGCGGGGGTGCGCGGAGGCGGAGGCGAGCCAGGCGGCGCCCTGCGGTGTGACGTGTGTGGCGGGCGCGGTGCGTGTGCGCTCGCCGCGGGCATGGAGGGCGGTGCATCCGTGGGCCGTCGTCAGCGTCGTCATATGCCAAGGTCTACCCGCCGTAGCGGGTCGAACTCCAAGAGTCACCGAAACCCGGACAGGAGCGCCCTGCCTGGAGTATGGTGCCCCCCGCATATGACGCGCCGCGCCGGACCCGGCCCGGTCCGGCCTGCCGCCTATGTGAGGTCGGCGCGGCCGTACTGGAGGGTCTCGCCGAATTCGATCATCTTGCGGGTGTAGTCCTCGGTCCAGTCGGCCTGTTCGGCGATGGCCGCGGGGGTGAGCCGGTCGAACCGCCGAGGGTCCGCCAGCTGGGCCGCGGCCAGGGCCTGGAACTCCACCGCCCGCTCCTGTGCGGCCCGGAACGCCAGGGTCAGTTCGGTCGCACGCGACAGCAGCTCCCGCGGGTCCTCGATCGACTCCAGGTCGAAGAAGTGCTCCGGATCCGCCACGGCCTCCGAGGGCTCGAAGAGCAGCGGCGCCGGCCGCGGCCGCCGCTCGGTCCGCTCGGGCTCTGCCATCCCTGTCCTCCTGCTGCGCGTGAGAAAACCTTCCTGGCCACCGTCCATTGTCCAACGCCCCGCAAGGGCGCGCCCCGACAGGTTGGAACACCTGTACGGCCGGTGAGGTGCAGGAGCAGCCCGACGGGCTCCGTGACGGGCGAGTCGACCAGATGATCGGCCGGGGTCGCAAAGCACCCCCGGACCGTGCTGACCGGCCGTCAGTCGCGCCCCCGCCTGCGACGGGCCGGTCGGGATCCGGGTCAGGCGGTGACGGCAGCCGCCTCCAGCTCGGCGGCGCGCTTCGCCGCCAGCTCGGCCAGGTCGGCCAGTACGGCGGCCAGCTCGCCCGCCAGGGTCTCCGGGGCCTCGAAGCCGTCGGCGCCGATGAGCTTCGGGATGCCCGGGACGGCGACGGAGTGCTCGGCGGGCAGCATGCCGAGGCGGGTCAGGACGGGCAGCAGCATCTCGGCAGCGGGAGCGCCGCCGGTGGGGCCGGCGCTGTAGCTGACGATGCCGACCGGCTTGCCCTTCCACTCGTTGTAGAGGAAGTCGATGGCGTTCTTGAAGGGCGCGGTGAAGCCGCTGTTGTACATCGGCATCACGAAGAGGAAGGCGTCGGCGGAGTCGACCAGCGCGCTCCAGTCGCGGGTGTGCTGGTGGGCGTAGTTCCCGGTGGAGGCGTACTCCGGCTCGTCCAGGAAGGGCAGCGCGATCTCGGCGAGGTCGACGGGGGTGACGTCGAAGCCGCCGTGTGCGACCGCCTGCCCGGTGACCCACCGCGCGAGCGGGCGGCCTGAGGAGGTGGGGCGGGTGGCGGCGGAGATGACGTGCAGGCGGGTCATGGGTGGGCTCTCCCGGTCCATGTGGTTGTTGACGTGTCACCTAATGAAAGCGTTATGTGCGTGACGTGTCAACCAGGTAGATGATGTGTCACCGACCTGACTAAAGTGGAAGACATGACCCCCGCATCCGAGCCCCGCTGGCTCACCGAGGCCGAGCAGGACGCCTGGTACGCCTGGCGGCGGATGTTCCCGCTGGTCAACGCCGAGATCGCACGGGACCTCAGCCAGGACAGCGGGCTCTCCGAAGCCGACTACGACGTGCTCTCCGTGCTCGGCGAGACGGACGGCCACCGCATGCGCATCAGCGCACTGGCCGAGCTGATGCGCTGGTCGCGCAGCCGGCTGTCCCACCAGCTCACCCGCATGGAACAGCGCGGCATCGTCCGCCGCGAGGAAGTCGCCACCGACGGCCGGGGCGCCGAGGTGGTCCTCACCGACACCGGGATCGCCGCGATCAGGAACGCCGCCCCGCTCCACGTCGAATCGGTCCGCCGCCACCTGATCGACACCCTGACCCCGCAGCAGCTCCAGACCCTCGCCGAGGTGGGCGAAGCCCTCCGCGCCCACTTCGCCGCCACCCGCAAGGGCCGGTAGCGCCGCGCCGCCGCGCCGGAGCCCGCGCTACGGCCGCCAGGACACCCGGTGCTCCGCCAGATGCGCCAGGACCGAATGGTTCGCCTCCCAGCCGTCCGGGAATTTCACCGTCACGCCCAGCTGCACCGGCTCCGTCGACGGATGGTCGTCCAGCAGCTCCGCGATGCCCGCCCGGGCCACCACCACGCACGCGTGCCGGTGCCGTGACGCCAGCACGCACAGCCGGCCCGTCTCCAGGTGGAAGGCCGTCGCGTCCGGGCGGCCCGACAGCGGGTGCAGGACCACCGTCAGGTCGTACTCGCGGCCCTGCAGCCGGTTCGCCGTGTCCACCGTGACCCCCGTGACCCCCAGCGAGGCCAGCGCCGCGCGGACCGCGGCCGCCTGGTCGCGGTGGGCCGTGCCGACCGCGATCCGGTCCGGCGTCAGCGGGACCGGCCCCGGCGACTGCTCGTCGGAGGTCACCGCCCCCCGGTCCAGCGCCCGCCGCACCACCAGGGCCACCGCGGCGACCGCCTCCGGGTCGGTGCGCGGCGTGTGCCGCGCCGGCAGCTCCAGCAGGCCCCAGCCCGCCTCGGCGGCCTCGTCCAGCACCCGGTCCGGGCCCGACCCGTCCGACGCCACCCCGTACGACAGCCTCCGCTCGCCCGGGCCCGTACCGCTGCGGAACTGCGTGTACGGGTAGAACGCGCGGGACACCAGCGGTGCCGCCGTCGCCGGAAGCCGCCACGACACCGGCAGCCGGTGCTGCGGCAGCTGCGGATTGTGCGCCAGCAGGGTGCTCACCGCCGACGCCGAAGGGTCGTAGGACAGACCCGCCCACTGCTCGGCCCCGACCACGCTGAAGGGGTCCAGCTGCCCCGGGTCGCCCACGAACAGCGCCCGCTCGAACAGCCCCGCCACGGCCAGCAGCGCGTCGGAGCGCATCTGGTACGCCTCGTCGACGATCGCGTGCTGCCACGGCTCGACGTCCCTGACGAACGCCCACTTCGCCGCCGTCGAGATGGTGATCGGCAGCTCCGCCAGGTCCCCCGGCTTGGCCGACAGCGTCACCGACGGCAGCTCCCGCAGCGCCGGGTCGTAGGCGTCGCCGTCACTGCTGTGCAGCCGGCCGACCTTCAGCTCCGGATCCTTCTCGGCCAGCCGCAGCACCAGGTCGTCGACCTGCGCGTTCGTCTGCGCCACCACCATCAGCCGACGCCCCGCCGCGGCCAGCTCCCGCGACGCGCGGACCACGAGCGTGGACTTGCCCGCCCCCGGCGGGGAGTCGACGACGACACCCCGCTCGGCCCCGTGCAGCGTGTCGTGCAGGATCGCCGCGGTCGCCCGGGCGGCAGCGGCACCCGGGTCGAAGGCAGCCGGTGCGGTCACAGGAGTCAAAGGATGTCCTCGTCGGTGACGGCGTCGGGAAGGTGGACGGCGGCCCCGGATCCCGGCGGCCCGCCATGGGTCCACGGCGTCTGCTCCGCGTCCGGCAGCTTCGGGCCGCCGCGCGCGTCGTGCTCGAACAGCGTCCAGCACACCCGGTCGCCCTTCTCCGGCACGGAACCCGGCTCCGGATCCCGGCCGCGCCCCATCTTGTCGAGGATCCGCAGCACCACCTGCCCGTCCTCCTCGAACCGGACGAAGCGCGCGCTCTGCGGCCGCCCGCCCAGCGAGCGGTACACCTTCACGGCACCGCCGTCGGCGAGCTGCGGCCGGTCCTCCGTGGACACCGTCACCAGCGGCCGGGGACTGGGCCGCTTCGACTCCGTCCACTCCATCACCACGTCCGTGACCTCCCCCGCGAACGCCTCGCCCGCCAGCCTCCGGCCCGCCATGACCAGCGGGTCGTCCAGCGCCTCCTGCGCGTCCAGACGCACCTGCTCGGTCTCCCGCGTGGCCAGCTTCTGCGCCGCCGTCACCGCGTCGTCCCGGCGCGGCTGCGGCGGCTCGCCCGCCCGGACCCGGTCCCGGTGCCCGGTGTACGACCAGCGGTCGCGCGTCCAGCGCTCCTGCGCACGCTCGCCCGCCGGCAGCGCGCGGACCAGGTCGACCGCCTCCCACGTGGCCCGCCAGGTGCTCGCCATCTGGTCCACCACCAGCCGGCGCACGGCCCGTTCCGCCGCACGGACCTCGCCGTCGCCGCCGCCGTCCCCGGACCCGGCCCTGGCCGCCCACGCCGAGCGCGCCGCGTCGTAGCGGGCGATCGCCGGAGCCAGCAGCTTGTTGTCGAAAGCCGGGTCGGTGGCCGGACCGGCCGGCGGGCACAGCAACTGGCCCCCGGAGTCACGGCACATCTCCGCACGCAGGGCCGCCTCCGCCCCCGACCGGCCGCCCGACGGCGCGATCCAGGCCAGGAGCGCGCCCAGGTGCTGGTCCTCCAGGTTGCTCTGGCCGGTCGCCCAGTGCCGCGACAGCAGGTCCGTCGCCGCCAGCAGCATCGAGGACCCGGGCACCCGCGCCCGTTCCCCGAGGTGCGTGAACCAGCGGCCGAGCAGCGGCACCTGCGACGGCGCCGGATGCGGATTGTCCGGATCCTCCTCCGCGGTGCGCCGGAACCTCATCGACCGCCCCAGCAGCCGCACGTACTCGACGCCCGCCCGGCTCGGCACGATCAGCTGCGGGGCGTCCACGCACAGCTCGGTCTCGACCTTGACCCGCCTGCCCGTCTCCGGATCGGTCTCGCTGCGCTCCGCCGGCTCCACGGCATCGGCGTACGCGTCGACGTACGCCAGTACGTGGACCGCGAGCTCGGCGAGGAACGCCCAGCGCAGATCCCGGTCGCGGGGCTGGGGTATCACGAAGACCCGCGGCTCGTTCCGGTCGGTACCGACCATCGCGCCCAGCGGCGCCCCCGCCTCACCGGCCGTGGTCAGCGGGACGAAGACCAGCGGGTGCTCACTCAGATGGCGGTGGCGCACCGTCGCGAGCGGCTGGGCGCGGCCCGCCCGGACGGCCTCCAGCCGGGCCAGGGTGCTCAGCAGCGGCATTCGGACGGCTCCGGGACATGTTGGCGGGGCAGGGCGGCGGCCGTCTCCAGCGCCTCGGCACGCAGCCGGGCCGCGCGGTACAGGGCGGCGGCCGCGGGGTCCTCGGCGCAGCCGGCCCCGGAGGCGGCCGCCAGGGCCTCCTCGACGGTGGTCAGCGAGCCCAGCTCGCCCCGTACGGAACGGCCCAGCGTGGTCACCTCGTCGGCGGTACGCGCCCGCTCCCGGCAGTGGAAGGCCAGCTCGCAGGCGGCCAGGCACTCGGGGGTGTAGGCGGCGTCCACCGCCGAAACCGCCTCGGCCAGCTCCTCGGCGGTCCGCTCCGGGTCGAAGGTCAGCCCCTCGGGCAGCGCGGCGGCCAGCTCCTCGACCCGGGTCAGCCGGTCCAGCTGGCGCCGGGTCACCGCACGCTCGCGGCGGACGTCGACGGGGGCGGCGGTGGGCAGGTTGGAGAAGTCCTTGGGGCACACCAGCAGCACGGTGTGCCCGACCTCCGCGCCGGCCAGCTTCCCGGCGGTCCGCTCCAGAGCCAGGACGTAGACGGCGGCCTGGCGGGCCGCCGCGCCCACCTTCGCGGCGTCCGCGGCCCCGTCGATCATGGGGAACGACTTGATCTCCACGACGGTCCAGCGGCCGTCGGGGTGCACGACGACGGCGTCCGGCTCCAGATAGGCCGGGGAGCCGGCCACCTCCAGAGCCAGCATCGGATGGTCCAGCAGGGTCCAGTCCCGCGCCGCCGTGGCCTCGCGCAGCGCGAGCGCGGTCCGGGCGGCGCGGCCCTCGGGCCCCGCGGCCGTGAGGTCCGGGACACGGGCGCCGGCCCCCGGCGGCGGCTCGGCGGCCGGATCGAGGTACCGGTGGACCAGCCGCAGCAGCTCGGCGCCGCCGTCGCCCTTGACCTTCGCCTCGAAGGAGTTCCCGCGGACGATGGCGAACTGCGACTGCCCGAAGGAGGCGGGCGAGCCGAGGGCCGAGGCCAGGGCGTTCTTGTCCACACCGGCGCCGTCGAGCAGTGCGCGTCTGCCGCAGCCGGGATTGGCGGCGAGGGCCGCCAGCGACCGGGCGTCGAGCGGGCGGGGCTGCACGGCGGGGCCTCGCAGGCCGGCGAGCCGCTGGCGCAGCGTGCTCGGCTGCGCGGGGCTGCTGGGCGGGTAGGAGCTCACCCGCGGAAGTGTCCCATCCGCCACTGACAATCGTCAGCGGGGCGCGGAAACGGGCCGGTGGGAGAGCCGGCCGGGGGCGTGTTGGATGATGGGCGGACGAGGAAACGCACCGATCGGGAGATTCGCATGGCCCCCCGCATCCTGCTGGCCCGCCACGGCCAGACGGCGTGGTCCCAGCTCGGCAAGCACACCGGGCGCACGGACGTGCCGCTGCTGGAGGAGGGCAGGCAGGGCGCGAAACTGCTCGGCGAACGCCTCGCCCGCGACCCGTGGAAGGGCCTGCCCGGCCTTGAGGTACGCACCAGCCCGCTGGCCCGCGCGAGCGAGAGCTGCGACCTGGCGGGCTTCGGGGTGCGGGCGGAGCCGTGGGACGTGCTGATGGAGTGGGACTACGGCGACTACGAGGGCATGACCCCGGCCGAGATCCAGGCCGTCCGGCCAGGCTGGCTGATCTGGCGCGACGGCGTCCCCGGCGGCGAGTCCGTCGCCGACGTCTCGGCGCGTGCCGACGAGGTGGTGGCGTGGGCGCGCTCGGCGGAGCGGGACGTGCTGGTGTTCGCCCACGGGCACATCCTGCGTACGCTGGCCGCGCGCTGGCTGGGCTTCGACGCGTCCTTCGGCGCCCGCATCCGGCTCGAACCGACATCCCTGTCGGTCCTGGGGTGGGCGTACGGGGCGCCGGCGCTGGAACGCTGGAACGACACGGGACACCTGGCCTAGCCGTTCCGCTCCCGCGGCGGGTCGCAGTTCGGGGGCGGCCCCGGGCCGGTGTGCTGGGGCCCTTCCGCTCCCGCGGGGGTGGCGGCTTGGTTCGTGCCCTGCGGGCCGGTGGCTGCTGGGGCTCCGCCCCAGACCCCATGCTGGGGCTCCGCCCCAGACCCCCGCGCCTCAAGCGCCGGCGGGGCTGGTGTGGTGCGGGCGGTCGCGGGGCCGGGCCCTTCCGCTCCCGCGGGGGTGGCGGTTTCGGGCGTCGGCCGGGGCCGGTGTGCCGGGGCCCCTCCGCTCCTGCGGGGGGTGGCGGTTTCGGGGCAGCCCCCGGGCCGTGTGCTGGGGCTCTGCCCCAGGCCCCGCGCCTCAAGCGCCGGCGGGGCTGGTGTGGTGCGGGCGGTCGCGGGGCCGGGCAGGGGTGTCTCCTCGGCTCGGCGTGCGCGAGCGATCACCACGGTGCCCGGCGGTGACGCCTCGTCCTGCGGGGACACCCCTGCCCGTCCCCGCTCCAACCGCGACGAGAAAGGTGTCCCCCAGGCCCTCTCGGCGGCTACCGAGTACTGGCGGAGCCACACCGTGGGGTGGGGACACGGCGGAGTGTCCCCGCAGGACGAGCGCGCACCACCGGCCCGCCTCCGCGATATGCAGTACCGCGCGAGCCGAGGAGACATTCCGGCGGGGCACCACCCCACACCACCCAAGCCCCGCCGGCGATTGAGGCGCGGGGTCTGGGGCAGCGCCCCAGCACCACCGACCCGCACGATCCCGCCTCGCCGGCGGGGGCTATGGCGCAGCCCGAGACGGGGGTGAGGGCTACTCGGAGGCGTGGCGGGACAGGAAGGCCCCGACTCGGGGCGACCGCTGGTGGGGGACCAGGGTCGCGGCCGTCCCCGCGAGCATCGACCGCACACGCGTCGACTGCACGTCGGCCAGCAGGTCCAGCACCCGCCCACCCGCCCAGGCGGCCTCGTCGGGCGCGTCGGCCCGCGCGAGGTCGCCGGCCAGCTCGGCGGTGTACAGGGCCACGTTCCGGGCGAAGTGCGGGTCCTGGAGGTCCGCCGCGCGCCGGGCGTGCCGGGCCGCCCGGGCGTGTTCGCCGAGTGCCGACCAGCAGCGGGCCTCCAGGAACTCCAGCTCGGGCTCGCCGAAGAAGGTCATCCACTCGGGGTCGGCGTCCGCCGGTCCGCGGGAGAACTCCCGGTGGGCGCGCGTCAGCGACTCCTCGCAGGCCTTGCGGTCGTCGAGTCCCGCCCATCCGCCGGCCTCCCGCAGGGCGAGGAGTGCCAGCAGCCGCGGTGAGCCGAGGGAGGCCGCGGCGCGCAGGCCCGCCTGGGCCGCCCGTACGGCCTCGCGCGAGCGGCCGGTGTCCCGGGCCAGGAAGGACATGTTGCTGAAGGCGTGTGCCTCCAGGCCCGCGTCCCGGGCCACCCGTGCCGTGGCCAGCGCTTCCGCGTAGTGCGAGCGGGCGTCGTCGAAGCGGCCGGAGTCGTGGGCCAGCCAGCCGACGGAGACGGCCAGTTCGCCGGCGCCGGAGTGCAGCCGGTCCTCGGTGGACTGGCGGGTGGCGCCGGCGTCGAGGAGGGCGTAGGCGGTGCGCAGGGGTTCGGACGCCTTGCGGTAGAGGGCGTCCGCTCCGTGCCGGTCGTCCAGCAGCCTGATCCGGCGTACGGCGTCCTCGACGGCGGCGGCCTCGGACTCGCCCGCTCGCGCGGGCGGGCGGCGGGTGTCGCCGAGCAGGGTGAGGCCGAGCGTCGCGGCCGCCACGGTCGCGGAGCCGCCCGCCATGAACGCGCGACGCAGCACGTCGCTCTCCTTGGCAGTGGAAGGGGGACGGGGGACGGGGGCCGGGTGCGGGCCGCGCTGCGCCGAGCGGCCGCGGACGGCTTCGCGGGGGGAGAAGCCGAGGTCGGCCAGGGTGTGGCCGGGGTACATGTGGAGGAAGACGCGCTCGTAGGCGTAGTTGGGGCAGCGGATCTCGCCGGACTCGACCCGGCCGATGTAGCGGGCGTCGCAGGAAACCGTTTCTCCGATTTCCTTCGCCGCCCGGCGTACCAGGGCCGCGAACTCGGCCGGGGAGTGCTGCCCGCGCAGCCGCCGGAACGTGGGGTTGGGTGAGTGGGGGAACGCCGCCATGGACGTGACCTCTCTGGCAAGGGTGGGGCCCGGCGCGCATGAACGTACCGCCGACGACGGGGTGTTCACGCGATGTTTAGCTACAAAACGGATATCTCACCCGCGATCCGCCATGAACTGCCATCCTTTGCGGCGTCTTGGTGCCGCACCCGTTGACGTTCCCGTGCGTTGAACCCATGCGGATACGGATCGAGGAGGGGTTCCCCTTGGCGGAGGCCGGCATGGAGATCACTGGAACGAACACCGCACCCGGGCCCGGCGCGGCCCCGGACCTTGACCTGGTGACCGTGCCCGCCCGCCAGGGCCTGGAGGCGGTGGACATCATCCGTCGTTCGGCCGGCCGGTCGGGGCCGGTGGGGCCCGTTCTGCACGACGGGTCGGGTGACACCCTCGGCTTCCTCGTCCCGCCCGGCACCGCCGACGCCTGGGACCTCCCGGGCAGTGCGTGTACGCAGTCCGACGGCCGGGGGATGCGCTTCGGTGACGCGGTGCCCACGGCGGGCGCCACGGGCTGGCTGCTCCCGCCGGAGGCCGTCGGGCCGGTCACCGACCCCGAGGTGCTGCGTGCGGCGCTCGGCGAGGCGGCCCGGCTGATCGAGGCCGCGGACAACTGCCGCTGACCGCTCCGGGCCGGCCGGCCCGCACAATGGGGTGGTGGCAGGCAAGGGCAGGGACAAGGGCAGGCAGCGCGCGCGCGGCGGCGCGGAGGCGGTCGTCGGGCAGGTGGACGGCGGCCGGGCTGAGCTGGCGCCGGACCGGGAGCGGCCCGGCGCCTGGACCCTGCTGATCGACGGTGCCCCGCAGTCGCACGTGGACCTGGGCGATCCCTCGTATCTGGACTTCTCCTACCAGCGGCGGATCGGCCACCTCATCGATCTCGCCGCGCCCGCCCGGCAGCCCCTGAACGTGGTGCACCTGGGCGGCGGTGCCTTCACCCTGGCCCGTTACACGGCCGCGTCCCGCCCCCGTTCCACCCAGCAGGTCGTGGAGATCGACGCCGCCCTGGTGGCCTTCGTGAGGGAGCACCTGCCGCTGGATCCGCAGGCACGGGTCCGGGTCCGGGCGGTGGACGCGCGGGCCGGTCTGGCCAAGGTGCCGGACGGCTGGGCGGACCTGGTGATCGCGGACGTGTTCAGCGGGGCGCGCACGCCGGCGCACCTGACGAGCACCGAGTTCCTGGACGACGTACGCCGCGCCCTGGCGCCCACGGGATGGTACGTCGCGAACCTCGCGGACGGTCCGCCGCTGGCCCATCTGCGGAGCCAGATCGCGACGGCCGCGTCCCGGTTCGGGGAGCTGGCGCTGGCGGCGGATCCGGTGGTGTGGCGGGGGAAGCGTTTCGGCAATGCCGTGCTGGTGGCGGCCGACCGGGAGCTGCCCGTCGCGGAGTTCACCCGCCGGGTCGCAGGCGACCCGCATCCGGGCCGGGTCGAGCACGGCCGGGCGCTGGCGGACTTCGCGGGCGGCGCGGCTCCGGTTGCCGACGCCTCGGCGGTGGCCTCGCCGCAGCCGCCGTCCTCCGTTTTTCGTTAGAAAAGATCAACACTTTTACTCCCGGCGGGCGTTGTCGCTGCGTAGCCTGTGAGCCCCCTCGGAGGGACACCCCCTCCTACGGCATATTCCGGAACGGCGACAGATGTCTGACATCCCCGCATCCCCGGGTGCTCCGCAACCGAGCACCCCCAGCACCGCCTCCTCGGACTACACGCGCAGGCTGGCCCGCCTCGAACAGTCCGGGATCAAGCGGCTGCTGCCCACACAGGCCCCCTACCGGTGGAACCTGCGGCGGCTCCGGCTCGGCCGGGTCCTCGACATCGGCTGCGGGCTGGGCCGCAACCTGCTCAACTGCGGACCCGGCAGTGTGGGCGTGGACCACAACCCGCACTCGGTGCGGATCTGCCGTGAGCGCGGCCTGACCGCTTACACGCCCGACGGGCTGGCCGCGGCGCCGGACTGCGGGCCCGCGTCCTTCGACAGCCTGCTGGCCGCGCACGTGCTGGAACACGTGGAGGAGGAGACCGGCGCGATGCTGCTGGAGCAGTACCTTCCGCTGGTCAAGCCGGGCGGGTCGATCGTCATGATCACCCCGCAGGAGGCCGGCTTCCACTCCGACGCCACCCACATCCGCTGGGTCAGCTTCGAGGAGCTGCGCGGCCACGCCGCGAAGGCGGGGGTGGCGGTGCGGCGGACCTACTCGTTCCCCTTCCCCCGCAGGATGGGCAGGGTCTTCCCGTACAACGAGTTCGTGCTGGTGGGCACCGTTCCCGTGTGATCCGGAGCGGCCGGGCGCGCCGCCCCGCCCGGGCCCGCTCGGCCCGGGCGGGCCGTTCAGGGGTCGACGGTCTCGACCATCGGCGGGTGGTCGTGCCAGGTGCAGAACACCGACACCTCGCGGCCGTCCCGGGTGAAGGTGACCCGGATCCAGAAGTCCTGCTTCCACACCTGCATCCGCCAGCCGGCCGCCGGCGTCGCCGAGACCAGCTCGGCCGAGGACGCGCCGAGGGAGAAGGCGACCCTGCCGCCGGAGACCGGGTACGCCTGCACCTTGCCCGCGTCCTGGCCGCCCGCCCGCTGCCGCTCCTCCGGGGACGCGGAGGGCTTCTGCGACGGCTTGTCGGGGGAGGCCCCGGCGGCCGGCGACGCGGACGGGTCCGGCGACTCGGAGGGCGGGGCGGACGGCGACTGCGAAGGGGAGTTTGAGGGCTGCGCGCCGGGGGCGGGGGAGGACGGCGGCTGGGCGGCCAGGGGCACCGCGAGCGGCGGATCGTAGGCGGTGCCCGACATGACGGTGTGGACGCCCCACCAGCACAGCGTCACCGCCGCCCCGGTCGCGAGCATCCACGCCATGGCATGTACAAGTCCTCTTTGCATCACGGCACATACTGCACCACCCGCCACAACAGCGGCCCGACACCCCGTACGGTCGCCCGGATGGACTACGGTGCCGCCCATGGCAAGTGTGCTCGTGGTCGAGGACGACCAGTTCGTACGTTCGGCCCTCATCCGGCACCTGACCGAGGCCTCGCACGCCGTGCGCAGCGTCGGTACGGCCCTGGAGGCCCTGCGCGAGGTCGCGCACCACCGATTCGACGTGGTCATCCTCGACCTCGGCCTGCCCGACCTGGACGGATCCGAGGCGCTCAAGATGCTGCGTGGCATCACCGACGTCCCCGTGATCATCGCCACCGCCCGCGACGACGAGGCGGAGATCGTCCGGCTGCTCAACGACGGCGCCGACGACTACCTGACGAAGCCCTTCTCCGTCGAACACCTCTCCGCCCGGATGGCCGCAGTCCTGCGGCGGGCCCGTTCCGCCGCCGGAGCCGAACCGCCCTCGCGGGTCCTGCGCGTCGGCGGCCTCTCCATCGACCCGCTGCGCCGCCAGGCCGAGCTCGACGGAGCGGTACTGGACCTCACCCGCCGGGAGTTCGACCTGCTGGCCTTCCTCGCCGGGCGGCCGGGGGTGGTCGTCGCCCGGCGCGAACTGCTCGCCGAGGTCTGGCAGCAGTCGTACGGGGACGACCAGACCATCGACGTCCACCTGTCCTGGCTGCGCCGCAAGCTCGGCGAGACCGCCGCCCGGCCGCGGTACCTGCACACCCTGCGAGGGGTCGGCGTGAAGCTGGAGCCGCCGCGGTGATGCCGCGATGAGATGGGCCCTGGTCAAGGTGTGCCTCGCGGTCACGGCCATGGTGGTCGTGGCCTTCGCCGTACCGCTCGGGCTCGTCGTCCAGGAGATGGCCAGCGACCGGGCGTTCTCCAACGCCGAGCGGCAGGCCGCCACCATAGGGCCGACCCTGTCGATCACCACCGACCCGATGCAGCTGCGCAAGGCGGTGGAGTCCACGCAGATGGGCGCCGCCCGGCGGATGGCCGTCCACGTGCCGGCGATCGGCGACAGCGCGCGGGTGAGCATCGGCGAGGGCCGGGCCGGCGAACGCGCCGTCGCGGAGACCCGGCGGATGGGGCGGGCCACGACGGCCAGGGTGTCCGGCGGCGGGTCCGCGCTGCTCCAGCCGATCGCGCTGGGGTCCGGCGACATCGCCGTGGTGGAGATCTTCGTACCGGAGAGGGAGGTCAGCAACGGCGTCGCCACGGCCTGGCTGGTCCTCGCGGGCGTCGGAATCGCCCTGATCGTCGGCTCGGTCGCGGTCGCCGACCGGCTCGGCGTCCGGCTGGTACGGCCGGCCGAACGGCTCGCGGACGCCGCGCACCAGCTCGGCGAGGGACGGCTCGGGGCGCGGGTGCCCGAGGCCGGGCCGAAGGAACTGCGCTCGGCGGCCGTGGCCTTCAACGCGATGGCGGACCAGGTCGTCGAACTCCTCGCCAACGAACGGGAGCTGGCCGCCGACCTGTCGCACCGGCTGCGCACCCCGCTGACCGTGCTGCGGCTCAACACGGCCTCCCTCGGGGACGGCCCCGCCGCCGAGCAGACCCGGGCGGCGGTGGAGCAGCTGGAGCGCGAGGTCGACACGATCATCCGCACGGCCCGGGAGCAGCGGCCGGCCACCGGTCTGGGCGGCGCGGTGGGCGCGGGCGCGGGATGCGACGCCTCGGAGGTGATCCGCGACCGGATGGACTTCTGGTCGGCGCTCGCGGAGGACGAGGGCCGCGAGGTGCGGCTGGCGGGGGTGGACCGTACGGTCCGCATCCCCGTGGCGCGTCCCGAACTGGCCGCCGCCCTCGACGCCATGCTCGGCAACGTCTTCCGGCACACCCCAGAGGGCACCCCCTTCGCGGTGGACGTCCACGACGCCGGCGACGCGGTGATCGTCCTCGTCTCCGACGCCGGCCCCGGCATCTCCGACCCGGCCGCCGCCCTGCGCCGCGGCAACGACGGCGGCCGGGACGGGTCCACGGGCCTCGGTCTGGACATCGTGCGCCGGGTCGCGGAGTCGACCGGAGGCGACGTACGGCTGGGGCGCTCCGTCCTGGGCGGTACCGAGGTCCGGGTGTGGATCGGCCTGGACGGCCGGAGCGCGGGCGGGCCGGGCGGGGGGCGGGCCGGCCGCGGCCGACGCGGCAACCGACGTAACCGGGGGCGCGCCACGCCGTGAGCGGGGGCGCGCCTAGCAGGCGGGATGTCCTCGTCTCGGTACGGT
This sequence comes from Streptomyces sp. TN58, assembly GCF_001941845.1. Classification (NCBI taxonomy): domain Bacteria; kingdom Bacillati; phylum Actinomycetota; class Actinomycetes; order Kitasatosporales; family Streptomycetaceae; genus Streptomyces; species Streptomyces sp. TN58. Next base: position 2,650,381 of record NZ_CP018870.1, on the reverse strand, counting down.
CCGCGGCATGGACACCCTCATCTTCGGCGGGCTCCTCGCCACGCTGATCGCCATGTACCGGGAGACGTCCCGGATGGTCGTGCTCGGGGCGTGGTGGGTCATGCTCGTCGCCGTCTTCCTGCTGATGGCGCACCACATCACCGGCAGCCTGGCTCTCACGCTGAGCTGGTGAGCATGGCCACGATCGAGAGCCTCGTCCCGCAGACCGCGCCCGACGCCGCGCCGCCGGGCAAGGTCCAGTACTGGTTCGCCTGTCTCTTCGCCGTCGGCTGGACGGGTGTGGTGTGCGTCGGCCTCTTCCAGCAGTTCAGGGCATGGGAGCATCCGTCTCCGCTGTGTGTCGTACAGCGGATGTTCATGCTGCTGGCGGCGATGGGGGCGGCGTACATCGTCCGGACGGCGCTGCTGCGCGGCTCGGTGACGGGCCGCCACTACATGACGGGCTGGGGGCTGGCGCTGGTCGCGGCGGCGGGGGGTTCCTTCGCGGCCTGGCGGCAGACGACGCAGCACATCCTGCCGGGCGCGAAGGGGTACGGGAGCGAGGTGTTCGGCCTGCACCTGTACGTGTGGGCGCTGGTCCTCTTCCAGGCCTCGGTGCTGGTCATCGGCGTCGTCCTGGCCACCTCGCACACGACGGCGGACCGCAGCGTCCCGGCGACGGGGCCGGGGCTGCTGCGGGCGGCGGGGCTGTTCGCGCTGTGGTTCCTGGGCGTCGTCATCGCGGTGAACCTGGTGGTCGTCTTCCTGGAGGAGGGCTACCACTGGTTCCTGCCGGACGCCCCGGACCGGTACCGGTTCTTCTACGAGGTCGGGATGCGGCAGTGATCCCGGACGGGGGCGGAAATGTTGCCGCCCCTCCGGCCCGCGGCGAGGGTGGGCGTGACGGAAGGAGCCACGCATGAGGGTCATGCTCAGGGCGCACATGGACACGGCCGCCACCAACGAGTCCATCAGGACCGGCGGCCTGCCCGAGGCCATCCGGACGCTGATGGAGAAGGTGCAGCCGGAGGCGGCCTACTTCGGTCTGCACGAGGGCGTGCGCTCCTGCTGGATCGTCTTCGACCTCCAGGACAGCTCGCGGATGCCGGCGCTGATGGAGGACCTGTTCCTGCAGTTCAACGCCGAGGTCGAGGTCGCCCCCGTCATGAACGCCGAAGACCTGGCGAAGGGGCTGGCGGCGATGAAGTCCTCGCCCTGACGCCGCGGTCCGACCATGCCGGTTTCGGCGCCCCGCCCGCATCGGGCGGGGCGCCGAACCGTTCCCCCGCGTGACCGGGCCCGGCCGTACGGCGGCCGTGACCGGTCCCGGCCGTACGGCGGCCCGCGGCAGGGCCGTCAGCCGGGCTCGCCCGAGGTCAGCCGCTTGGCCTGGGCCCGTCCCACCTCGGCCGCGCGGTGCAGGTAGTCGGCGATGACGGCGAGTTCGGAGTCGGAGTAGCCCTCCAGTACGGCACCGAAGGCGCGGCCCGGGGTGTCCCACGCCGCGCCGATACGCCGGCGTGCCTCGGGGGAGAGGGCGACGAGGGAGCGGCGGCGGTCGTTCGGGTCGGCCTGCCGTTCGACGATGCCCGCTCTGACCAGCCGGTCCACGAGGCGGGTGGCCGAGCCCGAGGTCAGGCCGGTGAGGCGGGCGATGTCACCGGTGCTGACCGGGCCGGGCTCCATGTCGAGGAGGGCGACGCACTGCATGTCGGTGGGGTGCAGTCCGACCGAGTCGGCCATGGCCTGGTTGAAGAGGGAGTAGTCGGCGTAGTGCCGCTGGCTCTCGGTGACGATGCGCGCGAGCAGCTCGGCGCGGCTCCACTCGTCACCCCTGCGGGGGGAATCGGTTGACATCGGATTCTCCGTGCTCCAAATTTGTCTGTGTGACGCAGAGATTGTGTAGTGCAGAATCTGTGTCGAGTAGTCACTCTAGCGTCACGTGGACCACCAAGCCAGACAAAGTGGACCACCAAGCCAGACAAAGGGGAATCAGCCATGTCCATTCTTGTGACCGGCGGCCGCGGTGCCGTCGCCCGCGGTCTCCGCGGACTCCTCGCCGCCCGCGGCATTCCGTACCGCGTGGGCTCCCGTGATCGGGACACCCCCGATGCCGTCCACTGCGACCTCGGCGGTCCGGCGACGTTTCCCGGCGCCCTCGCCGGTATCCGCTCCGTCTTCCTCTACGCGGAGGCGTCCGGCATCGAAGCCTTCGTGAAGGAGGCCGTCACGGCAGGCGTGGAGCACGTCGTGCTGCTGTCCTCTTCCTCCGTACTCGCCCCGTCCGCGGACGACAGCCCGCTGTCGGCCTCCCACCTCGCCGTCGAGCAGGCCCTGACCGCCTCCCCGCTGCGCACCACACTGCTGCGGCCGGGGTCCTTCGCGAGCAACGCCCGGGGGTGGGCCTGGCCGCTGAAGTCGGGCCGGCCGCTCCGCCTGCCCTACCCGGGCGCGTACTGCGACCCGGTGCACGAGGCCGACCTCGCCGAGTCGGCCCTCGCGGTGCTCACCGACCCGGCCCTGGCCGGCGGCTCGTACACGCTGACCGGCCCGCAGTCGCTGACGTTCGCCGCCCAGATCTCGATACTGGGCGAAGTCCTCGGCCGGTCCATACCTTTCGAGGCCGTAACGGCCGAGCAGTGGAAGGCCGAGGTGGACGGCTACATCCCCGGCCCCTACGCCGACGCGCTCCTGGAGTACTGGGCGTCCACCGACGGCCTCCCGGTCGAGATCACGGGCGCCGTCGAGCAGCTCACCGGCCACCCGGCCCGCACGTTCAGGACCTGGGCGCAGGACCACGCCGGCGACTTCGCGTGACGACCCCCTAGATGACCCCCTTCCGGGCCAGGCGGGCGTACCAGTGGGCGCTGGAGCGCGGCGTGCGGATCTGGGTGTCGTAGTCGACGTGCACGATGCCGAAGCGCTTGCTGTATCCGTAGGACCACTCGAAGTTGTCCAGCAGCGACCAGAGGAAGTAGCCGCCCACCGGGGCGCCGTCCGCCAGCGCGCGGTGGACGGCGGTGAGGTGGGCCTCCAGGTAGGCGATGCGCTGCGGGTCGTGCAGGTCCGGGGCGTAGGCCGCGCCGTTCTCGGTGACCATCAGCTGCAGGCCGGGTGCTTCGCGGGTGAAGCGCATCAGCAGGTCGTACAGGCCGGTCGGGTCGATCGACCAGCCCATGTCGGTCTGTTCGCCGGGGGGCTGGTGGAAGGCCACCGTGTCCGCGGCGGGCCAGGGGGAGTGGGAGGTGGCGCCGTGGCCGTCGGCGCGCGGTCCGCTCCCGTCCGGGGCCGCCGAGACCACCGCCGGGGTGTAGTAGTTCACGCCGAGGAAGTCCAGCGGCTGGCGGATCAGCGCCTCGTCGCCGTTGCGGACGAACGACCAGTCCGTCAGGGCGGCGGTGTCCGCGAGCAGGTCCTGCGGGTAGGCGCCGTGCAGCAGCGGACCGGTGAAGATCCGGTTGGCGAGCGCGTCGACACGGCGGGCCGCGTCCAGGTCGGCGGGCGAGGCGGTCAGCGGGCGCACCGCGCTGGGGTTGAGGGCGATGCCGACCCGGGTGCGGGCGGGCAGGGCCGTCGCGGCCAGGCCGTGGGCCAGGTTGAGGTGGTGGGCGGCGCGCAGTGAGTCGGCGGGCGAGGTCCGGCCGGGGGCGTGGACGCCGGAGGCGTAGCCGAGGAAGGCGCTGCACCAGGGCTCGTTGAGGGTGGTCCACAGCTCCACGCGGTCGGCGAGGGCATCCGCGACCTGGCCGGCGTACTGCGCGAACGCGTAGGCGGTCTCCCGCTCGGGCCAGCCGCCGGCGTCCTCCAGCTCCTGCGGGAGGTCCCAGTGGTAGAGGGTCACGCAGGGCTGGATGTCGTGGGCCAGCAGCTCGTCCACCAGCGCGTCGTAGAAGCCGATCCCGCCGGCGAGGACGCGTGGCCAGGACACGGAGAACCGGTAGGCGCCGAGCCCCAGTTCGGCCATGAGTGCGACGTCCTCGCGCCACAGCCGGTGGTGGTCGACCGCGGTGTCGCCGGTGTGGCCGCCGTACACCTTGCCCGGGGTGCGGCAGAAGGTGTCCCAGATGGACGGTCCGCGCAGGGCGGCCGCGCCCTCGATCTGGAACGCGGCCGTGGCCGTGCCCCACAGGAACCGGTCGGGGAAGCTGAGTTCCCCGCCCTGCTCCGCCGGTTTCGGCGCGTGCGTCGTGTGTGTTGTGTGCGTCGTGTGCGTCGTGTGCGTCGTGTGCGTCGTGTGCGTGGGGGTGTCAGTCATCCCTTTACCGCTCCCTGCATGATGCCGCCGACGATCTGGCGGCCGAAGACGAGGAACACCAGCAGCAGCGGAAGCGTGCCCAGCAGGGCACCCGCCATGATCACCGACTGGTCGGGGATGTAGCCCCGGCCCAGCCCGGTCAGGGCCACCTGTACCGTCGGGCTGCCGTTCTGGGTCAGCGCGACGATCGGCCAGAAGAAGTCGTTCCAGGACATGACGAAGGTCAGCATGCCCAGCACCGCCATCGCCGGCCGGGCCGCCGGGAAGACGACGTGCCACATGACCCGCAGGGAGCTCGCCCCGTCGGTGCGGGCCGCCTCCACCAGTTCCGTCGGCAGCGCGTGCACCAGGTACTGGCGCATGAAGAACACCCCGAAGGCGCAGACCAGGGACGGCAGGACCACCGCCTGGAGCCGGTCGGTCCACGACAGCTTCGCGATCAGCATGTACAGCGGCACCACGCTCAGCTGCGGCGGGATCAGCATCGTCCCCACCACCAGCGCCATCAGCATCCGGCGTCCGCGGAAGCGGAGTTTGGCGAAGGCGAAGCCCGCCAGCGTGGAGAAGAGCACCGTCCCGACGGTGACGGTGCCCGCCACGATCACCGTGTTCAGCAGCGCCGTACCCATGTTGGCGTCGGTCCAGGCGATCTGCAGGTTGCGGCCCAGGTTTCCGCCGAACCAGAACGGCGGCGGGGTCTGGGCCAGCCGCGTGTTGGTGCGGGACGCCGCGATCGCCGTCCACACGAGCGGGAAGAGCGAACCGGCCGTGAAGAGGCCCAGCACCACGTAGGTCAGCCGGCCCGCGCGCAGCGTTCTCATCGCGAGTCCCCCCGTCCGCGCAGCAGCCGCGCCGCTCCGGCGATCAGCAGCAGGATCAGGAACATCGCCCAGGCGATCGCCGAGGCCCGCCCCAGGTGCAGGTTCACCCAGCCCTGCTCGTACAGGTACAGCCCCAGGGTCTGGAACTGGTGGTCCGAGCCGCCCGTCGCGCCCGCCCCGCCGTTGAACAGCAGCGGCTCACCGAACAGCTGGGTCGCACCGATCGTCGACACCACACAGGTGAAGAGGATCGTCGGCCGCAGCGAGGGCACGGTGACATGCAGGAACTGCTGCCAGCGCGACGCACCGTCCAGCGCGGCCGACTCGTACAGCTCGCCCGGCACGGCCTGCATGGCCGCCAGGTAGATCAGCGCGTTGTAGCCGGTCCACCGCCAGATCACGATGGTGGAGACCGCCAGCTGGGAGGCGAAGGTGCCGTTCTGCCAGTCCACCGCGCCGAGGCCGACCGCCGACAGCGCCCAGTTGATCATCCCGTAGTCCCGGCCGAAGAGCAGCACGAAGACGAGGGTGGCCGCCGCCACCGACGTGGCGTACGGGGTGAGCACGGCGACCCGGAAGAACGCCGAGCCCCGCAGCCGGTAGTTGAGCAGATGGGCCACGCCCAGCGCGATCGCCAGCTGCGGCACCGTCGACAGCAGGCCGATGGTGACGGTGTTGCGCAGTGCGTTCCAGAAGAACTCGTCGTCCCACAGCCGGGTGAAGTTGCGCAGCCCCACCCACGTCATGGCGTCGGGGTCGGTCAGCTCCACCTGGTGCAGCGCCGCCCAGCCCGTGTACAGGAGCGGGAACAGTCCGAAGACTGCGAAGAAGAGGAAGAAGGGCGCCACGAAGGCGTAGGGGCTCCAGCGCAGGTCCCAGCGGTAGCGGCGCGAGCGCCACACCTGGCCGGACCGGCCCCGGCCGCCCCCCTCCGCCGCCGGCCGCTTCGGGCCGGCGGCGGAGGGGGACAGGAGTGCCGTCTCGTCCGTCACCGGCGCCTCACTGGTCCAGGGCGTTGTCGATGGCCTTCACCGCGGCTTCCCAGCCCTCCTGCGGGCTGCGGCCCTTCTGGTCGATCTGCAGCATCCCGATGTCCGCGAGGTTCTGTGCGATGACCAGGTCCTTCGGGCCGACCACCGTCACCGGTATGCCCTGGGCCGCCTTGGAGAAGATCTCGCCGATCGGGGCACCGCCGAAGTAGTCGTGCTTCGCCCCCGACACCGTCGGCAGCTTGTAGGCGGCGCTCGCGCTCGGGAAGCTGCCCCGCTTCTCGAAGAGCTTCGCCTGCTGCTCCGGGGCCGTCAGCCAGGCCGCCAGCTTCGCCGCCTCCTCGGCGCGCTTGCCCGCCTTGGGGACGATCAGGAAGGAGCCGCCCCAGTTGCTGGGCTTCGGCGCCTGCGCCACGTCCCACTTGTCCTTGCCCGACGGCCCCGCCTTGTCCTGGATGTAGCCGAGCATCCAGGCCGGGCAGGACACCGTCGCGAAGGCGCCGTTGGCGAAGCCCTGGTCCCAGCCCGGGGTGAACTGCTGGAGCTTGGCGCTCAGTCCCTCGGTGGCGAAGGACGCCGCCAGGTCGAAGGCGCCCCGCACCGCCGGGTTGGTCTTGTAGACGACCTTGCCCTGCTCGTCGTAGAACCGCTGGGCACTGCTGCCCGTCACCGCGGCCATGACCCCCGACGCCGAATCCACGAAGGCCTTGCCCTCGCCGGCCTTCGCCTTGTACGCCTTGCCCGTCTCCAGGTACTTGTTCCAGTCGCCCGCCCACAGCGCGCCGACCGCCTCCCGGTCCGAGGGCAGCCCCGCCGCCTCGAAGAGGTCCTTGCGGTAGCAGATGCCCTGCGGGCCTATGTCCGTGCCGAGGCCGACGGTGGCCCCGCCCTTCGCCGCGGGCGCGGTGCCCTGCGCCCACTTCCACGGCAGGTAGGCGGCCTTGTCCACGCCGGGCGTCTTGCCCAGGTCCACCAGCTTGTCGGCCTGGGTCGCGGTGATCTCGGCGATGTTGTTGACCTCGACGGCCTGGATGTCGGCGAGCCCGCTGCCCGTCCCCAGGTGCGTCAGGAGCTGGGGGTAGTAGTTCTCGTTGCGTTCGATGGAGGTCTGCTCGATGCGGATCCCCGGGTTCTGCGCCATGTACTCGTCGTAGAGCCCGGCCTCCTGGAGGCCGAAGGCGCCGAAGACGCCCACCGTCAGGGTGGTCTTCGCCTTTCCGTCGGCCGAGGAGCCGGACTTCGGGTCCGTCTCGGGGTCCTGCGCGCACCCTCCGAGCAGCAGCGCGGCGGCGCCCATCGCGGCGACCGCCGTGGAGAGGGTTCTTCGGGCTCGTGCTCGGGCCGGGGGTTGGGCTCGCATGGTTCCTCCCTGAAGGGTGGGGCGACAACGTGGGGGTGTCGTGTGACACAGTGTGGGAGCGCTCCCAAAGTAGTCAAGGGGTAGATTCACAACCGGGAGGAAGCCATGAACGGGCATGGGCGCAGTGGGGGACGGCCGACCCTGGAAGAGGTCGCGGTACGCGCCGGAGTCGGGCGCGGCACCGTATCCCGGGTCATCAACGGGTCCTCCAAGGTCAGCGAGCAGACCAGGGCCGCCGTCGAGGCCGCCGTGACCGAGCTGGGGTACGTACCGAACCGCGCGGCCCGCGCCCTCGCGGCCAACCGCAACGACGCCATCGCCCTCGTGATCCCCGAGCCCGAGGCGCGCTTCTTCGCCGAGCCGTACTTCTCCGAAGTGGTCCGCGGAGTCGGAGCGGCCCTCGCCGAGACCGACACCCAGCTCGTCCTCACCCTGGCCGGCAGCGACCGCGAGCGCCGCCGCCTCGCGCAGTACCTCTCCGGGCACCGCGTCGACGGGGTGCTGCTGGTCTCCGTGCACGCCGGGGACCCGCTCCCGGAGCTCCTGGCCGAGCTGGGCATCCCCACGGTGATCAGCGGCCGCCGCTCCGCCGTCGAGACGCTGCCCTGTGTGGACTCCGACAACCTGGAGGGCGCCGCCGAGGCCGTACGCCACCTGCTTGACCGGGGCCGCCGTACGATCGCCACGATCACCGGCCCGCTGGACGTGTACGGGGCCCACTGCCGGCTCGACGGCTACCGGCAGGCCCTGGCCGCGGCGGGCCGGCCCGTCGACGAGCGGCTGGTCGCCGTCGCCGACTTCACCGAGGAGGGCGGCCGCCGGGCCATGCGCGAGCTGCTCGAACGCAGCCCCTCCCTCGACGCGGTCTTCGCATCCTCGGACGTCATGGCGGCGGGAGCCCGGTGGGAGCTGCGTGCAGCCGGGCGCCGGATCCCGCAGGACGTGGCCCTGGTCGGCTTCGACGACTCGGTGGTGGCCCGGCACATGGACCCGCCGCTGACCAGCGTCCGCCAGCCCATCGAGGAGATGGGCCGAACCATGGCGAAGATGCTGCTGGAGCGTGTCGCGGGAGGCCGGGCGGACGCCGGGGGCGCGGGCGGGCCGACGGTCGTCCTGCAGAACAGGCTGGTGGTCCGGGAGTCGTCCTGACCGCCCGGCCCGCCCCTGACCGCCCCGGTCCGGCCCCGGGCACGCAGAAGGCCCCGGCCGCTTCCGCGTACCGGGGCCTTCCCACAGGGTGAGTGACGGGACTTGAACCCGCGGCCACCTGGACCACAACCAGGTGCTCTACCAACTGAGCTACACCCACCATGTCCGGTCGAAACCGACCGGCCGAAGAAAAGGGTACAGGGTCCGGGAGGGTGCTCGCTCCACCCTTTTCCCGCACCCCCCTCCGGAGGGCCGGTCAGGCCGTGTGCCTGGCCGCGATGCTGCGGGCGGTGTCCGAGTCGGGCCCGGGCTGCGGCACGAAGACCGCCTCCCGGTAGTAGCGCAGCTCGGTGATGGAGTCCTTGATGTCCGCCAGCGCCCGGTGGTTGCCGTTCTTCGGGGGGCTGTTGAAGTACGCCCGCGGGTACCAGCGGCGCGCCAGCTCCTTGACCGAGGACACGTCCACGATCCGGTAGTGCAGGTAGCTCTCCAGCGCGGCCATGTCGCGCAGCAGGAAGCCGCGGTCCGTGCCCACCGAGTTCCCGCAGAGCGGAGCCTTGCGCGGCTCCTTCACGTGCTCCCGTACGTAGGCCAGGACCTGCGCCTCGGCGTCCGCGAGGGTGGTTCCGCCGGCCAGCTCGTCGAGCAGGCCGGAGGCGGTGTGCATCTCGCGGACCACGTCGGGCATGGTCTCCAGGGCCGCGTCCGGCGGGCGGATCACGATGTCCACGCCCTCGCCGAGCACGTTGAGCTCCGAGTCGGTGACCAGTGCGGCCACCTCGATAAGTGCGTCGTCCGTCAGCGAGAGCCCGGTCATCTCGCAGTCGATCCACACCATGCGGTCGTTCATGTGTCCCACCTTATGCGGTCCCCCGCGGAGCGGACCGCATAAGCGGAAGGTCCCCCGTCGGCGGTGACCGGCGGAGGACCTTCGCTGTCGTATCCGTGGTGTGGCTACGCGTGTTCCCGCAGGACCCGGCCCGGGGCGTAGAGCTCCGTCACCGTGGAGCCCGCGGCGGCCAGGGCCGCCGCCGCCCGGTGGGGCTGCGGAGTGCGCTGGTGCGGAACCGGCCCGCCGGACATCTCCGAGACCTGCGCCACGTCGGCCTGCGGGCGGCGCGCCCGGTAGGCGGAGCGGTACGCGGCCGGGGAGGACCCCAGCTGCCGCCTGAAGTGGCCGCGCAGGGCGACCGGCGAGCGGAACCCGCAGCGTCCGGCGACCTCGTCGACCGAGTAGTCGGAGGTCTCCAGCAGCCGCTGGGCCTGGAGCACCCGCTGCGTGATCAGCCACTGGAGCGGCGCGCTGCCGGTCAGCGAGCGGAACCGCCGGTCGAAGGTGCGCCTGCTCATGTAGGCGCGGGCGGCCAGCGTCTCCACGTCGAACTGCTCGTGGAGGTGTTCCAGCGCCCAGGCGACGACCTCGGCCAGCGGGTCGGCGCCGATCTCCTCCGGCAGCGACCGGTCGAGGTAGCGCTCCTGGCCGCCGGTGCGGCGCGGCGGCACGACGAGCCTGCGGGCCAGGGCCCCGGCCGCCTCGCTGCCGTGGTCGGTGCGCACGATGTGCAGGCACAGGTCGATTCCGGCCGCCGTGCCCGCGGAGGTGAGCACGTCCCCGTCGTCGACGAACAGTTCGCGCGGGTCGACATGGACGGACGGGTAGCGCTTGGCCAGCGTCGGCGCGTACATCCAGTGCGTCGTCGCGGGCCGGCCGTCCAGCAGACCGGCGGCCGCGAGCACGAAGGCCCCGGTGCACAGTCCGACGATCCGGGCCCCCTCCTCGTGCGCCAGACGCAGTGCGTCGAGCGCCTCCGGAGGCGGCGGTGAAGTGATGGAGCGCCAGGCGGGAACGACGACCGTGCCTGCCCGGGCGATCGCCTCCAACCCGTATGGCGCGGTCAGTTCGAGTCCGCCGGTGGTCCTGAGCGGACCGTCTTCCCCGGCGCACACGAGCAGTCGATAGCGTGGAACTCCCGCGTCCTGCCGGTCAATGCCGAACACGGATAGTGGAATGGAGCTCTCGAAGATCGGTCCGCCGCTGAAGAGCAGCACCGCGACGATCTCCCTGCGGCGACGCCCCGCGAGCTTCCGGCCGGCGTCTGCGACGACGGCGGTGGAATCTTGGCTCATGGCGCTAAGCCCCCCTTGGGTGTCGCGACTCCTTGGTCTGGTCGCACCTGCACGTTTCCCCTCGGCCTTGCACGTGGATCCCCCGCCGTAAATACATGATCGAATCTACTGCGTCCCGTGGTGTCGGCGTGACAAGTTCAGCACGCAGCGCTATGTCGACTTCTCAACTTGGCGAAAAGCATTCGATCAGGAAGCGTTCCGCTCCGCTACCCGGAGGGGAAGCGCGGAACGCCGCTGTGGCCAGTACTCATAGGGCCAAAACGCCCCCCGGTGAACATCGTCGCTGGTGGTGGGGGGATCAGGGGGACATTCCGGCAAGGAGGGCACCCTGCCGGGAAGTTGGCTGAAAACGAGCGGGTGTGGGTGTGCGAATGAGTCAGTCGTGCGGGGATGCGGAGTCGGAGGTACGGCAGCCCCGCCGACTCGGGGCGCCGCCGCGCGAGTGCCGCCGGCGGTGTGCGGACGCGGGGCGCTCCTGCGCGCGGACGCGGGCCGCGGCCCGTTCCGACTGTTGCAGGAGGACCCGGCAGGCGGCCGTGACGACGAGCAGGCCGAGGGCGGCCACGGCCGCGCCGCCCGCGGAGGTGCCGTGGACGACGAGGACCACCGGGACGAGCAGGCAGCTGAAGGCGGCCCAGCGCACGACGTCGCCCGCCTGGTCGTCATGCGGGCGCCCCGAGGTCCGCACGGACGGGTGAAGCGGTCGGCGCGCGGAGGCGGCCAAGTACGCGTCCGGGTCGGGGAGGTGGACGGGCTGAGCGGGCTGGTCGGGGTGAACCGGATGGCCGGACACGGCGTACTCCCTGCGGGCTCTTCCTGAACGGTCGGACGCGTGTCCAACGCCGCTCGCCGGGGCTCGGTCACTGCGCGCACGGGTGGCAACTCCCCGCTGCCGTCACTGGCTGTAGGGGCCAGCGGCCATTGCCAAGGCGCGTCCGCTCCGGCATGCTCCCTGGGACGCTCTCCAAGTGCGGCAAGCCCTGTGCAGGACAGGAGTGTCGCCGTACCCTGGAGGGTATGGGCTTGGGAAGATGCTTCCCGGACAGAGCTCCGTCACACTGCGTCGCCGATATCGCCCCTGTTGCTTCCTCCAAGGACCTCTTCGCCGAGACACCCATGGCCGGTCACGAATTCTCCGAACCCGCGGACCGCAAGCGCAAACGGCTCGCCGACCCCGCGTCCGCCGCCGAACTGCGCGCGGTGGAACAGACACGCTCCCCCTGCGACCCGGCCTTCCGGCACGGCGTCGTGGTGGGATTCGACGGGTCCACCTCCAGTGAGCGCGCTCTCGCCTATGCGATCGGCATGGCCCGCCGCTCCGGATCCGGCCTGATCATCGTGCACGTCGCCAACCGGCTGCCCACCACCGTGTGGGCCGGCTGCGAGCCGCCCGTCTTCGTGGACGTGCCGGACCACCGCACCGAGGTGCTCGGCCTGGAGCTCGCGTGCGCCGACTATCTGGCGGAAGTGCCGTGGATCCTGGTCGAGCGCGGCGGTGACATCTGCCATGAGCTGGAGGAGGTCGGCCGGGAGTATTCGGCCGACGCCATCGTGGTCGGCTCCACGCACGGCATCATCGGCCGGATCTTCGGCTCGGTGGCGGGCCGGCTGGCCAAACGCGCACAGCGACCCGTTGTTGTCATTCCGTGACCGGCCGTCAAGCCGATTGTGCGGTTGTGCCCTCGTGTAAAGGGTAGATAAATGCTGCTGGGACGCAGCAAACAACTGCAGATCGAAGGGAGCCCGCCGTGGACAATGGTGTCTCTGCGGGAAGCACGGCCTCGACTTCGACCCTCGGGAACATCGCCCTGGGTCTGACCCTTCTCGCATTCGGTATCGGCCACACCGGTGTCATCGACGGTGTGTCCGCTGCCGGCTCCGTGTCGCTCGCGATGTACGTCGGCGGCGCAGCCCTCTTCCTCCTGGGCCTCCTGGAGTACCGGGGCGGCAGCGGATTCAACGGCACCGCGTTCGCGGGCCTGGGCGTCTTCTGGTTCACGTGGGCCAAGGGGGCCGGCGGTGCGGCCTCCGGCGAGGCAGCCGGAACGTTTCTTGTCCTGTTCGCGATGCTCGCGCTGACCCTCACGGTCGCCGCCGCGAGCGGCCTGTTCAGCCAGGGCGTCTACGGCCTGCTGACCCTCTCGCTCGTCCTGCTCGCCATAGCCTCGTTCGTGGACGGCGCGGTGCTGGCCAAGGCGGGCGGCTGGGTCGCGGCCGTCGCCGGACTGCTGGCCTGGTACGGGGCCACCGCGGCCCTGGCGCACTGGCCGATGGCCCTCGGCAGGGCCCGGCGCCGCGGCGGCGCCGTCGCCGCGGGCTGAGCTGCGGTACGGGGAGAGCCCCCGTGCGCGGTAGGTGCGCACGGGGGCTCTCCCGTGTCCGGTGCCGGCCCGGCTGCTACTCGACGGTGACCGACTTCGCCAGGTTGCGCGGCTTGTCGATGTCCCGGCCCATGGCCAGGGCCGTGTGGTACGCCAGCAGCTGGAGCGGGATGCCCATGAGGATCGGGTCCAGCTCGTCCTCGTTCTTCGGGACCACGATGGTGTGGTCCGCCTTCTCCTGCTCGCGGTGGGCGACCGCGAGGATCCGGCCGCTGCGGGCCTTGATCTCCTCCAGCGCCGCGCGGTTCTTCTCCAGCAGGTCGTCGTCCGGGACGATCGCGACCGTCGGCAGCGAGGGCTCGATGAGGGCCAGCGGGCCGTGCTTGAGCTCGGAGGCCGGGTAGGCCTCGGCGTGGATGTAGGAGATCTCCTTCAGCTTGAGGGAGGCCTCCAGCGCCACCGGGTAGCCGCGCACCCGGCCGATGAACATCATCGACTTGGCCTCGGCGAACTCGGCCGCCAGCTTCTTGATGTCCTCCTCGCCGTCGAGGATCTCCTGGATCTGCGAGGGCAGCCTGCGCAGGCCCTCGATGATCCGCTTGCCGTCGGTGACCGACAGGTCCCGGATGCGGCCCAGGTGCACGGCGAGCAGCGCGAAGGCAACGACCGTGTTGGTGAAGCACTTGGTGGAGACGACGCAGACCTCGGGACCGGCGTGCACGTACACGCCGCCGTCGGCCTCTCGGGCGATCGCGGAGCCGACCACGTTGACGACGCCGAGGACGCGGGCGCCCTTGCGCTTGAGCTCCTGCACCGCCGCGAGGACGTCGTAGGTCTCACCCGACTGGGAGACCGCGATGTAGAGGGTGTCGGGGTCCACGACCGGGTTGCGGTAGCGGAACTCGGAGGCCGGCTCGGCGTCCGCGGGGATGCGGGCCATGCCCTCGATGAGGCCGGCGCCGATCAGGCCCGCGTGGTACGAGGTGCCGCAGCCCAGGATCTTGACCCGGCGGATGCCGCGCGCCTCGCGCGGGTCCAGGTTCAGGCCGCCCAGGTGGACCGTGTTGAAGCGGTCGTCGATCCGGCCGCGCAGCACGCGGTCGACCGCGTCGGGCTGCTCGGAGATCTCCTTGTGCATGTAGGTGTCGTGGCCGCCCATGTCGTAGGAGGCGGCCTCCCACTCCACGGTCTCCGGAGTGGCGTTGGTCGTCGTGCCGCTCGTGGTGTACGTGCGGAAGTCGTCGGCCTTCAGGGTCGCCATCTCGCCGTCGTTGAGGGTGACGACCTGGCGGGTGTGGGCGATCAGCGCGGCGACGTCGGAGGCGACGAGCATCTCCTTCTCGCCGATGCCGAGGATGACCGGCGAGCCGTTGCGGGCCACGACGATGCGGTCGGTGAAGTCGGCGTGCATCACGGCGATGCCGTACGTGCCCTCGATCACCTTGAGGGCCTCGCGGACCTTCTCCTCCAGGCTGTCGGCCTGGGAGCGGGCGATCAGGTGGGTGATGACCTCGGTGTCGGTCTCGGAGGCGAAGACGACGCCCTCGGCCTCCAGCTTGGCGCGGAGCTCGGCGGCGTTGTCGACGATGCCGTTGTGGACGACGGCGACCTTGTTCTCCGGGTCCAGGTGCGGGTGGGAGTTCACGTCGCTCGGGGCGCCGTGCGTGGCCCAGCGGGTGTGGGCGATGCCGGTGGTGCCGGCGAAGCGCTTGGGGACCCGGGCCTCCAGGTCGCGGACGCGGCCCTTGGCCTTGACCATCTTGAGCGCGCCGGCCTTCGGGCTGTTCACGACGATGCCCGCCGAGTCGTACCCGCGGTACTCCAGCCGCGCCAGCCCCTCCAGCAGCAGCGGTGCCACGTCACGCTTTCCGATGTAACCGACGATTCCGCACATACGGTCTTGCCCCTCCTGAAGTTCGGTTCGTGTGCCCGTCATCCGCCCGCGGTCGCTCGGGCCGCGGCCGGTCAGCCGTAGACGATGCGGCGCAGCTGCCGGAGCGAGAGTTCCGGGGGTGCCACGGCGCGGTGCGGCAGTTCGGCCGCGATCCGTTCGAAGATCTCGGCGTTCACGGCTCCGCCGGCCTGCAGTTCGCGGTGGCGGCGGCGGACGAAGTCCTCCGTCGTCTCGTCGAAGTAGGCGAGCACATCGAGGACCACCCGGGCCGCTTCGCCCCGCTGCAGCGAGGTGCTGCGCACCAGGTGTTCGACGAGGTCGTCATAGGACGGGCGGCGGTCGAGCACCCGTAGATATTGACTGCTCCAGCCGTCCAACGCAAAGATCCTGCCCGATTCCGGGCAGGATCCTTGTGGTCTGGACCAGTGGAATGGATGCATCCGGTCAGAATCTACGCAAAACGGCCTGCTTGGCCGCGGTGAACTCGTCAGCCGTCAGCACCCCCGCCTGGTGCAGCTCCCCCAGTTCCCGCAGCCGCCGCAACAGCGCGTCGTGGTCCTCCGCACCCCCGGCGGCCGGTGCGGCGAGCTGCTTCGGCGGGGCGTCCTCGACCGCCCGGTCCTGCACCGGCGCCGCCGGGTGCGGCAGCCGCAGCGCCACCGCCGCGGCGACCAGCGCCATCAGCGGGTCCTTCTTGAAACCGAAGAGCTCCACCGTGTGCGGGTCGTACTTGGGCGCGGCCGGCTGCGCGCCGCCGGCCAGACCGAAGCGGAGCCAGCCGTTCTCCAGCCCCTTGGCCGGCGCCCACTCCACCGTCCGCAGGTCCGTGACCCGGAACTCGCGCGGCCCCCCGGAGCGCTTGGCCTCCTCGGTCGTCCAGTTCCACTCCAGCGCGACCCGGTCGCCGTCGAAGGTGACGGTCCCGTCGCCCGCGCCCACCGCTATCGGCACGCTGGGGCCGGGCAGCAGATACGCCTCCGACGGCCCCGGATCCACCTGCTCCAGCAGCAGGGCGTTGCGGACCTCGTCCACGAAGTACTCCGCGACCCCCGTCCGGTCCGGCTCCACGCTCAGCCGGTAGGGGTCGGAGGCCTCCGGCAGCCGCCCGCCCGTCACCTGGGTCAGCGGGCAGGCCCCCTCGCGCATCCGCAGGCGCAGCCGTCCCGCCTTGCGGCCCGGCTCGTAACTGATCCCCGCGAGCGCGCGCAGCGGCACGACGACCTCGCCCAGGGTCTGCCGCAGCAGCCCCACCCCCTTGTCGCGACCGGGCACGATGCGCACACCGTCGCCGTCGAACGTCCAGGTCCCGTCCTTCTGGATGATTTCCGCCATTCGGCGATTCTCCCACCGCCCAGGACGGCCCAGTTGGCCTATACCTGGGCACATGAGAGTCCTGCGACGCGCGCTCGGCACCCTCCTCGTCCTCGGTGCCGTCTCCTGCACCGCCGCCCACGGCGACGACGCGGCCGCCGGCGACGACCCGCCCGCGGCCCTGGCCCCCTTCGAAAGGCTCCTGCCGGCGCCGGTCTCCGCGCGCGCCGGGGGTCCCGGCTACGCCTTCGGGCCCGGCACGGTCATCCGTACGGGACCGGGCGGGGGCGAGGAGGTCCGGCGGGAGGTCCGGCGGGTGGGCGAACTCCTCGCCGAGCAGCTGCGCGGTCCGAGCGGGCTGCCGCTGCCGGTCGTCGGCGGGGCGGGGGGCGGGGGGATCCGCCTCAGGATCGACACGGCCGCCGAGGCGGCCGGGGAGGAGGGCTACCGGCTGGAGTCCGGGCCCGACGGCGTCGACCTCGTCGCACGGACCCCCGAGGGCCTGTTCCGCGCGGGCCAGACCCTGCGACAGCTGCTGCCGGTGGCCGGCCCGGGGACGGTCCCCGGAGGCGTGGTCACCGACCGGCCGCGGTTCGCCTACCGAGGCGCCATGGTCGACATCGCACGGCACTTCTTCACGGTGGAACAGGTGAAGCGGTACGTGGACCAGCTCGCCCAGTACAAGATCAACACGCTGCACCTGCACCTCACCGACGACCAGGGCTGGCGCCTGGCGATCGACTCCTGGCCGCGGCTGGCGCAGTACGGCGGCGCGAGCGAGGTCGGCGGCGGGCCCGGCGGCCACTGGACGAAGGACGAGTACCGCGAACTGGTGGCGTACGCGGGCGAGAGGTACGTGGACGTCGTCCCGGAGATCGACATGCCGGGGCACATGAACGCGGCCCTGGCCTCCTACGCCGAGCTGAACTGCGACGGGAAGGCCCCCGAGCGGTACACCGGGACCAAGGTCGGCTTCAGCTCGCTGTGCGTGGGCAAGGAGCGGACGTACGAGTTCGTCGACGACGTGCTCGGCGAGGTGGCGCGGCTCACGCCCGGCCGCTACCTGCACATCGGCGGCGACGAGGCGCACGCGACGCCTGCGGCGGACTACGCGGCCTTCATGGACCGGGCGCAGGAGGCGGTGGGCCGACATGGGAAGACGGTGGTGGCCTGGCACCAGCTGGCGTCGGCGCGGCCGGCGGCCGGAGCGGTGCTCCAGTACTGGGGCCACGACGGGACCTCCGCCGCGGACCGGTCGGCCGTGGCGGCGGCCGCGAAGGCCGGCCACCCGCTGATCCTCTCGCCCGCGGACCGCGTCTACCTGGACATGAAGTACGAGGCGGCGACGAAGCCGGGCCTGTCGTGGGCGGGCTACGTCCCGGTCGCGCGCTCCTACTCCTGGAACCCCGGGGCCTACCTGGCCGGGGTGCCGGAGTCCGCGGTGCTCGGCGTGGAGGCCCCGCTGTGGACGGAGAACATCGCGACGCGGGCCGAGTGGGAGCTGATGGCCTTCCCGCGGGTGCTGGGCCTGGCGGAGCTGGGCTGGTCCCCGGCCGACGCCCTCGACTGGACCGCGTACAGCCGCCGCCTCGCCGCCCAGGCCCCCCGCCTGGACGCCCAGGACATCGGCTACCACCGCGCCCCGGACGTCCCCTGGTCCCGCTGACGACCCGGCCGGGGCGGCAGCGCCCGGACACGGCGAAGGCGTGACCGCGAAGAGGTCCTTTCGGCTTCGCGGTCACGCCGTCACACGGTCGGCGCGGGGGAGGTGCCGAGGGACCGTATCGGCACCCTCCCCGCCCCGCGTCTCACCGTCGGGCGAAGGGCGCGACGGGGTTCTTGAGGGTGCCGATCAGCTGGAGCGCGGCGGACGGGTCGGAGAGGTCGACCATCTGCTTGTTGTTGCGCAGCTGGAGGCGGTTGAGGCAGGACAGCTGGAACTCCTCCGCGAAGAAGTCGTAGCGCTCGAACTTCTCGGCGAGGGCCGGCATGGACTCCTGGTAGTCGTGGGCGCAGTCGGCCACGGCCCGCCAGAAGGTGTCCTCCGTGCAGATGCCCTCGGTGACGAGGATGGAGGACAGGAAGCGGAAGAAGCAGTCGAAGACGTCCGTGAAGATCGACAGCAGCTTCATGTCCTCCGGGACGTCCGCCCGGATCCGCTCGACCGCGGGCGGCAGCACCGCGTCCGCGTCCATGATGACGATCTCCTCGGCGATGTCCTTGAAGATCGCCCGCTGTACGACGCCGTCCTTGACGACCAGGATGGTGTTCTCGCCGTGCGGCATGTAGGCGAGGTCGTACTGGTAGAAGCAGTGCACCAGCGGCAGCAGGTAGGCGCGCAGGTACGGCTTCAGCCACTCGGCCGCCGTGAGGCCGGACTCCTCGATGAGGGCGCCGACGAAGGACTTGCCGTCGGCGTCGACGTGGAGGAGCGAGGCCATGGTGGCCAGGCGTTCGCCGTCCCCGAGGGAGTTCACCGGGGACTCGCGCCACAGGGCCGCCAGCATCTTGCGGTACGGCGAGTAGCGGTCGGTGGCGCGCTCGTACTGCAGGTGCCGGTAGCCGATCGCCGCACGCTCGCGGATGATCGAGAAGTCGACGGACTTCAGGACGTCGTCGGACTCGATCAGCTGGTGGAGCCAGTCGTTGATGGCGGGCGTGGCCTCCATGTAGGCGGCCGACAGGCCCCGCATGAAGCCCATGTTCAGGACGGAGATGGCCGTCTTGACGTAGTGCTTGGTCGGGGTGGTGGTGTTGAAGAACGTACGGATCGACTGCTGCGGGAGGTAGGCGTCCTCGCCCTCGCCGAGCAGCACCAGCCGGCGGCCCGCGATCTCCGCGGCGAAGGTGACCGTGGTCTTGTTCCACCACTGCCAGGGGTGGACGGGGAAGAGCAGGTAGTCCGCCGGGTCCAGGTCCAGGGTGCGCAGTTTCGCCGCGAACAGCTCGACCGCGGCGTCGCCGAGCTCGGCGCGCATGAAGCTGTCGTGCTCCAGGCCGGCGCCCGCCGTGAAGGTGGCGACGTCCTTGTGGGCGGCGGCCCAGATCAGGTGCACCGGGTTCGCGGCCTCCGGGGCGTACGCGTGGTACTCGTGCACGCCGAAGCCGAGGCGGCCGTTGTTGGCGACGAAGCAGGGGTGGCCCTCGGTCATGCCGGTCTCGATGTCCTGGAAGGAGGACTTCGCCAGCACGGCGGCGGGGATCTGCGGCTTGGTGTACTTGAACGCCGAGCCGGCCAGGGTGGAGGAGATCTCCTCCAGGTAGACCGGCAGGACCTCCGGGCTCAGCCCCAGGGTCTGCTGGAACTCGATGTGGAAGTCGAGCGCGTCCAGCGGCAGCGAGGCGCCGTCCCGCAGCCGGGTGATGCCGGCCTCGTCCACCGACCAGTGGTCAAGGGCCTGCCGGGTGGCGTCGAAGCGGTACTCCACCGCGCCGTCGTCGGAGACGACCGACCAGCGGTCGCCGCCGAGGGAGACGGGGGTCAGCAGGCGCTCGTGCGCGAACTCGGCGATGGCCTTGCGGACCAGGGCGCGGTTGGCGCGGGCCCACAGCTCGGGGGAGAGGTGGGAGACGGCGTCGGTGAGGCTCATATCGACACCCCCTGGGCGATGCCGGTGGCGGCCTCGAACTGCGCGCGGGTGCAGAAGCTCAGCAGTGCTTCCTTCTCCGGCTTGGTGACCTGGCGCTCCGGCACGAAGCCGACGGCCTCGTTCAGGGCGTGTACGGCGGTGTTGGCGACGTCCGGCTCGACGACGACGCGCACGGTGGCCGGGTCGGCGAAGATCGCCGCCATGACGGTGGTGATGACCGCGCGGGTGAACCCGTGCAGAGGCTGGTCGCTGGGCGCGACGAGGAAGTGCATGCCGACGTCGCCGGGCCGGGCGTCGTACAGGCCGACCAGCTCCAGCCGGCTCGGGTCGTACGTCTCCATCAGGAACGCCGGGGTGCCCTGGTGCAGGCCGATGTAGGCCTGGTGGTGCTCGTGGGCGGCGATGCGCATGTACTCGCGCTCGACGTCAGGCAGGGAGGCGTCCTGCATCATCCAGAACGAGGCCTTGGGGTGCGTGACCCAGCCGTGGAGCAGCTCCGCGTCGGCGAAGGGGTCCAGCGGGCGGATCGCGAAGTCCCCGAGGACGGAGTCCGTCCGGGAGTAGAGGGTGTCGGTGGTGCTCATGCGTGGGTGCCTTCCGGGGCGGCGAACTGCTGGAACGCGATGGACTTCTCGACCTTGTAGTACTCGCGGCCGAGCAGCTCACCGACGATGTACGCGTTGCGGTACGCGGCCATGCCCAGGTCGGGGGAGGTCAGGGAGTGGTTGTGGGTGGTGCCGTTCTGGAGGTACACCTCGCGGCCCGTGGTGTCGACGCTGTAGTTGCGGGCGGCGTCGAGGCGGCCGCGGCCGTCGAAGTTCAGGCGGTCCCGGACCGGGTTCAGGAAGTCGGGGGTGCGGTACTTGTAGCCGGTGGCCAGGACCAGGCCCTCGGTGGCGAGGGAGAAGTCCCGCTCCTGCTCCTCCTGGCGCAGCCCGAGGGTGTAGGTGCCCGTGGTGGTGTCGTACGCCGTGCTGTTGAGGGAGGTGTTGGTCAGCAGGGTCGTCGGGACCGCGCCGGGCATGCTGATCCGCTTCTGGTAGAGCAGGTCGAAGATGGCGTTGATCAGGTCGCCGTCGATGCCCTTGAAGAGGTTCTTCTGCTGGGTCTCCAGCCGGTAGCGGGTGTCCTCCGGGAGGGCGTGGAAGTAGTCCACGTACTCGGGGGAGGTCATCTCCAGCGTCAGCTTGGTGTACTCCAGCGGGAAGAAGCGCGGGGAGCGCGTGACCCAGTTGAGCTGGTAGCCGTGCACGTCGATTTCGGCGAGGAGGTCGTAGTAGATCTCCGCGGCGCTCTGGCCGGAGCCGATGAGGGTGATGGACTTCTTCTTCTGCA
Organism: Streptomyces sp. TN58; assembly: GCF_001941845.1. Taxonomy (NCBI): domain Bacteria; kingdom Bacillati; phylum Actinomycetota; class Actinomycetes; order Kitasatosporales; family Streptomycetaceae; genus Streptomyces; species Streptomyces sp. TN58. The sequence goes on along the minus strand of NZ_CP018870.1, from coordinate 2,629,250 downwards.
GCTCCGCCTTGTTGGGCATGTAGGCGGAGTTGTGCAGGAAGTCGCCGCCGAGGTCGGCGCAGGCCTCCGGGACGTACGGAGAGGTGCCGGTGCCCAGGACGATGCGGCGGGCGCGGTGGGTCTCGCCCTTGTCGGTGCGGACCTCGTAGAGGCCGGCGGACTCGTCGTAGGAGACCTCGGTGACGGAGGTCGAGTACAGCACGTTGTCGAGGCGGTCGGCGGCCCAGCGGCAGTAGTCGTTGTACTCGGCGCGCAGGGGGTAGAAGTTCTCCCGGATGTAGAAGGAGTACAGCCGGTCCTGGTCCTTGAGGTAGTTCAGGAAGGAGAAGGGCGACGTCGGGTCGGCGAGGGTTACCAGGTCCGACATGAAGGGCGTCTGGAGGTGCGCGCCGTCCAGGAACATCCCCGCGTGCCACTCGAAGTGCGGCTTCGACTCGATGAACAGGCCGCTCAGTTCGTCGATCGGCGCGGTCAGGCAGGCCAGTCCCAGGTTGAAGGGACCGAGACCGATGCCGATGAAGTCGTAGGGCTCAGTGGTGGACGGCAAGGGATTCTCCCAGGAACTGCTCGGCGTGTGCGGCGAGGAGGTCGAGGACGGCGGTGATGTCGGCCGTCGTGGTCTGCGGGTTGAGGAGGGTGAACTTCAGGTACTGCTTCCCGTCCACCTTGGTGCCGGCGACGACGGCCTCGCCGGAGGCGAAGAGCGCCTTGCGGGCGTGGAGCTGGGCCTCGTCGAGGAGTTCCGCGGGGACGTCCTCGCCGGGCAGGAAGCGGAAGACGAGGGTGGAGATCTGCGGTTCGACGACGACCTCGAAGCGCGGGTCGGCGGTGATGACGTCGTAGCCGGCGGCGGCGAGGTCGATGACCTGGTCGAAGAGGGAGCCGACGCCGTCGGCGCCCATGATCCGCAGCGTCATCCAGAGCTTGAGGGCGTCGAAGCGGCGCGTGGTCTGGATGGACTTGTCGACCTGGTTGGGGATGCGCTCCTCGGCCATGCGCCGCGGGTTGAGGTAGTCCGCGTGGTACGTGGCGTGCTTGAGGGTGTCGCGGTCGCGGACCAGCATCGCGCTGGAGCTGACGGGCTGGAAGAACGACTTGTGGTAGTCGACCGTGACCGAGTCGGCGTGCTCGATGCCGTCGAGAAGGTGGCGGCGGGTGGGGGAGACCAGCAGTCCGCAGCCGTAGGCGGCGTCCACGTGCATCCACGCGGAGTGCTCGGCGGTCAGGCGGGCGATCTCGGGCAGCGGGTCGATGGACCCGAAGTCGGTGGTGCCGGCGGTGGCGACGACGGCCATGGGGAAGAGGCCCTCGGCGGCGCAGTTCTCCAGCTCCAGCGCGAGGACGGAGGTGTCCATGCGCCGGTTGCGGTCGACGGGCACGGAGATGACGGCCTCGTAGCCGAGACCCAGCATGGCGGCGGACTTCTGCACGCTGAAGTGGCTGGCCTCGGAGGTGAAGATGCGCAGCTTCGGCAGGAGCTCGGCCTTGGTCAGGCCGATACCGGCGTCCATGGCGCGCTTCATGACGGTGCGGCAGGCCTCGTCGCGGGCGAGCAGCAGGGCGTGGAAGTTGGACTGGCTGCCGCCGGAGGTGAAGATGCCGTCGGCGTTCTCGCCGAGGCCGATGCGGCGCGTGGTCCAGTCGATGAGGCGGCGCTCGATGAGCGTGCCGCCGATGGACTGGTCCCAGGTGTCGAGGGAGGAGTTGACGGCGGCCATGACGGCCTCGCCCACCACCGCGGGGATGACGACCGGGCAGTTGAGGTGGCCCAGGTAGCGCGGGTGGTGGAAGTAGACGGCGTCGCGGAGGTAGACGTCCTCCAGCTCGGCCAGCGCGGCGGAGGAGTCGCCGAGCGGGGTGTCGAGGTCGATCCCGTTGATGACCGGGGCGAGTTCGTCGACGGATATGCCGGTGTGGGGCCGTTCGGTGGTGGCGAGCTTGGCGGCGACGCGGTCGACGCCCTCGGTGACAGAACGGCGGTAGATATCCGCGGTCGTCTCGTTCAGCAGATGCTGGCGCATCAACTTTCCTCCGGGCAGGGGGAGAAGGGGAGGGTGGGGTGTGTGATGTTTAGGTTAGCCTAACCTAACAGAATGGCCAAATGGAGATGGGCCCCGGCCGGAACCAGGACCCATCTCGAACTGCGGTGTGCTGAAGGCGAACTGACTACAGCTCGGAGGCCGGGTCCTCGCTGGGCGCCTTGCCCGCGTACGCCTCGGCGAGCAGCTGCTCCTCGCTCGCGCCGAGCCGCCAGTAGCCGGTGAAACGCACCGAGCGGCGGTCGACGGAACGTTCCTGCACAAAGTGGCGGCGTACCGCGCGCACCGTGCCCGCCTCGCCCGCCAGCCATACGTACGGAGCCCGGGCGACCGGCGGCTGCGCCGAGCGGAGCGCGTCCAACACCCGGGCGGGCCGCTCCCCGTCGCCGCCGCCGCGCACGATCCACGTGATGTCCGCGTCGGCGAGCGTGTCGAGGCCGAGCCGGTCGTCCTCGTGCGGGACCTCGAACCAGGCCCGCACCCGGATGCCCGCGGGCAGCCGCTCCAGGATCGCGGCCGCGGCCGGCAGGGCGGTCTCGTCCGCGTACATCCAGACCGCGTCGGCGTCGGCCGGGGCCTGGAAGCGCACGGACTTGTTCTCGGCGACGGCCGGGCCGATCGCCTGGAGCCGCCGGCCGGCGCTCGCGCGCCCCGCCCAGTGGGAGGCGGGGGAGGAATCCCCGTGCAGCACGAAGTCGATGTCGACCTCGACCGCGCCCGCGGCGTCGCGCCGCTGCCCGCGCACGGTGTAGGAGCGCATCACCGGCCGCTCCGCGTCCGGCATGCCGCGCCATGCGGCGAACCAGGTGTCCTCGTCCGTGGACGCAAGCTCGGTGTGCTCCACGCCGGACGGCGGCAGGAAGAGCGACAGGCTCTGGTCGAAGCCGCCCGACCGGAACTCCGCAAGGGATTCACCGCCGAACGTGACCCGCAGGAAGGAGTGGCCCAGGCGGCGCGTGCGGAGCACTTCGAGCGTGAAGAAGCGGAAGTGCGCCACGGCCGGGCTGTCGGACGCGGTGTCGGACGCACTGTCGGACGCGGTGGCGGTCATGCGGAAAGTCCCCCTGGTGTCGGTACGGCCCGAAGCGGGTCCAGGGCGTGTCCGCGTGGACACGCCCTGGGAGCGGGCGCCCGGGGTCACCGGGCGCCACGCGAGGGTCAGGCGACCTTCTTGGCGTTCTGGATGGCCTTCGCGAGGTCTTCGAGGATCTGGGCGCACTTGTCGTACGAGTAGATCGGCTCGGTGGTGCGCGGGGCGACCTGGCCGGCCTTCACGGCGGGCATCTCGGCCCAGGTGGCCTTGGCCTTCAGCTCCTCCGGCTGCAGGGTGCCGGTGCGGTTGTCGAGCAGGATCAGGTCGGCCTTGTACTTGCCGGCGTTCTCCCAGCTCAGGCTCTCGAAGAAGCCGCCCTCGTCGAGCTTTTCGGGGGTGATGAACTCGACGCCGAGGGTCTTGAAGTACTTCAGGTCTGCCGAGGTGTCCGCGGTGGAGGCGTAGAACAGGTCGGCGGAGCCGGAGCCGGCGAGGACCTTGATGCCCGGGTTGGCCTTGGTGGCCTCGCGGACCTTGGCGGCGGCGGCCTCGAAGCGGGCCTTGCCGTCGACGGCGGCCTTGGCGTTCATGTCGGCGCCCAGCGACTTGGCGAGGTCCGCCGTGCGCTCCAGGGCCTTGTCCATGGAGACGTTGCCGCCGACGCCGATCGCGGCGTGCGGGGCCAGCTTCAGGATCTTGTCCTTGGAGGCCTCGGGCACGTACCAGTAGGTGCCGTCCCAGGTGTTGGTGACGAGCAGGTCGGGCTGGAGGGAGGCGTACTTCTCGACGTTGAACTCGTCGTAGACGTTGCCGATGACCTCGACCTTGGAGACGTCCATCGAGCCGGCCTGGACGTCGGGCTTGCCGTCGGCGGTCGTGGTCGGGCCGAAGACGCCCTTGACCTTGACGCCGTAGTCGTACAGCGCGGCGGCCGTACCGGTGAACGCGACGATGTTCTTCGGCGTGGACTTGGCGCTGACGTCCTTGCCCAGGTCGTCCTTGAAGGTCCAGGCGCCGGAGGACGCGGCGGCGGTGCTGCCCTTGTCGCCGTCGCCCTTCGCCGTGTCGGTGCCGCCGCACGCGGCGAGCACGGCGACGAGGCCGAGGGCACCACCCGCGGCGACGAAGCCGCGACGGGTGAAGGAGGAGCTGCGGGACTTGGGCATAGTTCGATGTCCGTTTTCGTGCGTACCGGGGCGGCCACCAGCGTGCCGTTCGTGGGGAAGGTTAGCCTAACCTTGGCCGAAAACGGTAAGGGGGCCCTAAGTTTTTTTCGGGCCCCCTCACGCCTCACGGCTCCGCACGGGCATGCGAACCAGCCCGCGAACCAGCCCGCGAACTAGCCCGCGAAGCCCAACTCGCGGGCGATCAGCATGCGCTGGACCTCGCTGGTGCCCTCGCCGATCTCCAGGATCTTCGAGTCACGCCACATTCGAGCCACCGGGTACTCGTTCATGAAGCCGTAGCCGCCGTGGATCTGCGTCGCGTCACGGGCGTTGTCCACGGCCACCGTGGAGGAATACAGCTTCGCGATCGCCGCCTCCTTCTTGAACGGCTCGCCGGCCACAAGGCGCGACGCCGCGTCGCGCCAGCCGATCCGCGCCATGTGGGCGCGCATCTCCATGTCGGCCAGCTTGAACTGGATGGCCTGGTTGTCGCCGATCGCCTTGCCGAAGGCGTGCCGCTCCCGGGCGTACTTCACCGACTCGTCCACACAGCCCTGCGCGAGGCCCGTGGCGAGCGCCGAGATGGCGATCCGGCCCTCGTCGAGGATCCGCAGGAACTGGGCGTAGCCGCGGCCCTCCTCGCCCACCAGGTTCGCCAGCGGCACCCGGACGTCGTCGAAGGAGAGCTCACGGGTGTCCGAGGAGTTCCAGCCCACCTTCGAGTACGGGGCGGCCACCGTGAAGCCCGGAGTGCCGGACGGGACGATGATCGAGGAGATCTCCGGGCGGCCGTCCGCCTTGCGGCCCGTCACGGCCGTGACGGTGACCAGGCCGGTGATGTCCGTACCGGAGTTGGTGATGAAGCACTTCGAGCCGTTGATCACCCACTCGTCGCCGTCCTTGACGGCGGTCGTACGGGTGCCGCCGGCGTCCGAGCCGGCGCCGGGCTCCGTCAGGCCGAAGGCGCCCAGCACCTCGCCCGAGCACAGCTTCGGCAGCCACTGGCGCTTCTGCTCCTCGCTGCCGAAGAGGTACAGCGGCATCGCACCGAGGGAGACCCCGGCCTCCAGGGTGATGGCGACCGAGGAGTCGACGCGGGCCAGCTCCTCCAGGGCGATGCCGAGGGCGAGGTAGTCCCCGCCCATGCCGCCGTACTCCTCCGGGAAGGGCAGGCCGAACAGGCCCATGCGGCCCATCTCGGCGACGATCTCGTAGGGGAACTCGTGCCGCTCGTACAGGTCGCCGATCTTCGGCGCGACCACGTCGTGGGCGAACGCCTCGACGGTACGGCGGAGTTCCTCGTGCTCAGGGGTGAGCCGGTGGTCGAGGGACATGGTGTGACTACTCCTTGTGGGAGAGGGCGCGGACGGTACGGGAGGGGCTGGGGCGCCCCAGCTGTTCGGCCATCCACACGCTCGTGGCGGTGAGGGCGGCCAGGTCGACGCCGGTCTCGATGCCGAGACCGTCGAGCATCCACACCAGGTCCTCGGTCGCGAGGTTGCCGGTGGCGCTCTTCGCGTACGGGCACCCACCGAGGCCGCCCGCGGAGGCGTCGACGGTGGTGACCCCGTGCTGGAGCGCGGCGAGGGTGTTGGACAGGGCCTGGCCGTAGGTGTCGTGGAAGTGCACGCCGATGCGGTCGGTGGTGACACCGGCCTCGTTCAGCGCGGACAACAGGGCCTGGACATGGCCCGGGGTGGCGACGCCGATCGTGTCGCCGAGGCTCAGCTCGTCACAGCCGAGGTCGAGCAGGGCCTTGGCCACGGAGACGACCTGGTGGACCGGGACGGCGCCCTCCCAGGGGTCGCCGAAGCACATCGACAGATAGCCGCGCACATGCGCCCCGCCCTGCCGGGCGCGGGCCACGACCGGCTCGAACATGGCGAGGGACTCGGCGACGGTGCGGTTGAGGTTGCGGGCGGCGAAGGTCTCCGTCGCCGAACCGAACACCGCGATACGGGTGGCCCCGAGGGCGAGCGCGCGGTCCAGGCCTCGCTCGTTGGGCACCAGGACGGGAAGCGCGGCGTCCACGTCGGCGAGCAGCGGGAACAGCTGCTCGGCGTCGGCGAGCTGGGGCACCCACTTGGGGTGCACGAAGCTGGTCGCCTCGATCGTGGTCAGGCCGGCGGCGGCCAGGCGGCGGACGAACTCCGCCTTGACCTCCGTCGGGACGGCCGTCTTCTCGTTCTGCAGGCCGTCGCGGGCGCCGACCTCGTGGATGCGGACCCGGGCCGGCAGGCCGGGGGCCGGGACGTTCATGGGCAGCCCGATCACGCGCCCTCCTCCTCGTCCGGGGTGACGACGGCCAGCACCTGGTCCATCGCGACGGTGGTGCCGGGCGCGACGTCCAGCTCGGTGACCGTGCCCGCGTGCGGGGCGGAGATGACGTGCTCCATCTTCATCGCCTCGACGACCAGCAGGCTCTGACCGGCCGCCACCTTGTCGCCGACGGCCACCTTGACGACGGTGACGGTGCCGGGCATGGGGGCGGCGAGGGTGTCCGCGCCGCTGCGTCCGCCGCCGCTGAGGTTCGCCGCGACGGGGTCGTACGCCTGCACGTGCCAGGAGTCGGCATCGCGGCCGAGCCAGGTCCCCTCCGGGGAGGTGGCGTGGGTGAAGCGGTGGGTGACGCCGTCGAGTTCGATGGTGACGGTGCCGGTGGTGCGGTCGACGATCCGGGCGCGGGCCGGTGCCTCCCCGGGGCTCTGCCCCGGACCCCGCGCCTCGATCGCCGCCGGCGAGGCCGAGAGTGCGAGCTCGGTGTCGGAGCCGGAAGGCCGGGTACGGACCTCCACCGGGTCCTGGCCCGGCAGGCGGAAGTAGTGCACCGTCCAGGCGGGCGTGCCGCCCAGGCGCCAGCCGTTGCCGGCGTCGAACGGATCGACCCACCCCGTCGCGCGCGGCTCCGGGGCGGTGCCCTCCAGCAGTGCGGCGGCGGCGTAGACCTCCGGCGGGACGCCCTCCGGCAGCAGCCCGGAAAGGTCCCGCTCCACCAGCCCGGTGTCCAGGTCGCCCGACACCACGTCGGGGTGCGCGAGCAGCCGCCGCAGGAAACCGGCATTGGTCTGCACGCCCAGGATCACCGTGTCGGCGAGCGCCGCCCGCAGCATGCGCAGGGCGGCCGGGCGGTCCGGTCCGTGGACGATGACCTTCGACAGCATCGGGTCGTACGTCGACCCGACCGGGACACCCGCCGTCAGGCCCGAGTCCGTACGGACCGCGCCGCCCGACGGCTCCGACAGGGCCAGGACCGTACCGCCGGACGGCAGGAAGCCCCGCGCCGGGTCCTCCGCGCAGACGCGGGCCTCGATGGCGTGCCCGGTCAGCCGGATGTCGTCCTGGGTGACGGGCAGCGCCTCGCCGGAGGCCACCCGCAGCTGGAGCTCGACCAGGTCCAGGCCGGTGACCAGCTCCGTCACCGGGTGCTCGACCTGGAGACGGGTGTTCATCTCCATGAAGTAATAGGAGGACGGGTCGCCGCCGGGGACGATGAACTCCACCGTGCCCGCGCCGACGTATCCGCAGGAGCGGGCCGCGTCCACGGCCGCCGCGCCCATCGCCGCCCGGGTCTTCTCGTCGAGCAGGACCGATGGGGCCTCCTCGATGACCTTCTGGTGCCGGCGCTGGAGGGAGCACTCGCGCTCGCCGAGGTGCACCACGTTGCCGTGGGCGTCCGCCAGTACCTGGATCTCGATGTGCCGGGGTCGGTCCACCCACCGCTCCACCAGGAGGGTGTCGTCGCCGAAGGACGAGCGGGCCTCGCGGCGGGCCGCCGCGATCTCGTCGGCCAGCAGCGCCTCGTCCCGGACGAGCCGCATGCCCTTGCCGCCGCCGCCCGCCGAGGGCTTGAGCAGCACCGGCATGCCGATCTCCGAGGCGGCCGCCACCAGTTCGGCGTCGGTCAGGCCGCTGCCGGAGGAGCCGGGGACCACGGGCACGCCCGCCGCCTTCACCGTCTCCTTCGCGCGGATCTTGTCGCCCATCAGGGAGATGGCGGAGGCGGGCGGCCCGATGAAGGCCAGCCCGGCGTCGGTGCAGGCCTGCGCGAAGGCGGCGTTCTCCGCGAGGAAGCCGTAGCCGGGGTGCACGGCCTCGGCACCCGTCCGCTTCGCGGCGTCGAGCAGCCGCTCCACCGACAGGTAGCTCTCCGCGGCCGCCGCAGGGCCGATCCGGACGGCCGTGTCGGCCTCCCGTACGTGGCGGGCGTCCGCGTCCGCGTCGCTGAAGACGGCCACGGAGCGGATGCCGAGCTCCCGCAGGGTGCGGATGACCCGGACCGCGATCTCGCCGCGGTTCGCGACCAGAACAGTGCTGAACATCAGTGAGGTCCTCACGTCACATCACGTCACATACGGAAGATGCCGAAGCCCGAGTCGCCCAGCGGGGCGTTCGCGCACGCGGTCAGGGCCAGCCCCAGCACCTGCCGGGTCTCCATGGGGTCGATGACCCCGTCGTCCCACAGCCGCGCCGTGGCGTAGTAGGCGTTGCCCTGCTCCTCGTACTGGGCGCGGACCGGCGCCTTGAAGGCCTCCTCGTCCTCGGCGGGCCACTCCTGGCCGGCGCCCTCGATCTGGTCGCGCTTGACCGTCGCGAGGACCGAGGCCGCCTGCTCGCCGCCCATGACGGAGATCTTGGCGTTGGGCCACATCCACAGGAAGCGGGGCGAGTAGGCCCGGCCGCACATCGAGTAGTTGCCGGCGCCGTACGAGCCGCCGACCACGACCGTCAGCTTCGGGACGCGGGCGCAGGCGACGGCGGTGACCATCTTGGCGCCGTGCTTGGCGATGCCGCCGGCCTCGTAGTCGCGGCCCACCATGAAGCCGGAGATGTTCTGGAGGAAGAGCAGCGGGATGCCGCGCTGGTCGCACAGCTCGATGAAGTGGGCGCCCTTCTGGGCGGACTCGGCGAACAGGATGCCGTTGTTCGCGATGATGCCGACCGGGTGGCCGTGGATCCGGGCGAAACCGGTGACCAGCGTCTGGCCGAACTCGGACTTGAACTCCTGGAAGCGGGAGCCGTCCACGACCCGCGCGATGATCTCGCGGGCGTCGTAGGGGGTGCGCGAGTCGACGGGCACCGCGCCGTACAGCCCGGCCGGGTCCACCTTCGGTTCCTCCGGAGCCTCCACCGACCAGGGCAGGGCCCCGCGCCCGGGCAGGGTCGCCACGATGTTCCGTACGATCCGCAGCGCGTGCGCGTCGTCCTGCGCGAGGTGGTCGGTCACACCGGAGACCCGGGAGTGGACCTCGCCGCCGCCGAGCTCCTCGGCCGTGACGACCTCGCCGGTCGCGGCCTTCACCAGCGGCGGGCCGCCGAGGAAGATCGTGCCCTGGTTGCGGACGATGACGGCCTCGTCGCTCATGGCCGGGACGTACGCGCCGCCCGCGGTGCAGGAGCCGAGGACGGCGGCGATCTGCGGGATGCCGGCGCCCGACATGCGCGCCTGGTTGTAGAAGATGCGGCCGAAGTGCTCCCGGTCGGGGAAGACCTCGTCCTGCATCGGCAGGAAGGCGCCGCCCGAGTCGACCAGGTAGAGGCAGGGGAGACGATTCTCCAGCGCCACCTCCTGGGCGCGAAGGTGCTTCTTGACGGTCATCGGGTAGTACGTGCCGCCCTTGACGGTGGCGTCGTTCGCGACGATCACGCACTCGCGGCCGCTGACCCGGCCGATGCCCGCGATGACCCCGGCGGCCGGCGCGGCGCCCCCGTACATCCCCTCGGCGGCCAGCGGGGCCAGCTCCAGGAATGGGGAGCCCGGGTCGAGGAGGGTGTCCACGCGGTCGCGCGGGAGGAGCTTTCCGCGGGCGGTGTGGCGGGCGCGGGCCTTCTCGCCGCCGCCGAGCCGGGCCGCGCCGAGCCGGGCGCGCAGGCCCTCGCTCAGCTCGCGGTGGGCGGCCTCGTTGGTCCGCCAGGCCTCGGACGCCGGGTCCGCGGCGCTCGTCAGCACTGGTGCCTGCTGCATCGGTCGAGCTCCCTTGCTCGTTCCAGGCGGTTAATGAGCGTTAACGCTCGTGAGCTCAGGTTAACGACCGCTAACGGCCCTGTCTAGAATGGTTTCCCATGAGCACCAGAGCGGCCGCCCCGACCCGACGCGAGCAGATCCTCAGCGAGGCCGCCCGCCTCTTCGCCGCGCGCGGCTTCCACGGCGTCGGCGTCGACGAGATAGGCGCCGCGGTCGGCATCAGCGGCCCCGGCCTGTACCGGCACTTCGCGGGCAAGGACGCCATGCTCGCCGAGCTGCTCGTCGGCATCAGCGAACGGCTCCTCACCGGCGGCCGGCACCGGGTCGCGGAGGCGGCCGGAGACCCGGGCCGGGTCCTGTCCTCCCTCATCGACGGCCACATCGACTTCGCACTGGACGACCGGGCGCTGATCACCCTGCACGACCGGGAGCTCGACCGGCTGCGGGAGGCCGACCGCAAGCTCGTGCGCCAGCTGCAGCGCCAGTACGTGGAGTTGTGGGTGGAGGTCGTACGGGAGCTGCACCCCGAGGTGGGCGAGGCGGAGGTACGGGTCGCCGTCCACGCGGTCTTCGGCCTGCTCAACTCCACCCCGCACCTGGGCGCCCTGGGGCGGGAGGCCACGGAGGAGCTGCTGCGCCGCCTGGCCCACGGATCGTTCGGGGCGCTGTCGGCATGACCCGGGGCGTCCGCCGACCGGAATGGACGCGCCGCCTCCGGCCCGGCGGCGGCAGAATGGCCCGTATGCCGAAGCCGATAGAGACGTCCGTACCCACCCGCGCCGAACTCGTCGACCACCTGGTCCGCACCCGGATCGCGGGACAGGTCGCGACGCCGCGCGATAACAACCTCTCCCACTACCGCAAGCTCGCCAACGGCGACCGGCACTACTGGCTGGGCCTGGAGCTCGGCGACCGCTGGAGCGACGAGCAGGACGTGCTCGCCGTGATGGCGGAGCGCTGCGGCGTCGTGGACGACCCGGGCTTCCGCTTCGGCCAGGACACCATCGACCCCGAGCTGACCGTGGCCGGCCTGGACCGGATGGCGGCGCGGCTGCGCAAGGCGGCGGCCGACCGGCAGAGCGTCCTGCTGGCCACCGGCCACCCGGGCGGGCTGCTGGACGTCCACCGGGCGACGGCGGCGGCCCTGCGCGCGGCGGGCTGCGAGATCGTGGTGATCCCGCAGGGACTGGTGGCGGACGAGGGCTCGGTGTGGCAGTTCGCGGACGTCGCGGTGCTGGAGCGGGGCGCGACCCTGTGGCACACGCACTCGCCGGAGCCGATGGCCGCGATCCTGGACGGCCTGACGGCGTCGGGCCGCCCCCAGCCGGACCTGGTCGTCGCCGACCACGGCTGGGCGGGCTGCGCGGCCCAGCGCGGTCTCGACGCGGTCGGCTACGCCGACTGCAACGACCCGGCGCTCTTCCTCGGCGAAGCCGAGGGCACCCTCCAGGTCGCGGTCCCGCTGGACGACCACGTCCGCGACCCCCGCTACTACGACCCGCTGGTGGCCTACCTCCTGAACGCGGCGGGTCTGCTCTGACGCGGCGGACCCGCGGCAGACAGCGAAAAGCCCCGGCCGGGAATCCCGGCCGGGGCTTTCGGCTTTCCACTGTCGACCTCGCTCAGCTCAGAGCGGTCGGGGCGACGGCGACGAGTGCCCGGCATCCGCAGGCCCGGGCCAAACGGGAGCCGCCGCGCCGGCGGATGCCGCGCCGCGTCCGTCAGGGGCGGGGGATGCGGACCACGCCCTCCTGGATGACCGTGATCGCCAGGTGGCCGTCCTGGGTGTAGATGCGGGCCTGGCCCAGGCCCCGGCCGCCGTGGGCCGACGGGGACTCCTGGTCGTACAGCAGCCATTCGTCCGCGCGGAAGGGCCGGTGGAACCACATCGCGTGGTCCAGGGAGGCGCCGACCACGTCGCCCACGGCCCAGCCGCCGCGCCCGTGCGCGAGCAGGACCGCGTCGAGCAGGGTCATGTCGGAGACGTAGGTGGCCAGGCAGGTGTGCAGCAGCGGGTCGTCCGCGAGCTTGCCCTGGGTGCGGAACCAGACCTGCGAGTGCGGCTCCAGCGGTTCGCCGACCGTGCCCCAGGGCGGGGTGGTCGCGTACCGCAGGTCCACCGCGCCGCGCGCTTCGAGCAGCCGCTCGACGGTGCCCGGGTCGCGGAAGATCTCCCGGTACGGCGGCAGGGCCTCGGCGGCCGTCGGCAGGGACTCGGGGTCCGGTGCCGCCGGCATCGGGACCTGGTGCTCCAGCCCCTCCTCGTACGTCTGGAAGGACGCGGAAAGGTGGAAGATCGGCTGCCCGTGCTGGACGGCGACCACGCGCCGGGTGGTGAAGGAGCGTCCGTCGCGGATCCGGTCCACGGAGTAGACGATCGGCGCGCCGGAGTCGCCGGTGCGCAGGAAGTACGAGTGCAGCGAGTGCGGCAGACGGTCCGCGGGCACCGTGCGCCCGGCCGCGACCAGGGCCTGGGCGGCCACCTGGCCGCCGAAGACACGCGGCACCAGGGAGGTGCGGCTGGTGCCGCGGAAGATGTTCTCCTCGATCTGCTCCAGGTCGAGCAGATCGAGGAGATCCGTCAGTGCCTCGTTCAACGGGACTTACAGACCCATCGACTTGGCGATGATGGACTTCATGATCTCGCTGGTGCCGCCGTAGATGCGGTTGACGCGGTTGTCGGCGTACAGGCGGGCGATCGGGTACTCGTTCATGTAGCCGTAGCCGCCGTGGAGCTGGAGGCAGCGGTCGATGACGCGGTGCGCGACCTCGGTGCAGAACAGCTTCGCGGACGCGGCCTCGGCCGGGGTCAGCTCGCCGGCGTCCAGGGCCTCCAGGGCGCGGTCGGCGACGGCCTCGGCGGCGTCCACCTCGGCCTGGCAGGCGGCCAGCTCGAACTTGGTGTTCTGGAAGTGCGCGACGGGCTTGCCGAAGACGGTGCGCTCCTGCACGTACTGCTGGGCGAACCGGACGGCGGCCTTGGCCTGGGCGTACGCGCCGAAGGCGATGCCCCAGCGCTCGGAGGCGAGGTTGTGGCCGAGGTAGTAGAAGCCCTTGCCCTCCTCGCCGAGCAGGTCCTCGACCGGGACCTTGACGTCGACGAACGCCAGCTCGGCGGTGTCGGAGGTGCGCAGGCCCAGCTTGTCGAGCTTGCGGCCGATGGAGTAGCCCTCGGACTTGGTGTCCACGGCGAAGAGGGAGATGCCGAAGCGGCGGTCCTCGGCGCTGGGGGCGGAGGTGCGGGCGCAGACGATCACGCGGTCGGCGTGGACGCCGCCGGTGATGAAGGTCTTGGCGCCGTTGAGGACGTAGTGGGTGCCGTCCTCGGAGAGCTTGGCGGTGGTCTTCATGCCCGCGACGTCGGAGCCGGTGCCCGGCTCGGTCATGGCGAGCGCCCACATCTCCTCACCGGAGACGAAGTTCGGCAGGAAGCGCTTCTTCTGCTCGTCGGTGGCGAGCATCTTGATGTAGGGCAGGGCGAGCAGCACGTGCACGCCGGAGCCGCCGAAGTTCACGCCGGCGCGCGAGGTCTCCTCGTAGAGGACGGCCTCGAACTTGTGGGTGTCCAGACCCGCGCCGCCGAACTCCTCGGGCACGTTGATGCCGAAGACGCCCAGCTCGCCGAGCTTGTGGTAGAAGTCGCGCGGCGCCTGCCCGGCCGCGAACCACTCGTCGTAGACGGGGACGACCTCGGCCTCGATGAAGGCGCGGATGGTCTCGCGGAACGCCTCGTGGTCCTCGTTGAACACCGTACGGCGCACGGCCGGCTCCCTTCGTCGCGGCGGTCCGCCGCCTAAATTAAGCGCTTGCTCAGACTAAGTTACCGACGAGTTGGCCACGCTGTCCAGATCTGGTCGCACGCGCGTACGTCACATCCGCCCGCGGGTGTCACACCTCCGTGCGCCGCAGCGCGAACCACAGCTCCATCCGGACGTCCGGGTCGTCCAGGTCCCGCCCCAGCAGGACCGCGCAGCGCGCCACCCGCTGGCGCACGGTGTTGCGGTGCACCCCCAGGCCGGCCGCCGTGCGGTCCCAGCTGCCGTGGTGCGCCAGCCAGGCCCGCAGGGTCTCGCGCAGCGCGGGCGCCAGCGGGCCGAGCAGGGCCTCGGCGTGCGCGCGGGCCTCGGCCTCGCCGACCAGGCCCGCGAACCAGGCGTCGGCGTGCCGGGCCAGCGGGGCGCGGGCCGCCTCCGCACGCTGCAGGGCTCGCCCGGCCTGCGCGTCCGCCGCGGCCAGGGCGTCCGGCACCGCGGGGGCGCTCACCCCCAGCCGCCAGCCCGGCTGCGCTCCCGGCTCCCGGTCGGTGAGCAGCCGTACGCCGCCCTCGTGCGGGTCCAGCAGTACGGTGCCCAGCGCGGCCGCGAGGGCCTGCGGATCCCCGGCGCCGCGGGCGTGGACGGCGTACCACGGCCCGGCGGTCAGGGCCGCGGCCGGATCGCCGTCGAGCAGGAGCCGGGTCAGGGCCGCGGCCTCGGCCCCGGCGGACCGCTCGGCCGTGAGCAGGGTCAGCAGGACCGCGGCCACCGAGGCGACGGTGTGGTCGCCCGGCGTGCGGGCCGGCGTCGCGGTGCCCAGCGCGGCCCGTCCGGCCAGGGCGTAGGCGGCCAGGTGGTGTCCGCCCGCCCGGTCCGTGGCGGTGGCGGGCCCGCCCTCGCGGCCCACCCGGGCCAGCAGCGCCGACAGCGCCTCCCGGGCCGGGGCGGGCAGGTCCGGGCCGGCCGTCCGGCCGCCCGGCCACAGGGCGACCGCCCCGCCCAGGCTCGCGGCGAGCCGGGCCAGCACCGCCGGGACCGGATCGGGCCGGGCCGCGGCCGCGGCCAGGGCCTGCTGGGCCTCGGTTGTGCGGCGCAGCTCGCGGGTCCGGGCCTCCGCCGTCAGCCGTCCCACCGCGCGGGCGACCGCCGAGAACGGGGTCCGCGGCGGAACCTCCAGCAGCGGCAGCCCGTGCCGGGCGCAGGCCTCCGCCAGCGCGGCCGGGACCTCCTCGTGCACCGGCGCCACGCCGAAGCCGAGGGCCGCCGCCCCCGCCCCGGCCAGCCGGGCCGCGTACCCGTCGGGGTCCTCGGCGGGGCCGGCCCCGGCCGTCAGCAGCAGCTCGCCGCCGAGCAGGTAGGGGGAGGGGTCGGGCATCTCGGAGGCGTGCACGCCGTGCACCCCGGCGGCGGCCGGACCGGCGAGGTGGCGCAGGCCCAGCTCCCGGTCGGCGAGCAGTGCGGCGAGCGGTACCGGCGGGGTGAGCGGCTCCCCGGCGGGGCCGTTGCCGTAATCCGGGTCTCGGGGAGCGGCAGACATGGATGCTCCATACACATCAGCAGGGCCAGATGGATGAAACGTACACTCCCCACCCTCCTGTGGCCCGCTTACGCTCGAAGTACCGCACACGTCAGGCCAGAGAAAGAGGCACAGCCATGAGCACGCAGCCGCGCGGACCCGTCGACTCCTCCCGCATCCCGCGCTACGCGGGCCCGGCGACCTTCGCCCGGCTGCCCCGCCTCGACGAGGTCGGCTCCGCCGACGTCGCCGTCGTCGGCGTGCCCTTCGACTCCGGCGTCTCCTACCGCCCCGGCGCCCGCTTCGGCGGCAACGCGATCCGCGAGGCCTCCCGCCTGCTGCGCCCGTACAACCCGGCGCAGGACGCCTCCCCCTTCGCCCTGGCGCAGGTCGCGGACGCCGGTGACATCGCGGTGAACCCCTTCAACATCAACGAGGCCGTCGAGACGGTCGAGGCCGCCGCCGACGAGCTCCTCGCGGGCGGCTCCCGCCTGATGACCCTCGGCGGCGACCACACCATCGCGCTCCCGCTGCTGCGCTCGGTCGCGAAGAAGCACGGCCCCGTCGCGCTGCTGCACTTCGACGCGCACCTGGACACCTGGGACACCTACTTCGGCGCCGAGTACACCCACGGCACCCCGTTCCGCCGCGCCGTCGAGGAGGGCATCCTCGACACCGAGGCGCTCTCCCACGTCGGCACCCGCGGACCGCTGTACGGCAAGCAGGACCTCGACGACGACGCCAAGATGGGCTTCGGCATCGTCACCTCGGCCGACGTCTACCGCCGCGGCGCCGACGAGGTCGCCGACCAGCTGCGCCAGCGCATCGGCGACCGCCCGCTGTACATCTCCATCGACATCGACGTGCTGGACCCGGCGCACGCGCCCGGCACCGGCACCCCCGAGGCGGGCGGCATGACCTCCCGCGAGCTGCTGGAGATCATCCGCGGCCTGTCCTCCTGCAACCTCGTTTCCGCCGACGTGGTCGAGGTCGCCCCGGCGTACGATCACGCCGAGATCACCTCGGTCGCGGCCTCGCACACCGCGTACGAGCTCACCACGATCATGAGCCGCCAGATCGCGGCGGCGAAGGCGAAGTAGGAAGGGCACCGCGCACCCGTGACGCACGACCACGACCTGGTACTCCGTCCCACCGAGGCCCAGACGGCCGCCGCCCTGGCCCCGCCGCCGGGGCGGACGGGCGGGGACCTGGTCGTGGAGACGCTGCGTTCGCTGGGCGCCACCACCGTCTTCGGGCTGCCCGGGCAGCACGCCCTCGGCCTCTTCGACGCGGTGGGGCGCTCCGACCTGCGCCTGGTCACCCTCCGGGTGGAGAACAACGCCGGGTTCGCGGCGGACGCGTACGGGCGGATCACCGGTGAGGCGGCGCCGCTGCTGCTGTCCACCGGCCCCGGCGCGCTGACCGCCCTGCCGGCCCTGGCGGAGGCGGCGGCGGCCTCCGCCCCCGTCCTCGCCGTCTCCTCCCAGGTCCCTGTCGCCGGGCTCGGCGGAGGGCGCCGCGGCCACCTCCACGAGCTGCGCGACCAGGCCGCGTCCTTCCGGGAGGTGGTCAAGTCCGTCCACGAGGCCCGCACCCCGTCCCAGATCCCCTCGGTGATCGCCGAGGCCTGGGAGTCAGCGCTCACGGCCCCGCACGGCCCGGTCTGGGTGGAGATCCCGGAGGACGTCCTGCGGTCGGAGACGATCGTCCCGCAGGTCACGGGCACGGACGCGACCCCGCACGAGCTCGCCCCGCGGCCCGAGCTGACGGCGGTGGCGGCCCACTGGCTGGCGCGCGCGTCCCGGCCGGTGATCATCGCCGGCGGCGGGGTGGTCCGCTCCGACGCGTCCGGCAAGCTCCGGCAGCTCGCCGAGCGCCTGAACGCCCCCGTGGTCACCACCTTCGGCGGCAAGGGCGCCTTCCCCTGGACGCACCCGCTGTCCCTCCAGTCCTGGCTGGAGGACCGCCACATGACGGACTTCCTCGAAGACGCCGACGTGCTCCTTGTCGTCGGCTCGGGCCTGGGTGAACTGTCGTCGAACTACCACACCTTCTTCCCCACGGGCCGCGTCGTCCAGATCGACGCCGACCTCGGCAAGCTGGAGTCCAACCACCCCGCCCTGGGCATCCACGCGGACGCCCGCCTGGCCCTCCAGGCGCTGCTGGAGACGGTGCCGGAACGGCAGGACGACCACGCTCCCGAGCGGGTCCGGATGGTCCTGGAGGACATCGCCGCCCGCCTCGCGGACCAGGACCTGGCCCTGGAGCAGTCCCTGCTGGCCTCGATCCGGTCCGCGCTGCCGGCCCGCTCCCCGTCCTTCTGGGACATGACGATCCTGTCCTACTGGGCGTGGTCCGCCTTCGACGCCAAGCACCCGAACGCCATGCACTCGGCGCAGGGCGCCGGCGGCCTCGGCTACGCCTTCCCGGCGGCCCTCGGCGCGTGCGTCGCCGAGCCCGGCACCCCCGTCCTCGCCGTCTCCGGGGACGGCGGCGCGATGTACTCGCTCGCGGAGCTGGCCACCGCCCGGCAGCACGGCCTCGACGTCACCTGGCTGATCGTGGACGACGGCGGCTACGGCATCCTGCGCGAGTACATGACCGACGCCTTCGAGGGCCGCACCACCGGTACGGAACTGACCCGCCCCGACTTCGCCGCCCTGGCGGAGTCCTTCGGCGTGCCGGCCGCCACGACCACCCCCGAGTCCCTGACGGCCGACCTCAGGAAGGCCCTCTCCACCCCCGGCCCCTCGGTCCTGGTCCTCCCGGCCACTCTCAGGATGTTCGCCCCGACCCACCTGTGAGCGCCCGGCCGGCGGCGACCTTCCGACACCTGTGACCTTCCGAAGCCTGTGACCCTTCGGCCACCTGTGGCCGTCCGACATCTGAGCCCCCCCGGGAGCGGCGTGCGACCCGGGCGGCCCAACGGCGGGCCTCCCCGGGTGCGCCGGAGCCGCCGTGCGTACACGTTCGAATGGTTGCGGCGGGATGAAATCCGCCGGTCGGGGCGTTCCCGCTTCCGGCAGGCAGCACCGAACGGGGAGGCCTACGTGGCGGCGGCACAGACAGCGGCGGGGGAAAAACAGGGCTGGGCCAGGAGGCTGGCCGCCTACACCTGGCGGTACAAGGCGAACGTGCTGCTCGCCCTCGGGTCCTCCCTGGCGGGCATGGCCGTGATGGCACTCGTCCCCCTGGTCACCAAGGTGATCATCGACGACGTCATCGGTGACGGGACCCGGCCCATGGGCCCCTGGGCCGGGACGCTCATAGCCGCCGCCCTCCTCGTGTACGCCTTCACCTACATACGCAGGTACTACGGCGGACGCCTCGCCCTCGACGTGCAGCACGACCTGCGCACCGACATGTACGACACCATCTCCCGGCTCGACGGGCGCCGCCAGGACGAGCTGTCCACCGGGCAGGTCGTCGGACGCGCCACCACCGACCTCCAGCTCATCCAGGGCCTGCTGTTCATGCTCCCGATGACGATCGGGAACTTCCTGCTCTTCGGGATATCCCTGGGGATCATGCTGTGGCTGTCGCCGCTGCTGACCGTCGTGGCGCTGCTGATGGCCCCCGCACTGTGGTTCATCGCCAAGCGCAGCCGCAAGAAGCTCTTCCCCGCCACCTGGTACGCGCAGGGCCGGGCCGCCGCCGTCGCGAGCGTCGTCGACGGGGCCGTGACCGGCGTACGCGTCGTCAAGGGCTTCGGGCAGGAGGAGCAGGAGACCGACAAGCTCCGCGAGGCCGGGCGGCGGCTCTTCGCCGGACGACTGCGGGCCATCCGGCTCAACTCCCGCTACACCCCCGCCCTCCAGGCCGTGCCCGCCCTCGCCCAGGTCGCCATGCTGGCGCTCGGCGGCTGGATGGCCACCGAGGGACAGGTCACCCTCGGCACCTTCGTCGCCTTCTCCACCTACCTCGCACAGCTCGTCGGCCCCGTCCGCATGCTCGCCATGGTCCTCACCGTCGCCCAGCAGGCCCGCGCCGGCGTGGAGCGCGTCTTCGAGCTCATCGACACCGAGCCCGCGATCTCCGAGGGCGAGCTCGAACTGCCCGCCGACGCGCCCGCCACCGTCGAGTTCGAGGACGTCCGCTTCGGCTACGACCCCGAGCGGCCCGTCCTCGACGGCTTCTCGCTCTCCGTCGCGGAGGGCGAGACCGTCGCCGTCGTCGGCGCCTCCGGCAGCGGGAAGTCCACCGTCTCGCTCCTCATGCCGCGCTTCTACGACGCCGACCGCGGCACCGTGCGCATCGGCGGCCACGACGTCCGCGAGCTGACCTACGCCTCCCTGCGCGGCGCGATCGGCCTCGTCCCCGAGGACTCCTTCCTCTTCTCCGACACCATCCGCGCCAACATCGCCTACGGCCACCCGGACGCCACCGACGAGCAGATCGAGGCCGCAGCCCGCGCCGCCCAGGCCGACGGCTTCGTCCGGGCCCTGCCGGCCGGGTACGACACCAAGGTCGGCGAGCAGGGCCTGACCCTCTCCGGCGGCCAGCGCCAGCGCATCGCCCTGGCCCGGGCCATCCTCACCGACCCCAGGCTGCTGCTCCTCGACGACGCCACCTCCGCCGTGGACGCCCGCGTCGAGCACGAGATCCACGAAGCCCTGCGCGCGGTCATGGCCGGCCGGACCACCGTGCTGATCGCCCACCGCCGCTCCACGCTCGCGCTGGCCGACCGGATCGCCGTACTGGACCGCGGGCGGCTCGCCGAGATCGGCACGCACGAGGAGCTGGAGAAGCGCTCGCCGCTCTACCGCAGGCTGCTGACCGACCCCGACGCGCTCGGCGCCGGCTCGCCGCGGACCCCGGACGCCCTCGCCATGGCCGAGTTCGAGAGCGACCTCGACCGCGACATCGAACGCGACATCGAGTTCGAGGCCGAGATCGACTCCGAGCCCGTCAACGCCAAGCGCAGGGTCCCCGCCGGGATCACCCCCGAGCTGTGGCGCCGCCGCGAGGAGCCCGAGGCGGCCACCGCCGGCGCCCCCGCGGCCGCCGTCGGGGCGCCCGGAGCCGGCCACTCCATGGCCGGCGCGGTCGCCGGCATGCCCGCCACCCCCGAACTGCTCGCCCAGGTGGCCGCGCTGCCGCCCGCCGACGACCGGCCCGACGTCGACGAGACCCGCGCCGCGGCCGCCGAGGAGAGCTACGGCCTGCGCCGCCTGCTGAAGGGGTTCTGGGCGCCGCTCGCCATCAGCCTCGCGCTCGTCGCCGTGGACGCGGGCGCCGGCCTGCTCCTGCCGATCCTGATCCGCCACGGCATCGACCAGGGCGTGGAACAGGCCGTGGTCGGCGCCGTCTGGGCGGCCGCCGGGCTCGCCCTCGCGGTCGTCGTCGCCCAGTGGGCCGCGCAGTTCGCCGAGACCCGGATGACGGGCCGCACCGGCGAGCGCGTGCTGTACGCGCTCCGGGTCAAGATCTTCGCCCAGCTCCAGCGGCTCGGCCTCGACTACTACGAGCGCGAGCTGACCGGCAAGATCATGACCCGGATGACCACGGACGTGGACTCGCTCTCCACCTTCCTGCAGACCGGGCTCGTCACGGCCGTCGTCTCCGTCTTCACCTTCTTCGGGATCCTCGTCGCCCTGCTCGTCCTCGACGTCGAGCTCGCCCTGATCGTCTTCGCGACCCTGCCCGTCCTGGTCGTCGGGACGATCGTGTTCCGCCGCAGGTCCGTCGCCGCCTACGAGCTCGCCCGCGACCGGGTCAGCCTGGTCAACGCCGACCTCCAGGAGTCCGTGTCCGGTCTGCGGATCGTCCAGGCCTTCCGCCGCGAGGGCTCCGGCGCCACCCGCTTCGCCGAACGCAGCGACTCCTACCGCCAGGCCCGGGTCCGCGGCCAGTGGCTGATATCGGTCTACTTCCCGTTCGTGCAGCTGCTGTCCTCGGCCGCCGCGGCCGCCGTGCTGATCGTCGGCGCGGGCCGGGTGGAGGCCGGGACACTCACCACCGGCGCGCTGGTCGCGTACCTGCTCTACATCGACCTGTTCTTCGCCCCGGTCCAGCAGCTCTCCCAGGTCTTCGACGGCTACCAGCAGGCCACCGTCTCCCTCGGCCGCATCCAGGACCTGCTGCGCGAGCCCACCACCACCCCGCGGCCCGAGAAGCCGCGCGAACTGCCCGCGCTGCGCGGGGAGATCGCCTTCGAGGACGTCCGCTTCCGGTACGGGACGGCCGCCGAGCGCGGCGAGACGGCCGAGGCCCTGGCCGGCATCAGCCTGCGCATACCCGCCGGCCAGACCGTCGCCTTCGTCGGCGAGACCGGCGCCGGCAAGTCCACCCTGGTCAAGATGGTGGCCCGGTTCTACGACCCGACCTCCGGGCGGATCACCGCCGACGGCGCCGACCTGCGCGAGCTCGACCTGACGGCCTACCGCCACCGGCTGGGCGTCGTCCCCCAGGAGTCCTACCTCTTCCCGGGGACCGTCCGCGACGCCATCGCCTACGGACGCCCCGACGCGAGCGACGCGGAGGTGGAGGCAGCCGCCCGCGCGGTCGGCGCCCACGCCATGATCGCCACCCTCGACGGCGGCTACTTGCACACCGTCGCCGAGCGCGGCCGCAACCTCTCCGCGGGACAGCGCCAGCTGATCGCGCTGGCCCGCGCCGAGCTCGTCGACCCGGACGTGCTGCTGCTCGACGAGGCCACCGCCGCCCTGGACCTCGCCACCGAGGCGCAGGTCAACCAGGCGACGGACCGGCTCGCGGGCAAGCGCACCACCCTGGTGGTGGCGCACCGGCTGACCACCGCCGCGCGCGCCGACCGGGTCGTGGTCATGGACCGCGGCCGCGTCGTCGAGGACGGCTCCCACACCGAACTCCTGGCGCGCGGCGGCCGGTACGCCGAGCTGTGGCGCACCTTCGTCGGGGAGGACGAGCCCGCCGCGGCCTGACGGGCGGCCGGCCGGGTCCTTGTCCGGCGCAACCTTCCGGGGCGTCCGGGCGTCGTACGTGCGTGCGCACATCGACCGCGTGCGCGACCGATCGGGGGGCTGATGGTGCAGGGGTGGAGCGGGCGGAGGCGTCGGGCCGCGTCACTGGGAGCGCTCACAGCAGCCCTGTGGCTTTGTGTCGGCGGGCTGTTCGCCGGGCCTCCCGTGCAGGCCGCGAGCGGCGGGTGCGCGGGGCGGCTCGCGCACACGGTGGCCTTCGGCGAGGGCGAGCTGCGCGTCTACAAGAGCCGCAACCGGGCCTGCGCGGTGACCGTGGCCCGGGCGCCCGGCGAGCGGCGGCGGATGGCGGTGAGCATCCAGCCGCGCGGCGGCGCACCGGTGCACGAGGCGGGGCGGTTCACCCGGTACGCCGGGCCCGTCAGCGTGGGGGCGATCAGCCGCTGTGTGTATGTAAAGGGGGGTATGGGAGCCGGGTCGGCCGACTCCGGCTGGATCCTGTGCTGAGGGACAGTCCCAACTGAGTCTGTTCAGTGGCGTGTTGGCCCCGCTAGGTTCACGGCGACCGAAGTGAACTCAAGGGGAGGGCGAATGCGCAAGACGCTCGGATGGCTGCTGTCGCTCGTGGTGCTCATCGGCACCATGGGTGCGGCCGGCACCACGGCACAAGCGGCCACCGCCGCGGAGCCGGCGGCCGCCGCGGACATCAAGGACCAGATCCTCGGCATTCCCGGGATGAGCCTGATCGAGGAGAAGCCGTATCCCGGCTACCGATTCTTCGTGCTGAACTACGAGCAGCCGGTCGACCACCGGCAGCCGTGGAAGGGCACCTTCAAGCAGCGCCTGACCCTGTTGCACAAGGACGTCTCCCGGCCGTCGGTGTTCTTCACCTCCGGCTACAACGTCAACACCAACCCGCGCCGCAGCGAGCCGACGACCATCGTCGACGGCAACCAGGTGTCCATGGAGTATCGATTCTTCACGCCCTCCCGGCCCGACCCGGCCAACTGGGCCCACCTGGACATCTGGCAGGCCGCCAGCGACCAGCACCGCATCTTCACCGCCCTAAAGAAGATCTACAAGAAGAACTGGCTGGCCACCGGCGGCAGCAAGGGCGGCATGACGGCGACGTACTACGAGCGCTTCTACCCGCGCGACATGGACGGCGTCGTCGCCTACGTCGCGCCCAACGACGTCGCCGACAAGGAGGACTCGGCCTACGACCGGTTCTTCGCCAAGGTCGGCACCAAGGAGTGCCGCGACAAGCTGAACGCCGTGCAGCGCGAGGCACTGCTGCGCCGTGAGCCGCTGGAGGCCAGGTACGCGACCGCCGCCGCCGAGAACGGCTGGACCTTCAACACCATCGGCAACCTCGACAAGGCCTACGAGGCCGTCGTCCTCGACTACGTGTGGGCCTTCTGGCAGTACAGCCTGCTGGCCGACTGCGCCGCGATCCCGGCCGCCGCCACCGCCTCCGACCAGGATATCTGGGACTCCATCGACGCGATCTCCGGCTTCTCCGCCTACACCGACCAGGGCCTGGAGACGTACACGCCGTACTACTACCAGGCGGGCACCCAGCTCGGCTCGCCGAACATCAAGCAGCCGCACCTGGGCAACCTGAGCCGCTACGGCTACCAGCCGCCGCGCAACTTCGTGCCCCGCGACATCCCCATGGCCTTCCAGCCCGGAGCCATGGCCGACATCGACAGGTGGGTGCGCGACCACGCGAACCAGATGCTGTTCGTGTACGGGCAGAACGACCCGTGGGGCGCCGAGCCGTTCCGCATCGGCTACGGAGCCCGCGACAGCCACGTGATGATCGCGCCGGGCGCCAACCACGGGGCCAACGTCGCCAAGCTCCTCGACGGCGAGAAGGC
>NZ_CP018870.1:1500000-1702500 GCF_001941845.1 Streptomyces sp. TN58 | reverse complement strand
CCGGATGAGGCCAAACCGTATGCGTGTGATACCCGGCAGGGGTTGCGCATGCGGGGTTGTGGGAATGAGCTTTCACAGTCTGCCGGCTGTGAGGCGAGTCAGAAACCGTTGATGTAGTCGAAGGACATGCGAAAGGTCCGGCGTAGAGGGTAAGACCCCCGTAGACGAAACATCAGCGGCTTGCTTGCTCATCTCCCAAGTAGCACGGGGCCCGAGAAATCCCGTGTGAATCTGGCGGGACCACCCGCTAAGCCTAAATATTCCCTGGTGACCGATAGCGGATAGTACCGTGAGGGAATGGTGAAAAGTACCGCGGGAGCGGAGTGAAATAGTACCTGAAACCGTGTGCCTACAAGCCGTGGGAGCGTCGCTGTATGTGCTTGCACATGCAGTCGTGACTGCGTGCCTTTTGAAGAATGAGCCTGCGAGTTAGCGGTGTGTAGCGAGGTTAACCCGTGTGGGGAAGCCGTAGCGAAAGCGAGTCCGAACAGGGCGATTGAGTTGCACGCTCTAGACCCGAAGCGGAGTGATCTAGCCATGGGCAGGTTGAAGCGGAGGTAAGACTTCGTGGAGGACCGAACCCACCAGGGTTGAAAACCTGGGGGATGACCTGTGGTTAGGGGTGAAAGGCCAATCAAACTCCGTGATAGCTGGTTCTCCCCGAAATGCATTTAGGTGCAGCGTCGTGTGTTTCTTGCCGGAGGTAGAGCACTGGATAGGCGATGGGCCCTACCGGGTTACTGACCTTAGCCAAACTCCGAATGCCGGTAAGTGAGAGCACGGCAGTGAGACTGTGGGGGATAAGCTCCATGGTCGAGAGGGAAACAGCCCAGAGCATCGACTAAGGCCCCTAAGCGTACGCTAAGTGGGAAAGGATGTGGAGTCGCAGAGACAACCAGGAGGTTGGCTTAGAAGCAGCCACCCTTGAAAGAGTGCGTAATAGCTCACTGGTCAAGTGATTCCGCGCCGACAATGTAGCGGGGCTCAAGCGTACCGCCGAAGTCGTGTCATTGCAGCAATAGGGCCAACGCCCGCTGTGATGGGTAGGGGAGCGTCGTGTGCCGGGTGAAGCAGCAGCGGAAGCTAGTTGTGGACGGTTCACGAGTGAGAATGCAGGCATGAGTAGCGATACACACGTGAGAAACGTGTGCGCCGATTGACTAAGGGTTCCTGGGTCAAGCTGATCTGCCCAGGGTAAGTCGGGACCTAAGGCGAGGCCGACAGGCGTAGTCGATGGACAACCGGTTGATATTCCGGTACCCGCTTTGAAACGCCCAATATCGAATCAGGCGATGCTAAGTCCGTGAAGCCGTCCTGGATCCTTCGGGTGAAGGGAAGTGGTGGAGCCGACGAACCAGACTTGTAGTAGGTAAGCGATGGGGTGACGCAGGAAGGTAGTCCAGCCCGGGCGGTGGTTGTCCCGGGGTAAGGGTGTAGGCCGAGGGGTAGGCAAATCCGTCCCTCATACAAGGCTGAGACCTGATGCCGAGCCGATTGTGGTGAAGTGGATGATCCTATGCTGTCGAGAAAAGCCTCTAGCGAGTTTCATGGCGGCCCGTACCCTAAACCGACTCAGGTGGTCAGGTAGAGAATACCGAGGCGTTCGGGTGAACTATGGTTAAGGAACTCGGCAAAATGCCCCCGTAACTTCGGGAGAAGGGGGGCCATTCCTGGTGATCGGATTTACTCCGTGAGCTGGGGGTGGCCGCAGAGACCAGCGAGAAGCGACTGTTTACTAAAAACACAGGTCCGTGCGAAGCCGTAAGGCGATGTATACGGACTGACGCCTGCCCGGTGCTGGAACGTTAAGGGGACCGGTTAGTGACCTTTCGGGGTTGCGAAGCTGAGAACTTAAGCGCCAGTAAACGGCGGTGGTAACTATAACCATCCTAAGGTAGCGAAATTCCTTGTCGGGTAAGTTCCGACCTGCACGAATGGCGTAACGACTTCTCGACTGTCTCAACCATAGGCCCGGTGAAATTGCACTACGAGTAAAGATGCTCGTTTCGCGCAGCAGGACGGAAAGACCCCGGGACCTTTACTACAGTTTGATATTGGTGTTCGGTTCGGCTTGTGTAGGATAGGTGGGAGACTTTGAAGCCCCAACGCCAGTTGGGGTGGAGTCGACGTTGAAATACCACTCTGGTCGTGCTGGATGTCTAACCTCGGTCCGTGATCCGGATCAGGGACAGTGTCTGATGGGTAGTTTAACTGGGGCGGTTGCCTCCCAAAGGGTAACGGAGGCGCCCAAAGGTTCCCTCAGCCTGGTTGGCAATCAGGTGTTGAGTGTAAGTGCACAAGGGAGCTTGACTGTGAGACCGACGGGTCGAGCAGGGACGAAAGTCGGGACTAGTGATCCGGCGGTGGCTTGTGGAAGCGCCGTCGCTCAACGGATAAAAGGTACCCCGGGGATAACAGGCTGATCTTCCCCAAGAGTCCATATCGACGGGATGGTTTGGCACCTCGATGTCGGCTCGTCGCATCCTGGGGCTGGAGTCGGTCCCAAGGGTTGGGCTGTTCGCCCATTAAAGCGGTACGCGAGCTGGGTTTAGAACGTCGTGAGACAGTTCGGTCCCTATCCGCTGTGCGCGTAGGAATATTGAGAAGGGCTGTCCCTAGTACGAGAGGACCGGGACGGACGAACCTCTGGTGTGCCAGTTGTCCTGCCAAGGGCATGGCTGGTTGGCTACGTTCGGGAGGGATAACCGCTGAAAGCATCTAAGCGGGAAGCCTGCTTCAAGATGAGTATTCCCACCTCCTTGAGAGGGTAAGGCTCCCAGTAGACGACTGGGTTGATAGGCCAGATGTGGAAGCCCGGTAACGGGTGGAGCTGACTGGTACTAATAGGCCGAGGGCTTGTCCTCAGTTGCTCGCGTCCACTGTGTTAGTTCTGAAGCAACGAACAGTTGCTGGTTTCTAGAGCTGGAACACATAACTACAGAGTGTGCTTGTTCGCTCGAAACCGATAGGGTTTCGGTGGTCATAGCGTTAGGGAAACGCCCGGTTACATTCCGAACCCGGAAGCTAAGCCTTTCAGCGCCGATGGTACTGCAGGGGGGACCCTGTGGGAGAGTAGGACGCCGCCGAACAATCTTTCAAAGGACCCTTGGTCCAGCGTTCAACGCTGGACCAAGGGTCCTTTTTGTTTTCCCACTTCTTTACGCCGAAGCGCGGCCATGGGTTGGTTGCGCGAGAATGACTAGCGGTACCCCGAAGACAGGAGTCACACCCATGTCCAACTCTCCCGACGATCGTCCGGAGCGCGAGCCTCGGCGCAACGACGGCGGTGACAGGGGCGGCTACCGCGGGGGCCGTGACGACCGTGGGGGCGACCGTCCCCCGTTCCGTCGCGACGACCGCGGCGGCCGGCCGGCCGGCGGTGGTGGCGGCTACCGCCGTGACGACCGCGGCGGGCGCCCCTCCGGCGGTGGCGGTGGCGGTGGCGGCGGCTTCCGCCGTGACGACCGCCGTGACGACCGTGGTGGTGACCGTCCGTCCTACCCGCGCCGTGACGACCGCGGTGGCGACCGTCCCTCCTTCCGCCGCGACGACCGCGGCGACCGTCCCTCTTACCCGCGTCGCGACGACCGGGGCGGCGACCGCCCGTCCTACCCGCGCCGGGATGACCGTGGGGACCGTCCGTCGTACCCGCGTCGGGACGACGACCGTGGTGGATACCGCGGCGGCCGTGACGACCGCGGCGGTGACCGTCCGTCCTACCCGCGCCGTGACGACCGCGGTGGCGACCGTCCCTCCTTCCGCCGCGACGACCGCGGCGACCGTCCCTCTTACCCGCGTCGCGACGACCGGGGCGGCGACCGCCCGTCCTACCCGCGCCGGGATGACCGTGGGGACCGTCCGTCGTACCCGCGTCGGGACGACGACCGTGGCGGGTACCGCGGCGGCCGTGACGACCGCGGCGGTGACCGTCCGTCCTACCCGCGCCGTGACGACCGCGGTGGCGACCGCCCGTCGTACCCGCGTCGGGATGACCGGGGCGACCGTCCGTCGTACCCGCGTCGGGACGACGACCGTGGTGGATACCGCGGCGGCCGTGACGACCGTGGTGGCGACCGTCCGTCCTACCCGCGCCGTGACGACCGCGGTGGCGACCGTCCCTCCTTCCGCCGCGACGACCGCGGCGACCGTCCCTCCTACCCGCGTCGCGACGACCGGGGGGAGCGCCCCTCGTACCCGCGTCGCGACGACGACCGCGGTGGGTACCGCGGCGGCGACCGCCCGTCGTACCCGCGTCGGGATGACCGTGGGGACCGTCCGTCGTACCCGCGTCGGGACGACGACCGTGGTGGATACCGCGGCGGCCGTGACGACCGCGGTGGCGACCGTCCGTCCTACCCGCGCCGTGACGACCGCGGTGACCGGGGCGACCGCCCGTCCTACCCCCGTCGTGACGACCGGGGCGGCGACCGCGGCGGCTTCCGTGGCGGTCGCGACGACCGTGGTGGATACCGCGGCGGCCGCGATGACCGCGGCGGCGACCGCGGCTACCGCTCGGACCGCGACCGTGACCCGGTCAAGCGCCTTCCGATCGACGAGGACGTCACCGGCCTGGAGATCGACGCCGACGTGCGTCAGGAGCTGCTGAGCCTGCCCAAGGGGCTCGCCGAAGAGGTCTCCAAGAACCTGGTCATGGTCGCCCGGCTGATCGACGAGGACCCCGAGCAGGCGTACGCGTACTCGCGCATCGCCCTGCGTCTGGCCTCCCGCGTCGCCGCCGTCCGCGAGGCCGCCGGCTTCGCCGCGTACGCCACGCAGAAGTACAGCGAGGCCCTCGCGGAATTCCGTGCGGCCAAGCGCATGACCGGCTCCGTCGAGCTGTGGCCCGTCATGGCCGACTGCGAACGCGGTCTCGGCCGCCCCGAGCGCGCGCTGGCCATGGCCGGCGAGCCCGAGGTGCAGAAGCTCGACAAGGCCGGCCAGGTCGAGATGCGGCTGGTCGCCGCAGGCGCCCGCCGGGACCAGGGGCAGCTGGAAGCGGCCATCGTGACCCTGCAGAGCCCCGAGCTGGCGTCCAACGCCGTCCAGCCGTGGACCGCGCGCCTGCGGTACGCCTACGCCGACGCCCTGCTGGCGGCCGGTCGCGAGGACGAGGCCCGCGAGTGGTTCGGCAAGGCCCTCGAAGCGGACAAGGACGGGGCCACCGACGCCTCCGACCGCCTCGCCGAGCTCGACGGTGTCGAGTTCGTCGACGCCGCGATCGACCCCTCCGACGACGAGGACCAGGACGGCATCGCGCACCTGGCCGACGACGAGGACGCCGACGACGAGGACGCGGCTGAGGTCGCCGCGGCCGAGCGTGCCGCCGACGTCACCGAGTACTACGACGAGGACGACGAGGAGTACGAGCCGCTGGAGCAGTCCGCGGCCGACGCCGAGGGCCGGGGCGACAAGGCCTGAGCCACGTCCAGGTGACAGCGAGAAGGGCGGTACCCCGGTCGGGGTACCGCCCTTCTCCGTGTCCGGAGGCCGGTCAGGACAGTCCGCGCAGGACCAGGCCGGTGGCCGGTTTCGGTCCGAAGGACGTGGACTTCCGGGGCATGGTCACCCCCTGGCGGGCGAGGTCGCGCACGACCTCCTCCCGTACGGGGTGCAGCAGGACCGCGGTGCCGCCGTGGCGTTCGGCCATTTCCACCGTGGAGGCGGCGTCGTGGATGTACGTGATCTGGTCGGGGGCGTCCGGCACGTGCCAGAGCGCGTCGAGCAGCGTCGCGTGCAGCACGGTGGCGTCCAGCCGACGCCAGGCCTCCGGGCGGTCGTGGCGGACCGTGCGGTCGAGGAGGGCCAGGTCGGGATCGGTGACCAGGTGGAAGGTGCCGTCACCGGCGAGGAGGAAGGCGTTGCCGCGCTCCGCCGCGTCCGCGAGGGCGTCCAGGGCCAGCGGGAGCGGACCGTCGACGGGACGGACCCGGAAATGGCCGGTGACGGCGGCCAGCGCGTCGGCGACCGGGAGGCGGCGCAGCATGCGGTGGATGGCGCGGACCTGGAGCGGGTAGCGGGCGGTGTCCACGAGCAGCACCAGGCCGAAGTCCCACGCGGTGGGGGAGCCGTGCTCCTCCTGGAGGCGAAGGTACGTCGCCCAGCGGTGGTGGCCGTCGGCGATGAGCGCCTGGCGGTGGCTGAGGTCTCCCGCGACGGTGGCGAGTTCGGCCGGGTCCGTGATGGCCCACAGGCGGTGCTGGAAGCCGTCCTCCGTGGTGGTCGACAGCAGGGGCGTCCGCTGGGCGGTCCGCTCGACGACGGCCGCCGCACCCGCGGCGGGGTCGTCGCCGCGGTAGGTGAGCAGGAGCGGTTCGAGGTTGGCGGAAGTGGCCCGCATCAGACCGGCCCGGTCGGTCACCACGTCCGGCATGACGTCCTCGTGGGGGAGGACGATGCCCGCGTCGGCGGCGGAGAGGGCCAGGGCGCCGATGACGCCGCGCTGCAGCAGGCCCGCCCTGCGCTGCTCGTACACGTACAGCGCGGGCTCCGGGTCGGCGGACAGGACGCCCTCGGCGAGCCAGTCCCGCAGGGTGTGCGCGGCCTGCTCGTTGCGTGCGTCCGGGGTGCCGGCCTGGGGGAGGATGAGGCGGACGATGTTGTGCGGGTCGGCGGATTCGAGGTGGTCGACTCCGTCGGGGCGCACGACCACGTCGTACGGCGGCGAGGTGACGGCGGCGAGGCTGCCGACACGCTCGGGGACGTAGCGCAGGCCATGGAACGGGATCAGGCGCAGTCCGTGCTCCGCGGTGCCAGAAGTGGTCATTGGTGCATGGTAAGTGGCGTCTCGCCATGCGGGATGATCGGGGCAGCAGGGAATCGGACAAGATCGATCACAGAGGGAGCGGCCAGAATGACCCGGCAGATCAGGACCAGTCCCGCGGCATGTGACCAGAGTCTGCACCAGGCGTACGACACCGCTCTCCTGGACCTGGACGGTGTGGTGTACGCGGGCGGCCGGGCCATCGGCCACGCCGTGGAATCCCTCGCGGCGGCCCGCGCGGACGGCATGCACCTGGCCTACGTCACGAACAACGCGCTGCGGACCCCCGAGGCCGTCGCCGAGCACCTGGGCGAACTGGGCATCCCGACCGAGGCCGCCGAGGTGATCACCTCGGCGCAGGCGGTGGCCCGGCTGATCGCGGAGCAGGTGGAACCGGGCTCGAAGGTGCTGGTGGTCGGCGGGGAGGGGCTGCGGGTCGCGCTGCGCGAACGCGGGCTGGTGCCGGTCGAGTCCGCCGACGAGCAGGGGCTCGCGGCGGTCGTACAGGGCTACGGCGGGCCGGACCTCGCGTGGGGCCGCTTCGCGGAGGCCGCGTACGCGATCAACCGGGGCGTGCCGTGGTTCGCGTCGAACACCGACCTGACGATCCCCGGGGCCCGGGGCATCGCACCGGGCAACGGGGCCGCGGTGGAGGTCGTACGGATCGCCACGGGAGCGGATCCGCAGGTGGCGGGCAAGCCGCTGCCCCCGATGCACCGGGAGACGGTGCTGCGGACCGGCGCGAAGCGGCCGCTGGTCGTCGGGGACCGGCTGGACACCGACATCGAGGGCGCCTTCAACGGGGAGGTGGACTCGCTGCTGGTGCTGACCGGGGTGACCGACGCGGAGCAGCTGCTGCGGGCCGAGCCCCGGCACCGGCCGACCTATGTGGACCGGGACCTGCGGGGGCTGCTGTCCGGGCAGCCGGAGGTGGTGCCGGCCGCGGAGGGGTTCGGCTGCGGCGGCTGGACGGCGGTCGCGTTGAACAACGGCGTGCTCGAACTGCGCGAGGACGCCGAGGACGCCGAGGACGCCGAGGAGTACGTGGACCGCGGAGAGAGTGCGGGGGGTGCGGAGAGCGGGGCGAGCGGCGGGGGCCGGGACCCGATGGACGGCCTGCGGGCGCTGTGCGCGGCGGCCTGGACGGCCG
Organism: Streptomyces sp. TN58; assembly: GCF_001941845.1. Lineage (NCBI taxonomy): Bacteria > Bacillati > Actinomycetota > Actinomycetes > Kitasatosporales > Streptomycetaceae > Streptomyces > Streptomyces sp. TN58. Next base: position 1,694,590 of record NZ_CP018870.1, on the reverse strand, counting down.
CCGCGGAGGGGGTGTGCACGCTGGATGCGGCGAAGGCGCTGGCCAGGCTGGGCCTTTGACGGGAGTCCGGGGGTCCGCTCCAGGTGGAGGCTAGGCTAACCTAACCTGCGTGTTGGTTGAGAGTCCCCCTGAATCCGGACCGAGCGCGGCGCCCCCGCCCGACGCCGTCGCCCGCCCGCGCCACGCCGCGCGTGCCGCAGGCCTGGCCGGCGCCCTCGTGGTGCTCGCCCTGATCGCGGTGGTGAGCATCGCCGTGGGAGCCAAGGAGATGCCCCTGGAAGAGGTCAGGCACGGCCTCTTCCACTACTCGGGGACCACCTCGGACGTGGTCGTGCGGGACCTGCGGGTCCCGCGCACCCTCCTGGGGCTGATGGTCGGGCTCGGACTCGGACTGTCCGGGGCGGTGATGCAGGCGCTGACCCGCAACCCGCTGGCCGAGCCCGGCATCCTCGGTGTCAACGCGGGCGCCGCGGCCGCCGTCGTCTCCGCGATCAGCTTCCTCGGCGCGAGCTCGCTGAGCGAGTTCGTGTGGTGGGCCTTTCTCGGCGCGGCCGTCGTCTCCGTCGTCGTGTACGTGCTCGGCGGCAGCCGCAGCGCCACACCGGTGCGCCTCGCGCTCGCCGGTACGGCGGCCAGCGCGGCCCTCGTCGGCTACATCAACGCCGTACAGCTGATGGACAGCAAGGCGCTGGACAAGCTGCGCTTCTGGACGGTCGGCTCGCTGGCCTCGGCCAACATGGACACGGTCCGGCAGGTCGCTCCCTTCCTGCTGGTCGGCGCGGTGCTCGCGCTGGCGCTCGGCCGGCCGCTCAACGCGATGGCCATGGGCGACGACACGGCCCGGGCGCTGGGCGCGAACCTGACGAGGACCCGGGTCGGCGCGATGCTCGCCATCACCCTGCTGTGCGGTGCGGCGACCGCCGCCTGCGGGCCGATCGTCTTCATCGGCCTGATGATCCCGCACCTCGTGCGCGTGTTCACCGGGCCGGACATGCGCTGGGTGCTCGCGTACTCGGCCGTCCTGTCGCCCGTCCTGCTGCTCGGCGCGGACGTCGTCGGCAGGGTCGTGACCCGGCCCGCCGAGCTCCAGGTCGGGATCGTCACCGCCCTCATCGGCGGGCCCGTCTTCATCTACCTCGTCCGGCGCAAGAGGATGGCCCAGCTGTGACCGTGACCGCCAAAGCACGTCCCGTGCGGCTCCCCGGCAGCGTGTCGCTGCGGATCGAGCGGCGCGCCCTGGCCGTCGGCGTCCTGCTCGTCCTCGCCGCGTTCGTGATGGCCGTCCTGCTCATCGGCACGGGGGACTTCGACATCGCGCCGTGGGACGTCGTACAGACCCTCCTCGGCAACGGCACCCCCGCCAACGACTTCATCGTCAACGACCTGCGGCTGCCCCGGGTGCTGGTCGCCCTGCTCGTCGGCGCCGCGCTCGGCATGGCCGGAGCCGTCTTCCAGTCGGTGACCCGCAACCCGCTCGGCTCGCCCGACCTGCTCGGCTTCTCCTACGGCTCCGCGGTCGGCGCCCTCGTCGTCATCGTCCTGATGAACGGCTCGGCGACCGAGGTGGCCGTCGGCGCGCTCATCGGCGGGCTGCTGGCCGGCGCCGCCGTCTACCTGCTGGCCTACAAGCGGGGCATCCACGGCTACCGGCTCGTCCTGGTCGGCATCGGCGCCTCCGCGATGCTGGTGGCCGTCATCCAGTACCTGCTCACCAAGGCCCAGCTGGTGGAGGCCTCACGGGCGATGGTCTGGCTGACCGGTTCGCTGGCCGGCCGGGACTGGGCGCAGGTGTGGCCGCTGCTGCTGACCTGCGCGGTGCTGTTCCCGCTGGTGCTGGGGCAGAGCCGGGCCCTGCGGATGATCGAGATGGGCGACGACGCCGCGTACGCGGTGGGAGTACGGGTGGAGCGCACCCGGCTGCTGCTGATGCTGGCCGCGATCCTGCTGACCACGGCCGCGAGCGCCGCGGCCGGGCCGATCAGCTTCGTCGCGCTGGCCGCGCCGCAGCTGGCGCGGCGGCTGACCCGCTCGCCCGGCGCGAACCTGCTCACCGGCGCCCTCATGGGCTCGGTGGTGCTGCTGCTCTCGGACTGGGCCTCGCAGCGGGCCTTCGGCGCGGACCAGCTGCCGGTGGGTGTGGTGACCGGACTGGTCGGCGGTGTCTATCTGCTCTGGCTGCTCGTCACCGAGCGCAAGGCAGGACGTATATGAACCTCAGGAGTGCGCAAGTGCAGCGGTTGACCGCGGAGAACGTGACCCTCGGCTACGACCAGCGGGTCATCGCCGAGAACCTGTCGGTGGAGATCCCCGACAACTCCTTCACGGTGATCGTCGGCCCCAACGCCTGCGGCAAGTCCACACTCCTGCGGGCCCTGTCGCGGATGCTGAAGCCGTCCCGGGGGCGGGTGCTGCTGGACGGGCAGGCCATCGGGTCGATGCCCGCGAAGAAGGTCGCCAAGACCCTCGGCCTGCTCCCGCAGTCCTCGATCGCGCCCGACGGCATCACGGTGGCCGACCTCGTCTCGCGCGGCCGGTACCCGCACCAGGGGCTGCTGCGGCAGTGGTCGCCGGAGGACGAGCGCATCGTCAACGAGTCGATGGCCTCGACCGGCGTGGCCGAGCTCGCCGACCGGGCCGTCGACGAGCTGTCGGGCGGTCAGCGGCAGCGCGTCTGGATCGCGATGGCCCTGGCCCAGCAGACCCCGCTGCTGCTGCTCGACGAGCCGACGACGTACCTGGACATCCAGCACCAGATCGACGTCCTGGACCTGTGCGCCGAACTGCACGAGACGCAGGGGCGCACCCTCGTCGCCGTGCTGCACGACCTCAACCACGCCGCCCGCTACGCCACCCACCTGATCGCGATGCGGGGCGGCGAGGTCGTCGCCGAGGGGCCGCCGCGGGAGGTGGTCACGGCGGAGCTCGTGGAGAAGGTGTTCGGGCTGCGCTGCCAGGTCATCGACGACCCGGAGACGGGGACGCCGCTGGTGATCCCGGCGGCCCGCCGCTCCCGCACCCAGGCGGCGGCAGAGGCCGGGGCCCTGTAGGGCCCCGCGGGCCCCGACCCGGCTGGTGGGACGCCTCTAGGGCGTGTTGCGAAAGTCTCGTCTGGCTCGCGGTGGCTGGCACGGCACCTCGCCGCGTTGTCGGGGTCGCCCGCGTACGACCGGTACGCGGGCGACCCTCCGCCTTGCGAGGCACCGCACCAGACACGGCGAGCACCGCCCTGCGGGCGGACGACGCCACTTTCGCAACACGCCCTAGAGCAGGCTCTTCAGCCGTAGCAGGTCGCGGAAGCCCGCCTCCAGCCTGACCCGGCCCGAGGCCCAGGCCTTCGCGAACTTCAGCTCGCCCGCGACCAGCGCGACCAGGTCGTCGCCGGTCATGGCGAGGCGGATCTCGGCCTTCTGCGCGGGCGGGCCCGCGGCGACCGCGTCCACCCGGATCCGGCCCCCGTCGAGGCGGCCCGTGAACGTCTGGTCCAGGTCCGTGATGTGGCAGCTGAGGGAGCGGTCGAACGCGGCCGCACCGCGCACGCCGGCCTCCGCCCGCGCGAGGTTGTCGGAGAGTCGGTCGAGTGCTTCACGGCACTCCTGGATCGTAGCCATCGTGATCACGACCGTACCGCAGAGCCGCACGTGGCCGCGGGGGCGCTTCGCGGTAGCGTCATGGCATGACCGACGAAGCAGCCGAGACCCGGGCCGAGGCCCCGGCGGAGCCCGCCGGGCCGTCCGGGCCCGTTCCGCTGGGCGTCGTACGCACCCCCACCGGCCACACCGGCGTGGACGCGCACCTGGCGCGGCTGGCGGACGCGGACCACCTCGGGGCGGACGGACACCTCGGCGTGTACGAGGATGTCCACCGGGGGCTGCGCGAGGCGCTGACGGCGCTGGACGCACCGCCCGTCCCCGGACCGTACGAAAACAGGAGCTGAACCGAACGTGGCAGGAGTGGCACGCCGCCGCCTGGACGCCGAACTGGTACGCCGCAGCATGGCCCGCTCGCGCGAGCACGCCGCGCAGCTGATCGCCGCGGGCCGGGTGACCGTGGGAGGCACCACCGCGACCAAGGCCGCCACCCAGGTCGAGACCAGCGCGGCCCTCGTGGTCCTCAAGGACGACGCCGACCCCGACTACGTCTCACGCGGCGGACACAAGCTCGCGGGCGCCCTCGCGGCCTTCCAGCCGCAGGGGCTGCGGGTCGAGGGCCGCCGGGCGCTGGACGCCGGCGCCTCCACCGGCGGCTTCACCGACGTGCTGCTGCGCGCCGGTGCGGCCCACGTGATGGCCGTCGACGTCGGATACGGGCAGCTCGCCTGGTCGCTGCAGAGCGACGACCGGGTCACCGTGAAGGACCGTACGAACGTGCGCGAACTGACGGTCGAGCAGATCGACGGCGTCCCGGTGGACCTCGTCGTCGGCGACCTGTCCTTCATCTCCATCGGCCTGGTGCTGCCCGCGCTGGTGCGGTGCACGGCGCCGGACGCCGACCTGGTGCTGATGGTCAAGCCGCAGTTCGAGGTCGGCAAGGACCGGCTGGGCGGCGGCGGCGTCGTGCGCAGCCCGGAGCTGCGGGCGGAAGCCGTGCGCGGGGTGGCGGCCCAGGCCGCGGGCCTCGGACTGGGTGTCCTGGGAGTGACCGCCAGTCCGCTGCCGGGGCCGTCCGGGAACGTCGAGTACTTTCTGTGGCTGAGGGCGGGGGCACCGGCGCTCGACCCGGCGGATGTTGACCGTGCAGTGGCGGAGGGGCCTCAGTGACAGATTTTCCGGGGGAACGGACCGTATTCCTGCTCGCGCACACCGGACGGCCGGCGGCCATCCGCAGCGCCGAGCTGGTCGTCAAGGGGCTGCTGCGCTGCGGGCTGGGCGTACGGGTCTTCGCCCACGAGGCGGTGGACCTGCCGCTGCCGCCGGAGGTGGAGCTCGTCACCGAGTCCACGCCGGGGGTGCTCGACGGGTGCGAGCTGCTGGTGGTGCTGGGCGGCGACGGGACCCTGCTGCGGGGCGCCGAGTTCGCGCGCGCCTCGGGCGTGCCGATGCTCGGCGTCAACCTGGGCCGGGTCGGCTTCCTCGCCGAGGCCGAGCGCGACGACCTGGACAAGGTCGTGGACCGGGTCGTGACGCGCGCGTACGAGGTCGAGGAGCGGATGACCCTCGACGTGATCGTGCGGACGAACGGCGACGTCGTCCACCGGGACTGGGCGCTGAACGAGGCCGCGGTCCAGAAGGTGTCCCCGGAGCGGATGCTGGAGGTGGTCCTGGAGATCGACGGGCGCCCCGTGACCGGCTTCGGCTGTGACGGCATCGTCTGCGCGACTCCGACCGGTTCGACGGCGTACGCCTTCTCCGCCGGCGGGCCGGTGGTCTGGCCGGAGGTGGAGGCCCTGCTGATGGTGCCGATCAGCGCGCACGCGCTGTTCGCGAAGCCGCTGGTGACCTCGCCGAACTCGGTGCTGGCGGTGGAGGTGCAGAACGGCACCCCGCACGGGGTCCTGTGGTGCGACGGCAGGCGCACGCTGGAGCTGCCGGCCGGGGCCCGTGTGGAGGTCCGGCGCGGTGCGGTGCCCGTCCGGCTCGCCCGGCTGCACCACGCGTCCTTCACGGACCGGCTCGTCGCGAAGTTCGCGCTGCCGGTGTCGGGCTGGCGCGGCGCGCCGCACTGAGGGACGTACCCCACCGCGGGACGTACCTCACGAAGGTTTCCGCAGGCGGCGGGTGTCCGTAGGACCTCGCCGCCCGCAAGCCCCGCCGCTCTGGGCGGTGTTGCCTTTCCGGGCCCGCCGCGACAGCGTTAATAGCACATGCGTTCGGAAAACTCGGGGCGGGTGACGTCACATGGCACCGGGGAAACCTCGGTATCGTCGTCCCGTGCTTGAGGAGATGCGGATACGGTCGCTCGGGGTCATCGACGACGCGGTGGTCGAGCTGTCGCCCGGTTTCACCGCGGTGACCGGCGAGACCGGCGCGGGCAAGACGATGGTCGTCACCAGCCTCGGGCTGCTGCTCGGCGGTCGCGCCGACCCGGCCCTGGTACGGATCGGGGCCAAGGCGGCGGTGGTCGAGGGCCGCATCGTCATGCGCCCGGACGCCCCCGCCGCCGTACGCGCCGAGGGGGCCGGAGCCGAGCTCGACGACGGCGCCCTGCTGATCAGCAGGACGGTGTCCGCCGAGGGGCGCTCGCGCGCCCACGTCGGCGGCCGCTCGGTGCCCGTCGGCCTGCTCGGCGAACTCGCCGACGACCTGGTCGCCGTCCACGGGCAGACCGACCAGCAGGGCCTGCTGCGGCCGGCCCGGCAGCGGCAGGCGCTCGACCGGTACGCCGGAGACGCCGTCGCCGTCCCGCTGGAGAAGTACGGCTCGGCCTACCGCAGGCTCCGCGCGGTCGCCGTGGAGCTCGACGAGATCACCACCCGGGCCCGGGAACGGGCCCAGGAGGCGGATCTGCTGCGCTTCGGGCTGGAGGAGATCGCGGCCGTGGAGCCGGTGGCCGGCGAGGACGCCGAGCTGGCGGCCGAGGCGGAGCGGCTCGGGCACGCCGAGGCGCTGGCCTCCGCGGCCCAGGCGGCGCACGGCGCGCTCGCGGGCAACCCCGAGGACCCGGAGGCCATCGACGCGAACATGCTCGTCGCCGGAGCACACCGGGCACTGGAGTCCGTACGGTCGCACGACCCGGCGCTCGGCGCGCTCGCCGAGCGGATCGGGGAGCTCGGCATCCTGCTGTCCGACGTCGCCGGGGAACTCGCGGGCTACGCCGACGACCTGGACGCCGATCCGCTGCGGCTGGCCGCGGTGGAGGAGCGCCGGGCCGCGCTGACGCAGCTGACCCGCAAGTACGGCTCCGAGGGCACCGTGGACGCCGTGCTGGAGTGGGCCGAACAGGGCGCGGCCAGGCTGCTGGAGCTGGACGGTGACGACGAGCGGATCACCGAGCTCACCGCGGAGCGGGACGGACTGCGCGCCGAACTGTCCCTGCTGGCCCAGGCCCTGACCGACGCACGGGTGGAGGCGGCGACCCGCTTCGCCTCCGCGGTGACGGCGGAGCTGGCCTCGCTGGCGATGCCGCACGCCCGGGTGACGATCGCCATCCGGCAGACCGAGGACCCCGAAGGGGTGGACGTGGACGGCCGCCCGGTCGCCTACGGCCCCTCCGGCGCCGACGAGGTCGAACTGCTGCTGGCCCCGCACCCGGGGGCCCAGCCGCGGCCGATCGCCAAGGGCGCCTCCGGCGGTGAGCTCTCCCGGGTGATGCTCGCGGTGGAGGTCGTCTTCGCGGGCACCGACCCGGTGCCCACCTACCTCTTCGACGAGGTCGACGCGGGCGTCGGCGGCAAGGCGGCCGTCGAGATCGGCCGGCGCCTGGCGAAGCTCGCCAGGTCGGCGCAGGTCGTCGTCGTCACCCACCTGCCGCAGGTCGCGGCTTTCGCCGACCGGCAGCTGCTGGTGGAGAAGACCAACGACGGCTCGGTCACCCGCAGCGGCGTCACCGTCCTGGAGGGCGAGGACCGCATCCGCGAGCTCTCGCGCATGCTCGCCGGGCACGAGGACTCCGTCTCCGCGCGGGCGCACGCCGAGGAACTGCTGGCGGCGGCGCGCGCCGACGCGTGAACCCGCACACCATCCGAAAGGGCCCGGAACGAGTGACGTTCCGGGCCCTCCGCTTGTCCGCGAACGACCGGTTCGAGCCTGAAACAGACCGATCCGTGCGTCACTCTCCGGGTTCCGCTTAAGCCGTGTGGGTGAGGCCGGTGGGTGTCCGGCCGCATCTCGCACAGGATCCGAACCCATATGGTCCCGGAACGCGCGTACAGACTGGCATCCTTGGCGAAGTCTCTGACTCCCCTCACCCTGGAGCTTCGGCCCGTGAGCAGCTCCCCGGTCTCCACCTCCGTCGCGGCACGGCCCTACGGGCGCCAGCCGCTGCGCACCGTCCACGTGCTCGGCGGCGGTGCGGGCGCGGGCAGTTGCGCGCACGTCCGATCGCTCGCCACCGGCCTCGCCGCGCGCGGGGTCCGGGTCACGGTGTGCGCCCCCGTCCAGGCCGAGGGGGAGTACGACTTCACCGGCGCCGGGGCGGAGTTCGCGCCCGACGCGGTGAGCGTGCTGCGGGCGGCGTGCGCCGGCGCCGACGTCGTACACGCGCACGGGGTGCGGGCAGGGCTGCGGGCCGCGCTGGCCATACACGGCCGGCGGGTGCCGCTGGTGGTGAGCTGGCACGGCGACGGCCCGGCGGCGCCCGGCGCGCTCGGGCGCCTGAGCCGGATACTGGAACGGCGCGTGGCGCGGGCCGCCGCGGTGGTCCTCGGAGCCTCCTCGGACCTCGTGGACCTCGCCCGGCAGCGGGGCGCCAGGGACGCGCGGCTCGCTCCCGTGGCGCTCCCCGCCGCCCCGGAGGGGGCGCGGCCGGACCCGGGGAAACTGCGCGCGGAACTCGGCGTCGTCGAGCGGCCGTTGCTGATCGCGGTCGGCAGCCTGGTGGCGCACCGCGGGTACTCCGTCCTGCTCGACGCGGCGCGGGAGTGGCGGGCCCTGGAGCCCGTACCGCTGCTGGTGATCGCGGGCGAGGGGCCGCTACGGGCCGAACTGGCCCGGCGGATCGAGGCGGAACGGCTCCCCGTCCGGCTGCTCGGGCGCCGCCGGGACGCGGCGCAGCTGCTGGCGGCGGCGGACCTGGCGGTGCTGCCGAGCCGCCGGGAGGGCCGGGCCCTGCCCGCGCAGGAGGCCCTGCGGGCGGGCGTGCCGCTGGTCGCCACGGCGGTCGGCGGTGTGCCGGAGCTGGTGGGCGAGGGCGCGGTGCTCGTCCCGCCGGGGGAGGCGCACGCCCTCGCCTCGGCCGTGGCCGGCCTCCTGGCCGATCCGGCCCGCCGGGCCGACCTGGCCGCCGCGGGGCGCGTACAGGCCGCGACATGGCCGTCCGAGGACGACACGGTGGCCCAGGTCCTGTCGGTCTACGACGAACTGACGGAGCGCCCCCGCCGCTAGGGGGTGTCGTCGAAGCCCCGTCCGGGTGGCGGGGGCACCCCTGCCCTCACGGGAGGCCGACGCTAGTTTGACGACACCCCCTAGCCCCGCCGGCGGCAGACCGCCCCGCCACACCGCCGCCGCGGGGCTCCGCCCCACACCCCGCGCCTCAAACGCCGGCGAGGCTGGATGGGGTGGCGGGGCTCTGCCCCGGGCGACGGGGCGTCAAGAGGGGGTGGCGTGGCGGCGGGCGCGGAGGGCCAGGCTCAGGGAGAGGACCGTCTCCGGGTCGTCCAGGTCCGTGCCCAGCAGCTCCGAGATGCGCGCCAGCCGGTTGTACAGGGTCTGCCGGTTCAGGTGCAGCTCACGGGCCGTCTCCGCCTTGCGGCCGGCGTGGGCCAGGTACGTCTCCAGCGTCGGCAGCAGCGGCGGCCGCGACGCCGCGTCGTGCGCCCGCAGCGGACCGATCGCCCGGTCCACGAAGGCCGCCAGGTCGGGGTGTTCCCGCAGCCGCCACAGCAGCAGGTCGATGTCGAGCCGGCGGGCGTCGTACCAGGGGCGGGCCGGCAGGCCGTGGGCCGCCGTCGCCGTCTCCGCCGCGTGCCGCAGACCGGCCGAGGCGGCCGCCCAGCCGCCCGCGACGCCGACGACCACGGCCGGCGGGGCGGCGGCGCGGTCCAGGCCGGCGCGTTCCACACCGGCCCGCAGCGCCGCCGCGACCCGGTCGGCGACCGCCGTGCGTTCGGACTCCGCCCGCAGCGACACCAGCAGCGGTACCCGGCCCTCGACCGGCCGGACCCCCAGCAGGACCGGGACCCCGGTGGAGGACAGCTCCTCCAGGACCGCCCGGGCCAGGACGGCCCAGTTGCCGGACGGGCCGAGGTCCGACAGCCGCATGACCACCGGCAGCAGCGGCCCGCCGCCCGGCCTGAAGCCCAGCACACGGGCCTGCGCCGACGCGTCCTCGGCCGAGATACGGCCCTCCGCGAGGTCCGTGAGGAAGTCGCCGCGCCCGCGCGCCGCGAGCTCCTCCTCCTGCCGCGCCTGCATGAGGACCACGGCCAGCACCCCGGCCGTACGCTCCGCCGCCATCCGGTGCACCGGCAGCAGCGGGCCCGAGACCCCGACCAGGACCACCCGGGCCCGCACCGCGCCCGTGCCGTGGCCGCCGCCCGGTACGTCGACCACCACCGTGTTCGCGGACGGTGCGGCCTCGCGCTGGCCGCGCAGCCCCTCCCACACCTGGAGCGGGTCCGCGCCCGGGTCTCCGGCCGAGCTGGCCGCCGCGTACAGCAGCTGCCCGTCCGGGGTCTCCAGGAAGACCGGGTTCCCCGTGAAGTCCGCGAGGATGCGCAGCACCTGCGGGATGCCCCCGCCGCCCAACAGGGCCTCCGTGCAGCGCCGGTGGACCTCCTCGGCCCGCTGGAGCAGGGCGTAGTGGCCGTTGACGATCTCGGTGTGGACCTCTTCGGTGACCGTGACGAAGGGGACCTCGCGGTGGAGCTGGACCAGGGGCAGTCCGGCCGTGCGCGCCGTCTCCACGAGCGTCGCGGGCAGCCGGGTGAAGCGCGGTCCCAGTTCGACGACCAGCGCGGCGATGCCCCGGTCCGCGAGGCGGCGTACGAAGGCCCGCTGCTCGGCGGGGCGGGTGCCCAGGCCGAGACCCGTCGTCAGCAGCAGCTCGCCGCCCTTGAGCAGGGAGGCGATGTTCGGCACCTCTCCCGCGTGCACCCAGCGGACGGTGCGGCCCAGGCGGTCGGCGCACGCCACGACCTCCGGCAGGCCGCTGCGCAGCCCCGGCAGCTCCAGTGCCCGCTGAACCGTGATCCCGCCCTGGTCGTCCATGTCGCGGGACGCTACCAGGGGTCAGGCCGGCCGGATGTTGTGGTTGAAGCGGAAGACGTTGTCCGGGTCGTACTGCCGCTTCAGGGCGGCCAGCCGCTGCATGTTCTCGCCGCCCAGGCCGGAGACCACCCGGTCCGCGCCCTCGTTCCCGGTGAAGTTCAGGTACACCGCTCCGGTGCTCCACGGCTCGCAGTCGGACCGGACGTCCTTGACCCACTGCCGGCACCTCTCGTCGTCGGCCGGGTCCTCCCACACCCCGAAGGGGTGCACCGCCCAGGGCGCGCCGCGGTAGGGCACCGGATAGTCGTCCGGACCGGAGGCGATGGCGCCGCCCTGCGGGAAGACCAGGTGCTGGGTGCCGGTCGGGACGGGCATCGAGTCGGCGCGGGCGCAGAAGACGTCGACGAACTCGTCGGGCAGGCCGGTGAGGTACTCCGCCGACCAGTAGTTCCGCATGCCCGGCGGGTCGTCGATCATGCACTGGAGGTCGGCGTACGGGATGGCCGTCACGATCTCGGACTCGTGGGGGATCGCCAGCAGAGGCTGCGCCAGCTTGCGCATCTCGTCCTCCGGGCCCGCGTACGTCAGCAGGACCCCGGCCAGCAGCCGGCCGACCAGGTGCGGCGGTACGAACTCCTCGGGCGGCCCGGTGATGTAGAGGGCGGCGCCGGACGCCTCCGGGGGCCCGGCCTCGATCAGGTCCCGGTAGGCGCGGACCGCTTCGGGCCCGCGTTCGGGCAGGTACAGCAGGAACGCGATCGACATGTGGGGCAGTTCGTGCAGACGCAGCGTCAGCGAGGTGGCGACGCCGAAGTTTCCGCCGCCGCCGTGCAGCCCCCAGAACAGCTCGGGGCGGTCCTCCGCCGTCGCGTGCACCAGCTCGCCGTCGGCGGTGACGAGGTCCACGCCCAGCAGGTTGTCGACGGCCAGGCCGAACCTGCGGTCCAGCCAGCCGGTGCCGCCTCCCAGGACGAAGCCGCCGACGCCGGTGGTGGAGGCCCGGCCGCCGGTGGTGGCGAGCCCGTACGGCTGGCAGGCGCGGTCCAGGTGGCTCATCGTCGCGCCGCCGCCGACGTGCACGGCACCGGCCGCCGGGTGGACCGTCACCTCGTGCATCCGCCGCAGGTCCACCACCAGGCCGCCGTCGTTGAGGGCCATCCCGGCGACGCTGTGCCCGCCGCCGCGCACGGCGATGTGCAGGTCCAGCTCCCTGGCGAAGCGCACGGCGGTGACCACGTCCTCCGCGCTCTCGCACTGGGCGATGACGGCGGGCCTGCGGTCGATCATCGCGTTGAAGACGGTCCGGGCCTCGTCGTAGCCCGGATCCTCCGGGGCGAACACCTCACCGGACAGATCCTCGCGGAGCGCGGTCAGGGCCGCGCCCGCCTTCGAGAGGGGAGGCATGGCTGCCCCCTTCCGACGGACGGAGGGCGTAAGACCCTTCCAGCCTAGGCCCGGAGGATCACCGGAGCACGGCGAGCAGCGCCGCGCCCCGCCTTCCGGCCGTCCCGCCTTCCGGCCGGGCACCGCGCCACGCCGTCACGCCGCCCCGCCGTCACGCCGGGCGCCTCAGCCGCCGTACGCCCCGCTCGCGGTCAGCCGCAGCGCGGTGTCGATCAGCGGAACGTGGCTGAACGCCTGCGGGAAGTTCCCCACCTGCCGCTGGAGCCGCGGATCCCACTCCTCCGCCAGCAGGCCGAGGTCGTTGCGCAGCGCCAGGAGCCGTTCGAACAGCCGCCGCGCCTCGTCCACCCGGCCGATCATCGCCAGGTCGTCCGCCATCCAGAACGAGCAGGCGAGGAAGGCCCCCTCGTCGCCCTCCAGGCCGTCCACACCGGCCTCGTCGCCCGCCGTCGGGTAGCGCAGGATGAAACCGTCGGGCGTGGACAGCTCGCGCTGGATCGCCTCGATCGTGCCGATGACCCGCTTGTCGTCCGGCGGGAGGAAGCCCATCTGCGGGATCAGCAGCAGGGAGGCGTCCAGTTCCCTCGACCCGTACGACTGGGTGAAGGTGTTGCGCTCCTTGTCGTAGCCCTTCTCGCACACGTCCTGGTGGATCTCGTCGCGCAGTTCCCGCCAGCGCTCCAGCGGTCCGTCCGCGTCCCCGCTCTCGATCAGCTTGATCGTGCGGTCCACGGCCACCCAGGCCATCACCTTGGAGTGCACGAAGTGCCGGCGCGGGCCGCGCACCTCCCAGATGCCCTCGTCCGGCTCGGACCAGTGCGTCTCCAGGTAGCGGATCAGCTTGAGCTGGAGGACGGAGGCGTAGTCGCTGCGGGCCAGGCCGGTCATGTGGCCCAGGTGCAGGGCCTCGGTGACCTCGCCGTACACGTCCAGCTGGAGCTGGCCGGCGGCGCCGTTGCCGACGCGCACCGGGCGGGAGCCCTCGTAGCCGGGCAGCCAGTCCAGCTCGGTCTCGCCGAGCTCCCGCTCGCCCGCGATCCCGTACATGATCTGCAGGTTCTCCGGGTCGCCGGCCACCGCGCGCAGCAGCCACTCGCGCCAGGCGCGGGCCTCCTCGCGGTAGCCCGTGCGCAGCAGCGAGGAGAGGGTGATGGCCGCGTCCCGCAGCCAGGTGTAGCGGTAGTCCCAGTTGCGGACCCCGCCGATCTCCTCGGGCAGGGAGGTGGTCGGCGCGGCGACGATCCCGCCCGTGGGCCCGTAGGTCAGGGCCTTGAGGGTGATCAGCGAGCGGACCACGGCCTCCCGGTAGGGCCCGTGGTACGTGCACTGCTCGACCCACTCGCGCCAGAACTCCGCGGTCGACTCCAGCGCCGCCTCCGCGTCCGGTGCCTCGGGCGCGCCGCGGTGCGAGGGCTGCCAGCTGATGCTGAAGGCGACCCGGTCGCCGGGCCCGACGGTGAAGTCGGAGTACGTCGTCAGGTCCTTGCCGTACGTCTCCGCCTCGGTGTCCAGCCAGACCGAGTCGGGGCCGGCGACGGCGACCGTACGCCCGTCCACCTTGTGCACCCACGGCACGACCCGGCCGTAGCTGAAGCGCATCCGCAGCGTGGAGCGCATGGGGACGCGCCCGCTGACGCCCTCCACGATGCGGATCAGCTGCGGCGCGTGGTGCTCGCGCGGAGGCATGAAGTCGATGACGCGGACGCTGCCCCGGGGCGTGTCCCACTCGGACTCCAGCACCAGCGAGTCGCCGCGGTAGCGGCGGCGGGTGGCACGCGGGGCCTCGGAGCCGGCCGGGAAGACCGGCCCGATCCGCCAGAACCCGTGATCCTCCGTGCCGAGGATGCTCGCGAACACGGCATGGGAGTCGAAGCGGGGCAGGCACAGCCAGTCCACCGCCCCGTCCCGGCAGACCAGTGCTGCGGTCTGCATGTCCCCGATCAGTGCGTAATCCTCGATGCGCCCGGACACGTGCATCTCCAGTCGAACGGCCACGTCCGCCCCGAAGGGCGCTTGCATTGCGCGTATGCGCGGTCTCCTGTGTGCAGGTATCTCCGCGTGAGCCCATGATTCCGTATATCGGCTCGGTTAGGCCGTCCGACGGACTGCCCGGCGGTGATGTGTGCAATATCCGAGCAGGATATGACGGCACCCTAGTGATCTTCTCCAGGCCGCGGGGAATGCCGTTCCGCCGAACGGGTGACCGGCGGGGTTCCGCGCCCCGGCGCACTTCGGCGCTCTGCCGCGAGCCGTGGGCGGGGCGTGGCCGGAGGCGGACCGGCCCGGGCGCTGATAGGCTGGTACCCCGTGGACCGGTGGTCTGCCTGTGCGAATCAGGGGCCCCGAAACCGCAGCTTCGGCGCCCCCTGAGACCCTTCCGGATCGATGGTGGCCGGCGCCGGACGCACCTCACCTCGCGACCACGGGAGCCCCCTCTTGGCGACGCCGCCCGCTGCTTTCCGAAACAGCACAGCCATGACGACCAAGCACATCTTCGTCACCGGAGGTGTCGCTTCCTCCCTCGGCAAGGGCCTGACGGCCTCCAGCCTGGGTGCGCTCCTGAAGGCGCGCGGTCTGCGGGTCACGATGCAGAAGCTCGACCCGTACCTGAACGTCGACCCGGGCACGATGAACCCGTTCCAGCACGGCGAGGTGTTCGTCACCAACGACGGTGCCGAGACCGACCTGGACATCGGCCACTACGAGCGCTTCCTCGACGTCGACCTCGACGGCTCGGCCAACGTCACCACCGGCCAGGTCTACAACACGGTCATCGCCAAGGAGCGGCGCGGCGAGTACCTCGGTGACACCGTGCAGGTCATCCCGCACATCACCAACGAGATCAAGCACCGCATCCGCCGCATGGCGACCGACGACGTCGACGTCGTCATCACCGAGGTCGGCGGCACCGTCGGCGACATCGAGTCCCTGCCCTTCCTGGAGACCGTCCGCCAGGTCCGCCACGAGGTCGGCCGCGACAACGTCTTCGTCGTGCACATCTCGCTGCTGCCCTACATCGGCCCCTCCGGCGAGCTGAAGACCAAGCCGACCCAGCACTCCGTCGCCGCCCTGCGCAACATCGGCATCCAGCCCGACGCCATCGTGCTGCGCGCCGACCGCGACGTCCCCACCTCGATCAAGCGCAAGATCTCCCTGATGTGCGACGTGGACGAGGCGGCCGTGGTCGCGGCCATCGACGCCAAGTCGATCTACGACATCCCCAAGGTCCTGCACACCGAGGGCCTGGACGCCTACGTCGTCCGCAAGCTCGACCTGCCCTTCCGCGACGTCGACTGGACCGTCTGGGAGGACCTGCTGGACCGGGTCCACAACCCCGACCACGAGGTCAAGGTCGCGCTCGTCGGCAAGTACATCGACCTGCCCGACGCCTACCTGTCGGTGACCGAGGCGCTGCGCGCCGGCGGCTTCGCCAACAAGGCCCGCGTCCAGATCAAGTGGGTCACCTCCGACGACTGCAAGACCCCCGCCGGTGCCGCGGCCCAGCTGTCCGACGTGGACGCGGTCTGCGTGCCCGGCGGCTTCGGCGACCGCGGTGTGAACGGCAAGGTCGGCGCGATCACCTACGCCCGCGAGAACAAGATCCCGCTGCTCGGCCTGTGCCTGGGCCTGCAGTGCGTGGTCATCGAGGCCGCGCGCAACCTCGCGGGCATCGAGGACGCCAACTCCACCGAGTTCGACGCCTCCACCGCGCACCCGGTCATCTCGACCATGGAGGAGCAGCTGGCCTTCGTCGAGGGCGCGGGCGACCTGGGCGGCACCATGCGCCTGGGCATGTACCCGGCGAAGCTCGCCGAGGGCTCCATCGTGCGCGAGGTCTACGGCGACCAGGCGTACGTCGACGAGCGCCACCGCCACCGCTACGAGGTCAACAACGCCTACCGCGGCGAGCTGGAGAAGACCGGGCTGCTCTTCTCCGGCACCTCCCCGGACAACAAGCTCGTCGAGTACGTCGAGTACCCGCGCGAGGTCCACCCCTACCTGGTGGCCACCCAGGCCCACCCCGAGCTGCGCTCGCGCCCCACGCGCCCGCACCCGCTCTTCGCCGGCCTGGTCAAGGCGGCCGTGGAGCGGCAGCAGTCCGCGAAGTGAGCGCCTGACGCAATAACGTAGGCGGCCGGGGTACGGAAGATCCGTACCCCGGCTGTCGCGCGTTGTGGAGGCATCGGGGCATGAACATCAAGGACACGTCGGAAACCTGGGAGACCCTGTCGACCCGGAGGCCCTTCGAGGGGGCGAAGACGTCGGTGAACTCCGACGTGGTCCGGATGCCGGACAGTTCGACGGTCCGCCGCGACTACCAGGTGCACCCCGGCTCCGTGTGCGTGCTCGCACTGGACGAGGAGGGGCGGGTGCTGGTCCTCAGCCAGTACCGCCACCCGGTGCGCCGGCGGCTGTGGGAGCTCCCGGCCGGCCTGCTGGACGTCCCCGGCGAGAACCCGCTGCTCGGCGCGCAGCGCGAGCTGTACGAGGAGGCGCACGCCAAGGCCGACGACTGGCGGGTGCTCGCCGACTTCTACGCCTCCCCCGGCGGGTCGGACGAGGCGGTCCGGGTCTTCCTCGCCCGGGGCGTCTCGGAGGCGGACGGCGAGCGGTACGCCGAGACCGGCTCGGAGGAGGCGGACATGGAGGTGGCGTGGGTGCCGCTGGCCGAGCTCGTACGGGGCGTCCTGGCTGGCGAGCTGGGCAACGCGGGCCTGGTGACGGGCGTGCTCGCGCTCTCCGCCGCGCTGGCCTCCGAGGGAGGCGTCGACGCCCTCCGCCCCGCCGCCGCCCCCTGGCCGGCCCGCCCGTACGAGGCGTAGCCGACGGACGCCGCGCCGTCGACACGGCGAAAAAGCCGACCATCCGCTGATCCGATCGGGGGATTTACCCGCCGCGCTCCACACGGGCCGTCGCTCTGCGTGAACTACGCTCGCCATCCGAAGGCAGGGAGAGGAGCGGATCCGTGACGGATTTCGTCGGTCGGCGGCGTGAGCTCAAGGAGCTGCGCGAGGACATCGCGCGGACCGGGCTCGACACCCTCTCGGGCCGCAAGGCCAAGGCCCCCCGGGCACGGGTGCTGCTCGTCGCCGGCCGCCCCGGATCCGGCCGCACCGCCCTCGCCGAGACCTTCGTACGCGAGGTCGCCGACCAGTACCCCGACGGCGTGCTGCGCACCCGGCTCACCGCCCCCGGCGGGCAGACCGTCGCGACCGAGCGGGTCCTGCGCGGCCTGCTGGCGGCACTGGGGCGGCCCACTCCGCCCGGCGCCGGCGAGGACGAGCTCAGCTCCACTCTGCGCACCGCCCTCCAGGACCGGCGGGCGATCGTCCTGATCGACGACGCGGCCGATCCGCACCAGGTCGACGCCCTGCTCCCGGACACGCCCGACTGCCTCGTCGTGGTCACCGCCGAGGGCCCGCTCACGGGCATCCCCGACGTGCGCCCCTGCACCCTCGGCGGGCTGGACACCGTCTCCGCCGTCGGGATGCTCGCCCGCCGCATCGGCGACACCCGCGTCACCACCGACCCGCGGGCCGCCGAAACCCTCGTCGAGGCCTGCGGGGGCCAGCCCGCCGCCCTCGAACTCGTCGGCGGCTGGCTCGCGGCCCGCCCCAAGGCGGCCGTCGCCGACGTGGCCAAGCAGCTCCACGACATGCCCGCCGGGGCCGGAGGGCCGCTCGGCCGTGCCTTCCGGCTCGTCTACGACTCCCTGCCGCAGCCCGCCCAGCGCACCCTGCGCCTGCTGCCCCTGGCACCCGCCGGCCTCGTCGACTCGCACACCGCCTCCGCGCTGGCCGGCTGCTCGGTGGCCGCCGCCCAGTCCACGCTGGACGACTTCGCCGGGCTGGGACTGGTCCGGAACGCCCCCGACGGCCTGTTCCTGCTGCCCGGCTGCCTCGCGCCGATGCTCCAGGCCCTGCTGGAGACGAAGGAGCGCCCCGCCGAGGTCCAGCTGGCCCGCGCCAGGATGCTGGAGCGGACCGTCCGGCTGCTGCACTCCTGCCGGGCCATGGCGGCCGCCGAGGGAGACGAGCTCGACACCGACCTCCAGGAGCTGATGGACGGCCTCCCGCGCGCCCTGCGGTTCCCCGACCGGCGGGCCGCCGCCGTATGGCTGGACTCCCGGCTGCCGGCCCTCTGCGCAGCCGCCTCCCTGGCGGTGGCCGACGGCGACCTGGACACCCTGGCCCGCCGTCTCGTCGCGGCGCTGGTACGGGCCCTCGCGGACCACCGGGGCACCGCGGCGGCCGCCCCCGAGCTCTACGGGCTGCACCGCCTCGTCCTCGACGTGGCCGAGCGCCGCGGCCTGCACCGGGAGCAGGCCGCCGCGCTGCTGAACCTGGCCGACCTCGACGCCGAGACCGGCCGCACCCAGGAGGCCCTGGAGCGCTACCGGGCCGCGCTGGACGCCGGGAGGGCCGCGAACGACCCGTACGCGACCGGGCGCGCGATGGAATCCGTCGGCGGCGCCTACCAGGAGCTGGGGGACTGGCACCGGGCCGCCGACTGGTTCGGCCGGGCGCTCGCGCAGGCCCTCTCGCGGGGGGAGCGGGCGGACGAGGCCCGGCTGTACGGGCGGCTCGGCAACGTCCACACGTACGCGGGCCGGTACGGCGACGCGCTGCGCAGCTGGCGGGCGGCCGCCGCGGGCCACCGGAAACTCGCCGATGTGCCGGGGCAGGCCAAGGCGTTGAGCGAGATGGCACGGGTCCAGGAGTACGCCGGCCGGCCCGAGGAGTCCCTGCACACCTGCCGCGAGGCCGTCGAGCTGGCGCGCAGGGCCGGCGACCAGCGGCTTCAGGCCGCGCTGCAGGTCCGGCTGGCCGACACGCTGGACCGTCTGGGAGACCCGGCGGCCGCGCGACTGCACCGCTCCGCGGCAGACAGATTGCTGGGAGACGACCCCGCAGCCTGCGAAATCCGTAGTGGATCCGACTGAGATTATTCGTTTGCAAGGCTAGACAGCGACTCATCCTTCATTAAACTGGGTTCACCACGTCATCCTGTGGTGCATCCCGTTGCGCACTCTTGTGGGCGGGTATGTATGGAAGTGCCCCGTTATTTCCCCCTGAGTCAAGGACCGTGATCGACGATGAAGGTCGGCATCCCCCGCGAGGTCAAGAACAACGAGTTCCGGGTCGCCATCACGCCCGCCGGCGTGCATGAGCTGGTCCGCAACGGCCACCAGGTCTTCATCGAGCAGAACGCCGGCGTCGGCTCCTCGATCACGGACGCCGAGTACGTCGCGGCCGGTGCCGAGATCCTCGGCACCGCCGACGAGGTCTGGGCCACCGCCGACCTGCTGCTCAAGGTCAAGGAGCCGATCGCGGAGGAGTACCACCGCCTGCGCAAGGACCAGACCCTCTTCACCTACCTGCACCTGGCGGCCTCCCGCGAGTGCACGGACGCCCTGCTGGAGTCCGGCACCACCGCCATCGCGTACGAGACGGTCGAGCTCGCCAACCGCGCGCTCCCGCTGCTCGCCCCGATGTCCGAGGTCGCGGGCCGCCTGGCCCCGCAGGTCGGCGCCTACCACCTGATGCGCTCGGCCGGCGGCCGCGGCGTCCTCCCGGGCGGTGTCCCCGGCACCCACGCCGGCGAGTGCGTCGTCATCGGCGGCGGCGTCTCCGGCTGGAACGCCGCGCAGATCGCCATCGGCATGGGCTTCCACGTGACCCTGCTCGACAAGGACATCAACAAGCTCCGCGAGGCCGACAAGGTCTTCGGCACGAAGATCAAGACGATCGTCTCCAACGCCTACGAGCTGGAGAAGGCCGTCGTCGAGGCCGACCTCGTCATCGGCGCCGTTCTGATCCCGGGTGCGAAGGCCCCGAAGCTGGTCACCAACGAGCTCGTCGCCAAGATGAAGCCCGGAAGTGTACTTGTCGACATCGCCATCGACCAGGGCGGCTGCTTCGAGGACTCCCGTCCGACCACCCACGCCGAGCCGACCTTCCGGGTCCACGACTCGGTCTTCTACTGCGTCGCCAACATGCCGGGCGCGGTGCCGAACACCTCCACCTACGCCCTGACCAACGCCACGCTGCCCTACATCGTGCAGCTCGCGAACCTCGGCTGGGCCGAGGCGCTGCGCCGTGACCCCGCGCTCGCGCTGGGCCTCAACACCCATGACGGCCAGGTCGTTTACGGTCCTGTCGCGGAGGCCCACGGCCTGCAGACCCTTGAGCTGAGCACGCTGCTCGGCTGACACGTCAACGACTGACGTCAATCTCACGTATCCGGCCGGACCTTGCCCGCAAGGTCCGGCCGGACGCGTATGCGCAGAGCCCCGAGATCCCGCTCAACTCGCCTCGAACGTAACCCTTTAACCCTTTCGCGCACCCGCGAAACTTCGCAGCGACAGCTCGGACGCCCTTGACAGAGTGGTGTTCGGTTGCCGACACATCGTGCCGGGTCCGGCGGATTGTGTTGCCGCTGGGTGGTGACACGCCATAGAGTCGCCAACCGTCGGCATGGTGCCACGCTGACCTATCGATAAGTGTCCTGGTCACGTCCGAGGAGGTAAGACGACTTGTGAATAAGTCGACATTTACTCCTGGGGGTGGTGGAGCTGGAGTCCCTGAGCGGGGCCAGAGTCCTGCCGGGCTCGAAGCAGTCGGCTCCGTCGCAGTACGCACCTTCGCAAACCACCAGCACATGACGACGCCCCAAAAGAGCATGGACGGCCTAGACGTGAACTCCAGGGCCGGCGACCTGAGCGGCGACAAGCCCACGGGATTCGCCGACTACGACAATGTGCCCGAGGGGCACTTCTACGACCCCGACGCGGAGTACGAACCGGACCCCGAGTACGCGGCCACCCTCGCCCCCGACGCTGCACGCCAGCGCCGTGAGCGGATCGGCCCGACCGGACGCCCCCTCCCGTACTTCCCGATCCCGGGTCCGCTGACCGACCACGGTCCGGCGAAGATCATCGCGATGTGCAACCAGAAGGGCGGCGTGGGCAAGACCACGTCGACCATCAACCTGGGTGCCGCGCTCGCCGAGTACGGGCGCCGCGTGCTGCTCGTCGACTTCGACCCGCAGGGCGCGCTGTCCGTGGGCCTCGGCGTGAACCCGATGGAACTCGACCTGACGGTCTACAACCTGCTCATGGAGCGGGGCATGTCGGCCGACGAGGTGCTGCTCAAGACGGCGGTCCCCAACATGGACCTGCTGCCGAGCAACATCGACCTGTCCGCTGCGGAAGTGCAGTTGGTCAGCGAGGTCGCCCGCGAGTCCACCCTCCAGCGGGCCCTGAAGCCCCTGATGGCCGACTACGACTACATCGTGATCGACTGTCAGCCCTCGCTCGGTCTGCTGACCGTGAACGCCCTGACGGCGGCTCACAAGGTCATCGTCCCGCTGGAGTGCGAGTTCTTCGCGCTGCGCGGCGTGGCGCTGCTGACCGAGACCATCGAGAAGGTGCAGGAGCGGCTCAACCCCGAGCTGGAGCTCGACGGGATCCTCGCCACCATGTACGACTCCCGCACGGTGCACAGCCGCGAGGTGCTGGCGCGCGTCGTCGAGGCCTTCGACGACCACGTCTACCACACGGTCATCGGCCGGACGGTGCGCTTCCCGGAGACCACGGTCGCCGGCGAGCCGATCACGACGTACGCCTCCAACTCCGTCGGCGCCGCCGCCTACCGCCAGCTCGCCAGGGAGGTGCTCGCCCGGTGTCACGCCGAGTGAGTCTGCCCGGAGCCGACGAACTGTTCCGTACGACCGGTGGGATGGCGCTCCAGGCGTCCTCGCCGCGCCGCGGGGCCGAGGAGGCGCCCGCCGCGGATCACTCGGCCGCTCCGGCCGGGGGCACGGCGGCTGGGGGCCGCAGCCGGGAGGCTGAGGCCGGTACGGAAGCGGGCGGGCCCGTCGTGGGGCAGCCGCGGCGGCCGCAGGAAGGTTCTGCCAACCCGGTTGGGCCGGCCGCCGGGGCGGCTGCCGCCCCGGCCGGGGCGACCCGGCGGGGCAGGGGCCAGGGCCGCGGCGCGAACCGGCGGCCCAGCGGCCGCGAACGCCACGACGAGAAGATCACGGTCTACGTCTCCGCCGAGGAGCTGATGGACCTGGAGCACGCGCGGCTCGTGCTGCGCGGCGAACACGGCCTGGCCGTCGACCGCGGCCGCATCGTCCGCGAGGCGGTGGCGGTCGTCCTCGCCGACCTTGAGTCCCGCGGCGACGCCAGCATCCTGGTGCGCCGCCTCCGCGGCCGCTGACCTTCGCCTGCGGCGGGCCCTGCCGTACCGGAGCTCGCGCCGGGCAGATTCAGCCTCGCCGGCGTTTGCGGCGCGGGGTCCGGGGGCGGAGCCCCGGGAAACCCGGCTCCGCCGGGCACCGGGCTCAGCCCGGAACCGCCCTCAAACGCCGGCGAGGCTGCACGGCTCGGCTTGGCGGGAAGGGGAATCGTTCGGCCAGGGCCTAGGCTTCCCGTGTCCGACCTGCCGTTCTTTCCGTACCCACCTGGACCGCCATGCCCGCCGAAGACCACGCCTCCCGCCCGGCCCGCCGGAGTCTGGGGCGCGGGCCGGGCCAGGGCCCGGTGTCCGATACGGGCCCGGCCGGGAACCCGGATGCTGCCGAGGCCGAGGTCCCCGCCACCGGGTCGGCCGGCTCCGCGCCGGGCGGGCCCGGGGGAGATGCCCAGACGGAGGACGGCACGGCGGCTCCCGCCGGGGCCGAGGGCCGGTTCACGTTGCGGCTCGACAACTTCGAGGGGCCATTCGACCTACTGCTCCAGCTGATCTCACGGCACAAGCTCGACGTCACCGAGGTCGCGCTGTCCAGGGTCACCGACGAGTTCATGGCGTACATCCGGGCCATGGGCCCCGACTGGGACCTCGACCAGACCACCGAGTTCCTCGTCGTCGCCGCGACCCTGCTCGACCTGAAGGCCGCCCGGCTGCTGCCGGCCGCCGAGGTCGAGGACGAGGCCGACCTCGCCCTCCTGGAGGCCCGCGACCTGCTGTTCGCGCGCCTGCTCCAGTACCGCGCGTACAAGCAGATCGCGGACATCTTCGAGCGCCGCGCCGAGAGCGAGGGCAGGCGCTACCCCCGGACGGTGGGGCTGGAGCCGCACCACGCGGACCTCCTGCCCGACGTCGTCATCTCCATCGGCGCCGAGGGGTTCGCCCGGCTCGCCGTGAAGGCCATGCAGCCCAAGGCCAAGCCCCAGGTGTACGTGGACCACATCCACGCGCCCCTCGTCAGCGTGCGCGAGCAGGCGGGACTCGTGGTGCGGATGCTGAAGGCGCGCGGGGAGGCCACCTTCCAGGAGCTCACCGAGGACACCACGGACACCCTCACCGTCGTGGCGCGCTTCCTGGCCCTCCTGGAGCTCTACCGGGAGAAGGCGGTCGTCCTCGACCAGGAGGAGGCCCTGCGGACCCTCACGGTGCGCTGGAGCGGCGGGGACGGCGACGGCATGCCGACGGTGACCGACGAGTTCGACCAGATCGTGGAGGCGAAGGATTGAGCAGCGACCGCAGCGACCGCAGCGACCGCAGCGACCGCGGCGACGGCAACGCCAGCGCGGTGGCCGCGCTGGCACTGAAGCCCGCCCTGGAGGCCGTCCTCATGGTCGTCGACGAGCCCGCGACCGAGGAGCACCTGGCCAAGGTGCTGGAGCGCACCCCGCGCGAGGTCGCGGACGCGCTGCGGGAGCTCGCCGACGAGTACACGGCCGCACGCAGGGGCTTCGAGCTGCGGGTCGTCGCGGGCGGCTGGCGGTTCTACACCCGGGCGGAGTACGCCCCGGCCGTGGAGGGCTTCGTCCTGGACGGCCGGCAGGCCCGGCTCACACAGGCGGCGCTGGAGACCCTGGCGGTCGTCGCGTACCGCCAGCCGGTGAGCCGGTCGCGGGTCTCCGCCGTGCGCGGAGTCAACTGCGACGGGGTCATGCGGACCCTGCTCCAGCGCGGTCTGGTGGAGGAGGCGGGGACGGAACCCGAAACAGGTGCGATCCTGTACAGGACGACGAACTACTTTCTGGAGCGGATGGGCCTGCGCGGCCTGGACGAGCTCCCGGAGCTCGCGCCCTTCCTCCCCGAGGCGGACGCGATCGAAGCCGAGACGCAAGAAGGTGTGCCGTCGTTCGATCCGGACGCACCGGACACCGATGAAGACGACAAGACGACGGAACTTTGATGCGAAGCAGCGGCAACGGCAACGGTGGCAACAGGAACAGCGGCGGCGGTGGCGGCGGGCGCGGTAGCGCCCGTGGCGGCGGCCAGGGTGGCGGCGGTGGCTACCGCGGAGGCTCCGGCAGCGGCGGCTACCGGGGTGGCTCCGGCGGCGGTTCCGGCAGCGGCGGCTACCGCGGCGGTCAGGGCGGGCAGGGCGGTCAGGGCGGCTCACGCGACCGTGACCGTGACCAGGCGCCCCAGCGTCCCCGCAACCCCCGTCCGGAGGAGCGCCGCTACGACGTGGGCCCCGAGGGCGAGCGCACCCGGGGCGCCCGCGGCGCCGCCGCGCGCGGCGGCGCGAAGGGCGGCCCCAAGGCTTCCAGGACCCCCGGCATCGGCGGCGCCGGCGGCCCGCGCCGCGGCCCGGGCAGCCGCAGCGGCCAGTCCCGTCCGCGCGAGCTCGACGCGCGCATCGAGGAGCGCGTGCGCGACCGGTACGCCGACAAGCCCGTGATCCGGACCCCGAAGACCTTCCCCGGCGCCGAGCAGGAGGGCGAGCGCCTGCAGAAGGTCCTCGCCCGTGCCGGCATGGGCTCGCGCCGCGCCTGTGAGGAGCTCATCGAGCAGGCCCGCGTCGAGGTCAACGGCGAGATCGTCACCGAGCAGGGCAAGCGCGTCCAGCCGAAGGACGAGATCAAGGTGGACGGCCTGACCGTCGCCACCCAGTCGTACCTGTTCTTCGCGCTGAACAAGCCCGCCGGTGTCGTGTCCACCATGGAGGACCCGGACGGCCGCCAGTGCCTCGGCGACTACGTCACCAACCGTGAGACGCGCCTGTTCCACGTCGGCCGGCTGGACACCGAGACCGAGGGCATCATCCTGCTCACCAACCACGGCGAGCTGGCCCACCGCCTCACGCACCCGAAGTACGGCGTGAAGAAGACCTACGTCGCCGCCATCACCGGCTCGCTGCCGCGTGACATCGGCAAGCGCCTCAAGGACGGCATCGAGCTGGAGGACGGCTGGGCGCGCGCCGACAACTTCCGCGTCCTGGACCAGGTCGGCAAGAACTACATGGTCGAGGTGACCCTCCACGAGGGCCGCAAGCACATCGTCCGCCGCATGCTGTCGGAGGCGGGCTTCCCCGTCGACAAGCTCGTGCGGACCTCCTTCGGCCCCATCGAGCTGGGCGACCAGAAGTCCGGCTGGCTGCGCCGCCTGACCAACACCGAGGTCGGCATGCTGATGCGCGAGGTCGGCCTGTAGGACCGGCCGGCAGGACCGCTCCACGAGGAAAGCCCGCAGTGCCCCCGGCGCTGCGGGCTTTTCCCTTGCCCCGACCCGGCACCCCTGTTTATAGTCACAGTGACTATTAAAGGGAGTGGGGCTCGGCATGAACTGGACTCTGAGCTGGACCGAGGTGCTCGGCTTCGCCACAGGCGCCCTGTGCGTCTGGCTGGTGGCCCGTCAGCACATCGCCAACTGGCCGATCGGCATCGCCAACAACGTCTTCTTCATCGTCCTCTTCGCCCAGGCCGGCCTCTACGCCGACGCCGGGCTCCAGATCGTCTTCATCGCCCTGGCCGCGTACGGCTGGTGGTCCTGGACCCACGGGGGTGGACCGGGAACCGCCGAAACCCTGCCGGTGCGGCACACCACGCGCACCGAATGGGCCTGGCTGGCCGCGGCCGGGGCGGTGGCGACGCTCGGCCTGACCCTGCTCCTCGCCCGGGCCACCGACTCCACCGTCCCCTTCTGGGACGCCGTCACGACCGTGCTCTCCCTCGCGGCCACCTACGGCCAGTGCCGCAAGCTCGTCGAGTCCTGGTGGCTGTGGATCGCCGCCGACCTCGTCTACATCCCCCTGTACGTCCACAAGGGGCTCCACCTCACCGCCCTGCTCTACATCGGCTTCCTGGGGCTGTGCGTCGCAGGGCTGCTGGGCTGGCGGCGGACGCTCACCGAGCGCACCGCCCCCGCGGCGGCCGCGGGGGTGACGGCATGAGGCGCTTCGGCCACGGCCTGGTCCTCGGCAAGTTCTACCCGCCGCACGCCGGCCACCACCACCTCGTCCGTACCGCCCAGGACCGCTGCGAGCGGCTGACCGTACTGGTCTGCGCGGCCTCCGTGGAGTCGGTGCCGCTCGCCGACCGCGTCGCCTGGATGCGCGAGGCCCACCCGGACGCCGACGTCGTCGGAGCCGTCGACGACATCCCCGTCGACCTGCACGACCCGGCGGTCTGGGAGGCCCACATGGCGATCTTCCGGGCCGCGGTCGGCCGGCCCGTGGACGCCGTCTTCACCTCCGAGGAGTACGGGGCCGAACTCGCCCGCAGGTTCGGCGCCGAAGAGGTCTGCGTGGACCCCGCCCGGACCCTCTTCCCGGTGTCCGGGACGGCCGTCCGCGCCGACCCCGCCGCCTGCTGGGACTTCCTGGGACCCGCCGTACGGGCCCGCCTGGCACGCCGCGTCGTCGTACTCGGCGCCGAGTCCACCGGGACGACGACACTGTCGCGGGACCTGGCGGCACACCTCCGGGCGCGCGGCGGGGTCTGGGCCGCGACCGGCTGGGTCGCCGAGTACGGACGCCGCTACAGCGAGGACAAGCTCGCGGCGGCCAGGGCCTCGGACCCGGCTGCCACGTGGGCGGACGTCTCCTTCACCTCCGAGGAGTTCCCCCTGATCGCCCGCCGCCAGGACGAGCAGGAGGAGCAGGCGGCCCGCCAGGGCTCCCCGGTGCTGGTCTGCGACACCGACTCCTTCGCCACCGGCATCTGGCACGAGCGGTACATGGGCGGCCGCAACGCCGACGTCGAGCGGATCGCCGCCCGCACGCACCGGGACCTCTACCTGCTCACCGAGGACGCCGACGTGCCCTTCGAGGACGACGGGCTGCGCGACGGACCCGAGCTCAGACCCTGGATGACCCGGCGGTTCCGCGAGGAGCTGGAGGCCACCGGCCGCCGCTTCCTCTCCCTGCGCGGCAGCCGGCGGGAGCGGCTGGCCACGGCCGTCGCGGCCGTCGACGAACTGCTCGCCGAGGGCTGGCGCTTCGCCGACCCGCTCCCGGAGAACCGATGAGCTCCGCGCCGGAGCCGGGCTATGACCCGTACGCCTTCGAGCCGTTCGCGGTGACCGTCGACCTCGCCGTGTTCACCGTGCGCGGCGGCGCCCTGCACGTCCTGCTGATCCGGCGCGGCCAGGAGCCGTACGCGGGCGCCTGGGCGCTGCCCGGCGGGTTCGTGCTGCCCAGGGAGTCCGCCGAGACGGCCGCCCGGCGGGAACTGGCCGAGGAGACCGGCCTGCCGCAGCAGGTCGTGGCCGACCTGCACCTGGAGCAGCTGCGCACCTACAGCGAGCCCGACCGCGATCCCCGGATGCGGGTCGTCTCGGTGGCGTTCACCGCCCTCGTCCCGGACCTTCCCGAGCCGGCGGCCGAAGGCGGCGGGGACGCGGCGCAGGCCCGCTGGCTGCCCCTGGGCGAGGCGCCGGACCTGGCCTTCGACCACGCGGTGATCCTGGCCGACGCGCGGGAACGGGTCCGCTCGAAGCTGGAGTACACCTGCCTCGCCACCGCCTTCTGCCCGCCCGAGTTCACCCTCGGCGAGCTCCTGGCCGTCTACGAGACCGTCTGGGACACCGTGCTCGACCGCCCCAACTTCCGCCGCAAGGTCCTGACGACACCCGGCTTCGTCGAGGCCGTACCGGGCGCCGCCCGGCTCACCGGGGGCCGCGGCAAACCGGCCGCCCTCTACCGGGCCGGCCCGGCCACCGCCCTCCATCCACCTCTGCTCCGACCGGAAGGACCCACCCGATGACGAAGCGAGCCGCGACCGGCGCGCTGACCGGCCTGGCCCTGGGCGACGCCCTGGGCTTCCCGACCGAGTTCAACGACGTGCCCTCGATCCTCGCCAAGACCGGCCCGTGGCGCGAGATGCGCCTGCCCGACCCGGCGATCGTCACCGACGACACCCAGATGACCCTCGCCCTGGCGCGCGGCATACGGACCGCGGCCGACCGCGGCCCGGTGGGCCCGTCGAACCTCACCCGCCCGGTCCGGGAGGAGTTCGTCGACTGGTACCACTCCCCGGAGAACAACCGCGCGCCCGGCAACACCTGCCTGCAGGCCTGCAACCTGCTGAACGACCCGCAGCGCGACTGGCGCGACGCCAGCCGGACCGGCTCCAAGGGCTGTGGGGCGAACATGCGCGTCGCCCCCGTCGGGCTGGTCCCCGGCTGGACCGACGAGGAACGGGCCGGCGCCGCCCAGCTCCAGTCCGCCCTCACCCACGGCCACCCCACCGCGCTCGCCGCCTCCGACCTGACGGCGCGGGCGGTGCACCTGCTGGCCTCCGGCACCGAGGTCACCGGCCTCGTCGGGCGGCTGCGCTCCTACGCCCTGGAGAACCGCACCCGTTACCACGAGCGCTGGCTCGGCGACCTCTGGATGCGGACCGCCTCCGACGCCACGCCGGAGTCCTTCATCGCGCGCGGCTGGGACGAGTGCCTGGAGGTGCTGGACCGGCTCTCGGCCGCCCTGCGCTCCCCGTCCCCGGAGACCGACCCCTGCCTGACCACCGGCGACGGCTGGATCGCCGAGGAGGCACTCGCCACCGCCCTGCAGTGCTTCCTCCTCTTCCCCGGGGAACCCCTCACCGCCCTGCGCCGCGCCGCCTGCACCAGGGGCGACTCCGACTCCATCGCCTGCCTCGCCGGGGCCTTCGCCGGAGCGCACCTCGGAGCGGACGCCTGGCCGCGCGCCTGGGAGGGCCGCATCGAGTACCGGGACGAGCTCCTGGCCTTCGGCACCCTCTGGGACGCGTGAACCGTGCTGGACGCCCTGAGCATCGACCTGACCCCCGTCGTGGCCGAGCAGCCCGACCCGCTGCTCTTCGCCACCGTCTCCGGAGCCCACCTGTACGGCTTCCCCTCGCGGGACTCCGACATCGACCTGCGAGGCGCACACCTGCTGCCGGCGGAGGACCTCCTGGGCCTGCGCGCCCCCGAGGAGACCCGGTCGCGGATGTGGGACCGGGACGGCGTGGAGATGGACCTCGTCACGCACGACCTGCGCAAGTTCGTCCGCCTGATGCTGGGCCGCAACGGCTACGTACTGGAGCAGCTGCTCTCCCCGCTCGTCGTGCACACGACACCCGCGCACGAGGAGCTGGCCGCCCTGGCACCGGGCGTGCTGACGTCCCACCACGCCCACCACTACCGGGGGTTCGCCAACACGCAGTGGCGGCTGTTCGAGAAGGCCGCCGAACTCAAGCCGCTCCTCTACGCCTTCCGGGCGCTGCTCACCGGCATCCACCTGATGCGGTCGGCCGAGGTGCAGGCCCACCTGCCGACCCTGCTGACCGAGGTGCCGCAGGCACCGCCGTACCTCGCCGCCCTGATCGAGGCGAAGGCGGCCGCCGAGCACGGGGGCTACGAGGGCCCGCCCGCCGCCGTGGTACGCGAGGACTTCGAGGCCCTGCACGCGGTGCTGGACGCCGCGCAGGCGGGCACCGCGCTGCCCGAGCACGGGTCCGCGTACGAGGCGCTGGACGCCTTCGTCGTCCGGCGGCGGATCCGGGGCGACTGAGCGGGGACGGGCCTGGACACGGCCTACGCGGCCGAGGCGCGCCGGGTGCGGACGAGGAAGTCCTCCACCCGGGCCCGGTCCGGGTCCTCCGGCAGGGGGGTCCCGGCCAGCGCCCTGTCCGTCTCCTCCACCAGGCCCGCCATCCAGGCGTCGACCTCGTCCCAGGTGAGCTCCCCGCGGCGCACCGAGAGGAGCCGCTCGCGGTGCGGGCCCGCGTCGATGGTCAGAACACCGGTGCGCAGCAGGTCGCGGCAGGAGAGCAGCAGGCGCAGCAGGTGCATGGCGTGCTTCCAGCGAGGCGCGCCGTGGACGCGGACGTCCGCGAGGAGCTTGCCGTGCTGGGAGGCCGCGTACCGGCTGAAGCTGGTGTGGGCGCGGCGCGAGAGGAAGGCCGCGCGCAGCGACAGCAGCTCCGCGCCGACCGGGCCGACCTGCTCCACCAGGGGTGAGTGCAGGCACTCCAGGATGTTCGGGTTGGCGCGCAGGGCGAGTTCGCAGAAGCGCTCCAGCTCCCAGGAGAACTCCTCGTCCCGGGGGCCCTCCACATGCGTGGGGGGCTTGTCGAACCCCCAGAACAGCGGTGTCGGGGCGAGGTAGACGCCGCGCCGGTCGGTGTCGCTGCCCTCCGTGGCCAGCCCGAAGGCCCGGGAGCCCATCACGCACCGGTAGACCGTGTGGTCCCGTACCAGCGTCAGATCGTCCATCCCGGGAGCCTACGCCAGGGAGCACCCGCCCTGCCGGGCCGTTTTCGCAGGCCGGCAGGGCCGTCAGTGGCGTCAGCGGCGCCGCCTAGGCGAGCGTGATGTTGCCGTCCGCCGCGACCGTGATCTTCTTCTCGGCGAGGCCCTTGGTGGCCGGTCCCTTGACGACCGCGCCGTCCGTCACCTTGAACTCGCTGCCGTGGCAGGCGCAGTCGATGGTGCCGTCCGCCACCTTGCTCACCAGACAGCCCTGGTGGGGGCAGACCGCCGTGAAGCAGCGGAAGGAGCCCTTCGTGGGCTGGGTGACGACCAGCTTCTCCTCCTTGAGGACCTTGCCGCCGCCCACGGGCACGTCCGCCGCCTTGGCGATCGACTTCGCGCCATCCGTGCCGCCGTCCGCGCCGCCCGCCGAAGGAGCGGCGCCCGGCGGCGTGACGGCGTTCGGCTCGCCCGACGACGTCTGCCCGCCGTCGCCGCCGCCGCTGCCGCAGGCGGTGAGCGCACCGCCGGCCAGGGCGGCCGCGCCGGCCACCAGTACCTTGCGCCGGACGGTCTGCGTCGGGTCGCTCATCAGTCTCTCCTCGCTGTGCGGCTGGTTCGGCGTGCAGCATCCTGGCCTGCGGCGGGCCTCAGGTGAAGCCTGCCGCGCCCGTTTCACGAGCTCCGTCGCCACGGTGCCAGTGAGGCGGGTGCGCCAGGTGTGCGTACGACCTCCCACACGCGGACGACGGCCTCCCGGTTCAGCGGTCCGAAAACATGTGGGAATCCGACAGCGGAATCACCCTCCCGGCGGACCTCCGCGGTCAGCGCCTCCTCGTCGAGCTCGACCGCGAGCAGGGTGCCCGGCTCGGCGCGGTAGTGCGTGTCGGCGATGCCGAGCGCCGTCTCGCGGTCCGCGGAACAGTGCACGAATCCCTCCGATTCCAGCGAGGGCGGGGCGTACGGCAGGTCGGGCGCGGCGGTCCAGTCGGCGAGCGGGACGATGTGGAAGATCATGCCGATCGTTCTACCGCAGCGGTCCGGGCGGGGCGCGGACCCCGCCCCCGAGATCCGGCCGCCGTCCCACAGGTCGGGCAGCCGGCCCCCGCGGCGTACCGCCTGGCTACCCTGAGTCAGAACCTGTCGTCACGCACCTGTGGAGCGCCCCGTGAGAACCGCCGTCGTCATCGGAACCGGACTGATCGGCACCTCCGCGGCGCTCGCCCTGACAGCCCGCGGGATCACCGTGCACCTCGCCGACCACGACCCCGACCGGGCCCGCACGGCCGCCGCCCTCGGAGCCGGCACCGACGAGCCCCCGCAGGGCCAGGTCGACCTCGCCGTCGTCGCCGTACCCCCGGCCCACGTGGCCGCCACCCTGGCCGACCTGATCGGACGCGGCGCGGCACGCGCCTACGTCGACGTCGCCAGCGTCAAGGGCGGGCCGCGGCGGGAACTGGCCGCGCTCGGCGTCGACACCACCGCCTACGTCGGAACGCACCCGATGGCGGGCAAGGAGCAGTCGGGGCCGCTCGCCGCGACCGCCGACCTCTTCGAGGGCCGCCCCTGGGTGCTCACCCCCAGCCGGGACACCGACCACGAGGTGCTCAACCTCGCGCTGGAACTCGTCGCCCTGTCCCGGGCCGTACCGGTGGTGATGGACGCGGACGCGCACGACCGGGCCGTGGCGCTCGTCTCGCACACCCCGCAGCTCGTCTCCAGCATGGTCGCCGCCCGCCTGGAAGAGGCCGACGAGACGGCCGTCCGGCTGTGCGGGCAGGGCATCCGCGACGTGACCCGGATCGCGGCCTCCGACCCGCGGATGTGGGTGGAGATCCTCTCGGCGAACCCGGGACCGGTCGCCGACGTCCTCGCCGGGATCGCCGCCGACCTGGAGGAGACCGTGGACGCGCTGCGCAGCCTCCAGTCCGCCGACGTCGAAAAGCGGCGCGGCGGAGCCGCCGGCATCGAGGACGTACTGCGCCGCGGGAACGCCGGCCGGGTGCGGGTCCCGGGCAAGCACGGAGCGGCACCCGCGGTCTACGAGACGGTGGCCGTGCTCATCAGCGACCAGCCGGGCGAGCTGGCACGCATCTTCGCGGACGCGGGCCGCGCCGGGGTCAACATCGAGGACGTGCGGATCGAGCACGCCACCGGCCAGCAGGCAGGCCTGGTACAGCTCATGGTGGAGCCGAGGTCCGTGCCCGGGCTCACCGCCGAGCTGCGGGAACGGGGCTGGGCGCTGCGCACCTCCTGAGCGCGGAGGCCGCGGAGCCTGCGAGGTGGCGGTCACGGAGGCCGCGGAGCACGGGCGGGGCCGGGGGGCGCCGGGGATCGGCAGTACACCGCTCCGGGGCCCGGTAACCTTGGAGAGGGGCGCTTTGCCGCGCCCGGACACGTACGCGCAACCAGGAAGGTGCCCGCACCGTGGAAACCGCCGCTCCGTCCGCCGTGATCGTCGCCATCGACGGTCCCTCCGGCACGGGCAAGTCCAGCACCTCCAAGGCCGTGGCCGCCAAGCTCGGGCTGCGCTACCTGGACACCGGTGCCCAGTACCGGGCCATCACCTGGTGGATGATCTCCAACGGGGTCGACACCGACGACGCGCAGGCCGTGGCGGTCGCCGCCGGCAAGCCCTCCATCGTGTCCGGCACCGACCCGGCCGCGCCCACCATCACCGTGGACGGCCTCGACGCCGCCGGCCCCATCCGGACCCAGGAGGTCACCTCCAAGGTCAGCGCCGTCAGCGCGGTCCCCGAGGTGCGCACCCTCATCACCGAGCTGCAGCGCTCCATCGCCGCCGAGGCGGCCCGGGACGCGGACGGGATCGTCGTAGAGGGCCGGGACATCGGCACCACCGTCCTGCCCGACGCCGACCTCAAGATCTTCCTGACGGCATCCGCCGAGGCACGGGCCGCCCGGCGCAGTGGAGAGCTCCGCGGCAAGGAGGCCGCCGACCTCGCGGCCACCAAGGCGGCGCTGATCAAGCGCGACGCCGCCGACTCCGGCCGCAAGACCTCACCGCTGGCCAAGGCGGACGACGCCGTCGAGGTGGACACCACCGACCTCACGCTCGACCAGGTGATCGAGTGCGTCGTGACGCTCGTCGAGGACAAGCGGGCGGTCCGCCAGTGAGCCGAACGCCCTCCCTCAAGGGTGCGGCGGTCGGCAGGCGCATCGGCATCGGCCTCATGTACGGGCTGTGGAAGCCGCGCGTACTGGGCGCCTGGAAGGTCCCCGCCTCGGGCCCCGTCATCCTCGCCGTGAACCACACGCACAACATAGACGGCCCCATGGTCATGGGCACGGCGCCCCGCCCCCTGCACTTCCTGATCAAGAAGGAAGCGTACGTGGGCCCGCTCGGCCCGTTCCTGGACACCATCGGGCAGGTCAAGGTCGACCGCTCCGGCGCCGACCGGGCGGCGGTCGGCCGCGCCCTCGCCGTCCTCGACCAGGGCGGGGCCCTCGGGATATTCCCGGAGGGCAGCCGCGGCGAGGGCGACTTCGCCTCGCTGCGCGCGGGACTGGCGTACTTCGCGGTCCGCAGCGGCGCACCCATCGTGCCCGTCGCCGTACTCGGCAGCGCCGAGGACCGCGGCAGGCTCATCCCGGGGCTGCCGCCCTTCAAGAGCCGGGTCGACGTCGTCTTCGGCTCGGCCTTCGACGCAGGGGACGGCAGCGGCCGCCGCACCCGTACCGCGCTGGACCAGGCCACCGTACGCATCCAGGACCGGCTGACCGCCCACCTGGCCGACGCCAAGCGCCTGACCGGGCGCTGAGCGAGACTTGAACCCAGTAGTGGAACCGCGCTGCGCGGGCACCACCGATCACCACGAACGACGAGGAACGGACTTCATGAACGACCAGCACGACCACGGAGCACTTGGCGATGCCGAGTACGCGGAGTTCATGGAGCTCGCCGCGGAAGAGGGCTTCGACCTCGAAGACGTCGAAGGCGCCATCGAGGAGGCGGGCCACGGCCCGCTGCCCGTCCTCGCCGTCGTGGGCCGGCCCAACGTCGGCAAGTCGACCCTGGTGAACCGCATCATCGGCCGCCGCGAGGCGGTAGTCGAGGACAAGCCCGGTGTCACCCGCGACCGCGTCACCTACGAGGCCGAGTGGGCCGGCCGCCGCTTCAAGGTCGTCGACACCGGCGGCTGGGAGCAGGACGTCCTCGGCATCGACGCCGCCGTCGCGGCCCAGGCCGAGTACGCCATCGAGACCGCCGACGCGGTCGTCTTCGTCGTCGACGCCAAGGTCGGCGCCACCGACAGCGACGAAGCCGTCGTCAAACTGCTCCGCAAGGCCAAGAAGCCCGTCGTCCTGTGCGCCAACAAGGTCGACGGCCAGAGCGGCGAGTCCGACGCGGCGGCCCTGTGGTCGCTGGGCCTGGGCATGCCGCACCCCGTCTCCTCGCTGCACGGGCGCGGCACCGGCGACATGCTCGACGCCGTCCTCGACGTCCTCCCGGAGGCCCCGGAGCAGACCTTCGGCGGCGTCGCGCCCGGCGGTCCGCGCCGCATCGCGCTGATCGGCCGTCCGAACGTCGGCAAGTCCTCGCTGCTGAACAAGGTCGCGAAGGAGAACCGGGTCGTCGTCAACGAGCTGGCCGGCACCACCCGGGACCCGGTCGACGAGCTGATCGAGCTCGGTGGCGTCACCTGGAAGTTCGTCGACACCGCCGGCATCCGCAAGAAGGTCCACCTCCAGCAGGGCGCCGACTACTACGCCTCGCTGCGCACCGCCGCGGCCGTGGAGAAGGCGGAGGTGGCGGTCATCCTGATCGACACCACCGAGACCATCAGCGTCCAGGACCAGCGCATCATCACCATGGCCGTCGAGGCCGGCCGCGCGATCGTGATCGCCTACAACAAGTGGGACGAGCTCGACGAGGAGCGCCGCTACTACCTTGAGCGCGAGATCGAGACCGAGATGCAGCAGGTCTCCTGGGCGCCCCGGGTGAACGTCTCGGCTCTCACCGGCCGTCACATGGAGAAGCTGGTCCCGGCGATCGAGACCGCCCTGGCGGGCTGGGAGACGCGCGTCCCCACCGGCCGGCTCAACGCCTTCCTCGGCGAGGTCGTCGCCGCCCACCCGCACCCGATCCGCGGCGGCAAGCAGCCCCGCATCCTGTTCGGTACCCAGGCGGGGAGCAAGCCGCCGCGCTTCGTCCTGTTCGCGTCCGGCTTCCTGGAGCACGGCTACCGGCGCTTCATCGAGCGCCGCCTGCGCGAGGAGTTCGGATTCGAGGGCACCCCGATCCACATCTCGGTGCGGGTGCGCGAGAAGCGCGGCGCCCAGTACAAGAAGAAGAAGTAGCAAGGGCGGTCCGGGGTCAGTAGCCCCGGCGCGGAGCGGGCGGCAGGGCCGCCGGGATGGGCGTCATCCCGGTCTGGTGCTGCCGCCCGTCGGCGTATCCGGGGCTCCCCGCGTACGAGTAGGCGGGCTGGGACTGCGGCTGCGCCTGCGACGGGGACTGCCCCTGCGAGGAGGCCCCGGACGAGGTCTGCGAACCGGTCTGCGCGCTGTACGAGGGCTGCCAGCTGTCGACCCGCTGCCACCCGGAACCGCTCCAGCCGCCGCTGCCGTACGAGCCGACCGTGTAGCCGCCGCCGTACGAGAAGGCCGTGAAGCCGAGGTCCTCCTCGCCCGTACGGTCGCCCGGCAGGGCCCGGAAGGCCCGCAGGTACTCCGAGTACAGCGTGTCGTAGATCGGGGTGTGCGAGACGGCCGGAGCGCTGTCCCGGTCCCGCACGGGACGCATGGCGGGGACGGCGCTCGAATAGGACGGGGCGCGGGAGGAGTCGTATGGATGCACGTATCAGCCAACGAAACCGGCGCCGTGCGGATGCGGGGTGGCGGGGGCGGAAACACAGATCGCCGGGGGTGTGCGGGACGGACCGCACACCCCCGGCGCACGCCGCCCGGCCCCCTTCGCGGGAGGCCGGGCGGCCGTTCGGGGCCGGCTGGGATCAGGCGCCGGGCGTCCCCGCCAGGGGCATCGCGGCGGCCACGAGCTTGCCCGCGGCGGCGGCCTTGTCCAGCGCGTCGCGCAGCAGGTCCTCGCGGGGCTGCTGGCCGATGGAGCCGACCGGCGCGGCGTAGACGAGCACCCGCTGGGTCTTCTGGACGGCGGCCCGCCAGCCGTCGGTGACCGACAGCGCCTGGTGCGCCTGCCACCATGCGACCTGGCCGCCGCCTTCGGCACCGGGCTGGAGCACCGCGTGCAGCTGCCCGGCCGCCAGCAGGACCGACCAGCCGCCGAGGAGCGTGGGGAGCTCGGCCGTGTCGGTCACCGGGATGAAGCCCTGCTCGATCAGGAGCGGCAGGAAGTCGTCGCCGGGGCCTTCGCTGCCCGGGCGGGCGATGGGCGCGGTCGGCTCGACGACCAGCGCGGGGTGCAGTTCGCCGCCGATCAGCACGAGGCCGCTGGTGATGCCGAGGACGGCCTGCCCGCCGGGCACGTTCTGCGGCGCGGCCCCGCCCGCGTCCTGCACGGAGGCCGGGCTGTCGCCGGTGATGCTGCGGACCGCGCCCTGGAGCTGCTCCTCGGAGACGGAGACGACCTGCGAGGGGATGCAGGCGGCGTGGGCGAAGGCGAGAACGGCGGTCTCCTCGCCGACGAACAGCACCGTGCTGGTGCGGTCGTTCTCGGGGTCGCCCGGGGTGCGGCAGGAGGTGCAGTCGTAACTGCGCGGCGCGTCGTCGCCGACGAGCAGCCTGTCGGCTTCTTCGTCGCCGATCTCGGCACGTACCTCATCACTGACGTCGAGCATGCGCGGCACGGGGTGCTCCTCGGCATAGGTGCGGGTCCGGGGGGCTCCCGGCTCGCCGGGCACAACGCGGGAGCGGCGGCCGGGGTCACGCCATTTGAGGGAACGGATTCGAACCGGCCGCCCGGAAGGGTGAACCGTGCGACCGGAGCTTCGGTTTTGTGTCAACTGTTTGCCGCTTGTGCGCAGTTGGTGGCCAGGTTGTGGCGGTTTCGGGGGAGGGGTGAAGTCGGCCGACCGGGTGGGGTGCGGTGTCCCGCGCGTGGCGGGCCGCGGAGCACGCGGGGGCGCTGCGTAGCGTGACCCGATGCCCAACCTCCGGACCGCCCGGGCCGCCCGCACCGCCGTCGCGGCCCTCGCGCTGGCGCTCGCAGCCCCCCAGGGCCCGGCGGACGCGGCACCGCCGCCGCCCGCGCCGGGGCCGGCCGGGGCCGCCCACCCCGGGTCGCCGGGCCTGATCGGGAGCGGCCCCGGGGACTGCGGGCCGGGCGGGGAATGGCCCTGGGACTGCGTGGCCGACTGCGAGAGCAGCGGGCGGTGGGCGGTCAACACCGGCAACGGCTTCTACGGCGGGCTGCAGTTCCGGCAGCCGACCTGGGAGGAGTACGGCGGCCTGGCATTCGCGCCCCGGGCCGACCTGGCGGAGCGGGTACAGCAGATCCGGGTGGCGCAGGAGGTCCTCGCCGGGCAGGGCTGGAACGCGTGGCCGGTCTGCTCCAAGCGGTACGGGCTCGCCGGGCGGATGCACACCGTCCGGAGCGGGGACACGCTGGTCACGATCGCCCGCGGGCGCCGGGTGGAGGGCGGTTGGCAGGCGCTGTACGAGGCCAACCGGGAGACGATCGGGCCGAAGCCGGAGGCGATCGCGGTGGGCACGCTGCTGCTCCTCCCGGAGCCGGAGCCGAAGCCGGAGCCGGAGCCGAAGCCGAAGCCGGAGCCCGCAGCGGCGGCGAAGCCGGTCCCCGCCCCCGCGGACGCCCCAAGGACCGTCCCGTGACCCCGACGGGCGCGTGGCGCCGGGCGCCTTGAAACCTGACGTTCCGGTGATTCGCATCATGCTGCTCGGCTGTGAGTTCGAAGTGGTCGAGCCGCCCCCGCTCGCGGATCGGACGGGCGGGCCGTGGGGCCGGAGAAGTGAAGGAAATGTAGTGGACCTGAGGGGGATTCAGCCGGTTCGGTCCACGGTGTCCGAGGAAATACGCAGCGGCAATTCCGTGATTCTCGACGGGAATTCGAATGCGTCCCCGCCCCGGGCGTGTCGCCCTTCCGCGGGCAAAAGGCGACTGTAGATATTCTGTGACACAAGCGTGACCCGGGACGGACGAACGTCCGGGCGTGGCGCTGACGAACGCCGAAGGCGGGCCGGGTCGATGACCCGGCCCGCCTTCGCGGCGCGGGGGTGGGTGGTGCGTACCGCCCCCGCGTTGGCCGTCAGCCGCCGGCCACCGGACGGGCCGCCGTGCCGCGGGTTCCGGCCCGCTCGGTGTGCGCCGTGTGCGTGGGACGGCGGCTGCCGACCGGGGTGACCGGGGTCCGCTCGGAGCGGATCAGGTGCGGCCGGCCGGCGGGGTGCACGACCGTACGGTGGGCCGGGGCGTGGCCCGTGGCAGCGCCGGCCGGCGTGGCCGCGGCGGGCGCCGCGGACGGCCCCTCGGCGGGCGCCGTCACGGGCTTCAGCTGCCACTTGCCGCCCGCGGAGAGCAGCGGGGTGAGCGCGGAGACGACCGGGGCGGGCATCCGCCCGGTCTCGGCCCGCCGGCGCAGCATCTCGCGCAGGTCGAAGACGTATGCCTCGGTCCGTGCGATGAGCGGCTCGAACCAGGGGAGGGCCAGCAGGATCAGCAGACCCGCGGACCAGCCGAGCAGGACGTCGCTGACCCAGTGCGTGCCGAGGTACACCGTGGTGGCGCCGACGCTCAGCGAGACGACCGCGGACACCACGGACAGCACCCGCCGGGTGACCACGGTGGAGGCCAGGTACGCCAGGATTCCCCAGGTCACGACGGCGTTGGCGGTGTGGCCGGAAGGGAATATATCGCCGCCCGCGAAGAGTTCGGCCGAGCCGATCTCGGTGGCGTAGTGCGGGCCGAGCCGGCCCAGGCCCAGCTTCACCGACCCGACGGTGACGTTGAGCAGCAGCAGCGCAACCCCGAGGGTGATCAGCGGGCGGAGGGTGTGCTGGCGCCACGAGCGCCAGCCGAGCCACGCGGCGACCATGACCGCGGTGGGCCCGCGCTGGCCGAGGACGACCAGGTAGTCGAGGAAGGCGTGCAGCTGCGGCCACTGCTCGTACGGCCGGAAGAACATGATCTGCCAGTCGAGGCGGACCAGCCAGGACGTGGTCAGCACGGCCACCACGATGGCGAGGTAGAACGCGAGGGTCGAGCCCAGGAGTACGACGCGGTGCCGGCTCATCTGCGGGGTCTGCAGATGAGCCGGTCGCTCTGGTTCCCGGTCGAGCCGGGCGAAGACCCGCTCCAGACGGGTCAGGATTTGGTCGGTACGCACTCAATCGACGTTACCGCGCGACGCTGCTCAGCCCGGGCGAATCGCGGGCTTTGTGATGACCATGTGATGTGGAGTTGGTCTCACGCTGACCCTAATTCCCGGTATTCCGGCAGGCGTTGGATCCATCTCGATCCGGTGTCCGATAATTGCCACGGCCGCTTATTCGGACTTTATTGCCGCAGGTCTTTACCGATCCGGTCCGCCCGGCCGGGCACCGCTACGGAGGGCCCGAGCCGTTCAGCCAGAACGCCCCGTACACCGCCGAGGCCAGGGCGGCCGCGCCCAGCACCCAGGCCGCCCGCCGGGTCCGCCACCGGGCGAGCGCCACCGCCGGCACCAGCATCAGCGGGAAGGCGGGCAGCAGCAGCCGCGGCTTGGAGCCGAAGTACCCGGACGCGCACAGCGCGAGCGCCACGACGATCCCGCAGTACACCAGCAGCGGAGCCGGCTGCCGCTGCCGTACGCACGCCGCGTACAGCCACAGCACCAGGGCGACCCCGGCGACCAGCCCCAGCCCGGCCGGCCAGGCCGGCGAAGCCAGCTTCGCCCCCACGAAGCGGGCGAAGGCCCAGCCGCCGTCGAAGCCGTTGCCCCAGCCGGCCTGCACGTCCAGGTACCCGAGCAGACCGCCGCCCGTGCGCGCCCCCACCCACAGCACGTACGCGGCCGCGCCCGCCGGAGCCAGCAGCACTCCCGCGGCCATCCGCCACGACCGCTCCCCGCGCCGCCAGGCCAGGACGGCGGCCACCCACACCGCCGCGACGACCGCCGCGCCGACCGGGCGGGTCAGGCCCGCCCCCGCCGCGAGCAGGCCCGCCGTCAGCCACCGGCCGCGCAGGGCCCCGTACAGCGCCCACGCGGCCAGCGCCGTGAACAGCGCCTCGCTGTACGCCATGGACTGCACGATCCCGACCGGCAGCGCCGCCCAGACGGCGACGGCGAACACACCCGTCCGCCGGCCGTGGAGCAGGTCGGCCACCGCGAAGATCCCCCACGCCGCCGCGAGCCCGGCGAGCAGCGACACCACCAGGCCCGCCGAGCCGTACGAGAACCCGGTCACCGCCGACACCGCCCGCTCCAGCCACGGCAGCAGCGGGAAGAACGCCAGGTTCGAGTGGACGTCCCCGTCGGGCAGGACGATCTCGTAGCCGTACCCCTCGGCGGCGATGCGGGCGTACCAGAGCGAGTCCCAGCGGGCCGACAGCAGGGTGTGCGGGCTGCTGCCCGCCACCGCGCACCACACGGAGAGCACGGTCAGCCCGAGCAGCCGGACCGCCGCGAAGACGGCCAGCGCGGGCGCGGCCCGGCGAAACGCAAGATCTTCCACGGGCATGATTATCGGTGGCGCCCGACCGGGGCCGGCGCCGAGGACGACGGAGCGTGAGCGGGCGCGTACGCGGGGGAGGATTCCGTGGAGGGGGAGTGGCGCACGCCACACGGGGGGCGCCGCCGGGATGAGAGCTTGGCCACGTGGCGGCCACACGAACTCGCGTACGCTGACCGTTCACTCGCGTGTCGATGCCGGACCCCGTTGGACGCCGCACAGCGCACGACCCCTCGCGGCTCCATCAAGACGCTGGTCCGCCGAGCGCGAGGGATCACCTGGGAGGTACATGCATGGCGGGGACGAACGCGGCCGCGGCCGGGACCCCTTCGCCCTGGCAGCGGCTGGGCGCGGTCTCCGGCGGCGCCAACCGCTGGGTCGTCCTGGCGGTTCTCTGCGTCAGCCTGGTCCTCGTCGCGCTCGACGCGACGATCCTGCACGTCGCGGTCCCGTCGGTCACCGAGGACCTTCGGCCCGGCCCGATCGAGCTCCTCTGGATCGTCGACGCCTACCCGCTGGTCTGCGCCTCGCTGCTGATCCTCTTCGGCACCCTCGGTGACCGGGTCGGCCGCCGCCGCGTGCTCCTCCTCGGCTACGGACTCTTCGGCGCGGCCTCCGCGACGGCCGCCCTCGCCGACAGCGCCCAGGTCCTCATCCTCGCGCGCGCCCTGCTCGGCATCGGCGGCGCGATGATCATGCCGGCCACCCTGTCGATCCTGCGCCAGGTCTTCCCCGACCGGCGCGAGCGGGCCCTCGCCATCGGCATCTGGACCGCCGTCGCCGCGATCGGCGCCGCCAGCGGCCCCGTCCTCGGCGGCTTCCTGATCGAGCACTTCTGGTGGGGCTCGGTCTTCCTCATCAACATCCCGCTCATGGCACTGATCCTGCCGCTC
The DNA here is from genome assembly GCF_001941845.1 of Streptomyces sp. TN58. Lineage (NCBI taxonomy): Bacteria > Bacillati > Actinomycetota > Actinomycetes > Kitasatosporales > Streptomycetaceae > Streptomyces > Streptomyces sp. TN58. Next base: position 1,652,491 of record NZ_CP018870.1, on the reverse strand, counting down.
GGCCGCTGGCTGCTGCCGGAGTCGCGCGGCTCCGCGGACGGGCCGTGGGACGTGCTCGGCGCCCTGATGGCCGCCGCCGGCGTGCTCGGCTCGGTCCTCGGGATCAAGCGGATCGGCGCCGAACGGCACCTCCTCGACGCCGGGGCGCTGGTCCCGCTGCTGCTCGGCGCGGCCCTCCTGGTGCTGTTCGTGCGCCGGCAGAAGCGGCGCGACCACCCGCTGATCGACATGCGGATGTTCTCGCGGGCGGCCTTCTCCACCTCGGTCGCCTGCATCGTGCTCGCCATGCTCGCGCTGGTCGGGCTGGAGCTGATCGCCGTCCAGTACCTGCAGCTCGTGCTGCACCTCAGCCCGCTGGAGACCGGCCTGCGGCTGCTGCCGCTGACCTTCGCCGCCATGGCCGCGGGCGCCACCGGCTCCTACACCCTGGCCCGGGTCGGGCCGCGCACCATGGTCTCGCTGGGCTTCGTACTGACGGCCCTCGCCGTGCTGCTGCTGACGCTGATGGGCCAGCAGGACCGGCCGGTGCTGCTGACCGCAGGCTTCGTCCTGCTCGGCTTCGGACTGCAGACCACGCTGTTCGCCGCGTACGAGTCGATGCTGAGCGAGGCCCCGGCCGAGACCGCCGGCGGGGCGGCCTCGATCGGCGAGACCTCCTACCAGCTGGGCGCGGGCATCGGCATCGCGCTGCTGGGCAGCGTGATGAACGCGGCGTACCGGCCGGGGCTGGTGTCGGTGCCGGGGGTCTCGGCGGCGGACTCGGCGGGTGCGGCGAACTCCCTGGGCGAGGCCTACCAGATCGCGGCGGGCCTCGGCGGCCCGGCCGGGGAATCGCTGTACGCGGCGGCCCGGCACGCCTTCGTGCACGGGCTGCACGTCACGCTGCTGGTGAGCGCGGGGCTGCTGTTCGCGGGGGCCGTGATGGCGCTGAAGCTGCCGCGGGTGATGGACTGCGGGGTCTCCGGCGACGCCGAACCGGTGCGGTTGCCCGCGCAGGCGAAGGGCGAGGCCGCGCGGCCGGCCGCGGTGGAGCAGGCCGGCGCCGGAAAGTAGGGCTGGATTTGCCCGCCGCGGACCCATAGCTTCGGGTGGGCGCACGCCGTGCGCCGCCAGGTTCCGCTCAGGCCGCCGGGAGGCCCCGTGTCCTTCGTACCCACCGATCCGCTCGGGCTCGACGAGCTCCTCGGGCCCGAGGACCTCGCGGTCCGGGACACTGTCCGCGGCTGGGCCGCGGACCGGGTGCTGCCGAACATCGCCCAGTGGTACGAGAGCGGCGAGCTGCCCGCGATCCGGGAACTGGCGCGCGAACTCGGCGCCATCGGGGCGCTCGGGATGTCCCTGGAGGGGTACGGCTGCGCGGGTGCCAGCGCCGTGCAGTACGGCCTGGCCTGCCTGGAGCTTGAGGCCGCCGACTCCGGGATCCGGTCGCTGGTCTCGGTGCAGGGCTCGCTGGCCATGTACGCGATCTGGAAGTACGGCTCCGAGGAGCAGAAGCAGCGCTGGCTGCCCGGCATGGCCGCGGGCGAGCTCATCGGCTGCTTCGGACTGACCGAGCCCGACGTGGGGTCGGACCCGGCGGCGATGCGGACCTACGCCAAGCGCGACGGCGCCGACTGGGTGCTGAACGGCCGCAAGATGTGGATCACCAACGGCTCCGTCGCGGCGGTGGCCGTGGTGTGGGCGCAGACCGACGACGGTATCCGCGGCTTCGCCGTGCCCACCGACACGCCCGGCTTCTCCGCGCCGGAGATCAAGCACAAGTGGTCGCTGCGGGCCAGCGTCACCAGCGAGCTGGTCATGGACGACGTACGGCTGCCCGCCGACGCGGTGCTGCCGCTCGTCACCGGGCTCAAGGGTCCGCTCGGCTGTCTCAGCCACGCGCGGTACGGGATCATCTGGGGATCCATGGGCGCGGCGCGGGCCAGTTTCGAGGCCGCGCTCGACTACGCCAGGACGCGGGAGCAGTTCGGCAAGCCGATCGGCGGCTTCCAGCTCACCCAGGCCAAGCTCGCGGACATGGCCCTCGAACTCCACAAGGGCATCCTGCTCGCCCACCACCTGGGCCGGCGGATGGACGCGGGCACCCTGCGTCCGGAGCAGATCAGCTTCGGCAAGCTCAACAACGTCCGCGAGGCCATCGAGATCTGCCGCACCGCGCGGACCGTCCTCGGCGCCAACGGGATCTCTCTCGAATACCCCGTCATGCGGCACGCCACCAACCTCGAATCGGTCCTCACCTACGAGGGCACCGTCGAGATGCACCAGCTGGTGCTGGGCAAGGCGCTCACCGGGCTGGACGCCTTCCGGTGAGAGCCCCGCTCAGCTCTGGTTGAAGAAGTCGCGTGAGCGGCCGCCGGGCTCACCGCTCACGATCTGGGTGTCGGCCGGGGTCAGCAGGAAGACCCTGGTCGCCACCCGCTCGATCGAACCGCGCAGCCCGAAGGTCAGGCCGGCCGCGAAGTCGACGACGCGCTTCGCGTCGGTCGGGTCCATCGAGGACAGGTTCACGATCACGGGGACACCGTCGCGGAACAGCTCGCCGATGCCGCGCGCGTCGCGGAAGCCGTCCGGGGTGACCGTCGCGATCCGGCGGCCGTGCTCGACGGCCGACTCGGAGGCCACCTTGACGCGGGGGTCGGTCACCCACTGGTCACCGGGGCCCGCGACGGAACCGTGGGCGGCCTCCGCGTAGTCATCGTCGTAGTAGCGCTCGTCGTCGCTGTCCTCCACGAGACCCAGCCAGGCACTCGCCTTGCGCACCGAACCCATGGACTGCCTCCTTTCACCGCGGTCAGTCTGTCTTCTCTCCGCTGCCCCTATGCTCGTCCATGATGCTGACAACGCGCCAAGTGGATAGTCGCCGCGCAGTGGTTTCGTGACGGTACTGGTGCAGAACATCCGTTGCACGGTCAAGGATCCTGGTCCCTACCGCTGCTGACTGAGTGAAAATACGACCGCCGCCGCCGTACGGGTGGGCGACGGGGACGTACGGGTGACGGAAACGGGTCGATACGATGCCGGGCAGGCACGCGTACGACACACGGGGGAAGCAGCTTGTTCGGCATAGTCAGACCTTGCACGCACCGGCTCGGAGAGCGGTTCAAGGCGGAGTGGATGGCCCATCTGTGCGGGCTGTGCCTGGCACTTCGGGGAGACCACGGGCAGTTCGCCCGGATCGTCACGAACTATGACGGTCTGCTGGTCTCTGTTCTGACGGAGGCTCAGGCCGGTCCCGCACCCGGCTCCCGGCGCACCGCCGGCCCCTGCCCGCTGCGCGGGATGCGCACCGCCGCCGTCGCCAAGGGGGAGGGGGCCAGGCTCGCCGCCGCCGTCTCCCTCGTCCTGGCCTCCGCGAAGGTCCGCGACCACGTGGCGGACCGGGACGGCCTGTTGGCCCGCGCCCCCATCGCCCTGGCCGCGCGCAAGGTCGCCCGCGGCTGGGACCGCGCCGGTGCGCGCACCGGCGCCTCGCTCGGCTTCGACACCGCGGTGCTCGTGGACGCCGTGGACCGGCAGGCGGGCATCGAGACCCTGGCCGGCCCCGGCACCCCGGTGCTCGTGGTGACCGAGCCGACGGAGACCGCGACGGCCGCCGCCTTCGCGCACACCGCGCAACTCGCCGGACGGCCGGGCAACGCCCCCGCGCTCGCCGAGGCGGGCCGCTACTTCGGACGGCTCGCGCACCTGCTGGACGCGGTCGAGGACCAGGCCGCCGACGCCGAGGCGGGTGCCTGGAACCCGCTCATCGCCACCGGTACCTCGCGCGCCGAGGCCCGCAGGCTCTGCGACGACGCCCTCCACGGCATCAGGCTGGCGCTGGGCGAGGTCGAGTTCGCCGACGCGGGGCTCGCCCACCAGCTGCTGGTGCACGAACTGCGCACCTCGGTCGACCGCGCCTTCGGGACCATGAGCTGCGGCCACACGGCCACCGCCTCGGCCGGACAGGGCCAGAACCCGTACGGCTCGAACCCGTACGAGCAGAACCCGTACGCCCAGAACCCCTACGGCCACAGCGGCGGCACCCCCTACGGCGCCGGTCCGCACGCTGCGAACACCCCGCAGGCCCCGGGTGGCGGCAGCGGGTACGGCGGCGGAGGCGGCGGTTTCGGTGGCGGGGGCGGCGGTTTCGGTGGCGGCGGCTTCGGCGGCGGTCAGCACCCGCAGCGGCCCCGCCGTGGCCTGCTGGCCGGCTGCGCCGTGGCCATCGGGCTCTTCTGCACCTGCCAGATCTGCTGCACCGAGCACGAGGGCCCCTGGTCGCGCAAGAAGCGGGACCCGTGGTGCGACGCCTGCGAGTGCTGCGACTGCTGCCGGCCGAACTCCTCGCCGACCGGCGGTTCCGAGGGCGGCTCCGGCGGCGGCGGTGGCGACGGCGGCTGCTGCGACTGCAACTGCGGCTGCTGCTGCGACTGAGTCCGCGTCAGTTCCACGCGCCCGGACGGCGTATGCGGGGATTCCCGTCCGGACGCGTGTGGAAGGGCTGAGCGGGATGAGCGATGACGCAGACGATCCGCACGCGGCCCGGCCGACCCGGCGCGGCGCGGGCCCGCGACCGGTTCCGGCCCGTACGGTCCTTTCGCACCGGGAGGCGGCCACCGACCCGCCCCCCACCCGGAAGGTCGAATTCCGGCCGTTCCGGGTCCGCCCGGCCCCACCCGCCCGGTGACACCCGGCGGCCCCCTCCCCGTGCCGTCCGGGCGCCCCTTCCTCCGTACGGTGGCCGGCATATCCCGGGCGCGGGGCGCGACCACCTCGGACCCCCGCCGGCTTCCGCCGCGCCGTCCGACCGCGCCCTCGCGGACCCCTTCCCCGGCCCGGGACGCCGCCCCGCACACCACCGCACCCCGCGGTGAAGCGGTGCGCGCCGAGGCCGAAAGCCGCTCTTGCGACCGGTAACCGACGACAGGACACTCCCGACAGCGCTTGTCAGGGGCACGGCCAAAGTTCATGCGCCCGCCGTGCCCCCGGCTGCGCCTCACGGGCTCCGGCACCCCCACGACCGCCGGGCCCCCGAACCTCTCCAGGAGGACGAGAAGTGAGGATCAAGCGCACCACCCGTAACAGGCTGCTCGCGGTGGCCACCGGCCTGGCCGCCGCCGCAGCGCTCGCCGCACCCACGGCGAGCGCGGACCCGCAGGACGGAGGATTCAGCGCCGACCGGCTCGCCTCGGCCGGCGCCTCCGTCCTGCGCGCCGACGTAGCGGGCACCGCCTGGCACGCCGACCCCGCCACCGGAACCCTCGTGGTCTCCGCCGACTCCACCGTCTCCGCAGCGGCCATCGCGAGAATCAAGCGCGAGGCCGGAGCCGACGCAGGCGCCCTGCGCATCGAGCGCATCCCCGGCAAGCTCACCAAGCTGGCCTCCGGCGGCGACGCCATCTACGCGAGCAGCTGGCGCTGCTCGCTCGGCTTCAACGTCCGCAGCGGCTCCAACTACTACGCCCTCACCGCCGGGCACTGCACCGACGGCGCCGGCACCTGGTGGACGAACTCCGCCCGTACCAACGTCCTCGGCTCCACGGCCGGCTCCAGCTTCCCCAACAACGACTACGGCCTCGTCAAGTACGCCAGCAACACGCCCGCACCCCCGGGGACCGTCGGCGGCCAGGACATCACCAGCGCCGTCAACGCCACGGTCAACATGTCCGTGACCCGGCGCGGCTCCACCACCGGCACCCACAGCGGCCGGGTCACCGGCCTCAACGCCACCGTCAACTACGGCGGCGGCGACATCGTCTACGGCATGATCCGCACCAACGTGTGCGCCGAGCCGGGCGACAGCGGCGGCCCGCTCTACTCGGGCACCCGCGCCGTCGGCCTCACCTCCGGCGGCAGCGGAAACTGCTCCTCGGGCGGCACCACCTTCTTCCAGCCCGTGGTCGAAGCCCTCAACGCCTACGGGGTCAGCGTCTACTGACCTGTGTCCCGTGCGCCCCTGCCGGCACCCTGGACGTCCTCCCGCCTTCTGGGAGGATGTCCAGGGCGGCCGTGTCCCCGGGGGAAGCAGGTTCCTGCATGAAGCGCATCGGCGTGACCGGGCACCGGTCCCTCCCCGCATCGGTGCTCGGCCATGTGGAGAACGGCCTGCGGGCCGTACTGGGCGGCCACGAAGGGCCGCTGGAAGCCCTCTCCAGCCTCGCCGACGGCGCGGACCAGCTCTTCGCCGCCGTCGCACTCGACTGCGGCGCCGACCTGACCGTGGTGATCCCCAGCGCGGACTACGAAGAGGCCTTCGAGGGCCCCGAAGCGCTCGACCGCTACCGCCGCCTCAGGCGCCGGGCCACCCAGGAGGTCCGCATGGACTTCGCCCGCTCCACGGACGAGGCCTACTACGCCGCGGGCACCTACATCGCCGACACCTGCGACCGGCTCGTCGCCGTCTGGGACGGCCGGCCCGCCCGCGGACACGGCGGCACCGCCGAGATCGTCGCCTACGCCCGGTCCCTCGGCAAGCCGGTCACCGTCCTGTGGCGCGAAGGCGTGACCCGGGACTGAGCCACGCCCACCCGCCGCCTCAACTGCTGTGCCGGGCCAACCAGTCCGTGTGCTGCGGCGAGACGTACCGCTCGGTCTCGTACACCGACGTGGGCCACTGCGACTCCGTGATGGTCGTCTGCATCACGACCATCATCGCCGCCAGATCCTGCTCGATCAGGGTGTGCGCCTCGATCAGCGGGTGGTGGCGGCGTACCTCGTTCCAGGCGATACCGGCCGCCGCCGCCGTGCTCAGCAGCCCCGTCAGGCCCGTCCCCGGACCCGAACCGAACGCCCTCAGCACGGCGAACAGCAGCGCCAGACAGGTCAGCAGGACGATCGTCCACGACCACAGGTGTGTCGCCCGCCGGGACACCTCCGTCCGCCGCCGGTACCAGTTGCGCTGCTCGATCAGCCGGTCCCGGACGTACGTCTCCCGCCGCACGTGGTAGTCCCTGCCGCGCAGCCGCCGCATCGCCCCGGTGATCTCCGCACCCTCCGGCACGGCTCCCGACGCCCGCGGATCCTCCCAGCCCATCTTCCGCAGCTCGGCCAGACCCGCCTCAAGCCGCGCGTGGTACGCCTCCCCGGGATCGGCCACGTCGCTGCCGAACGGCGCCCCGTGCACCGCGTACCGCCAGGCCAGGGACTTGATGAACTCCGCCGCACTGCGGTTCAGCTGCCACTGCGGGCGGGCCCGGCGCCGGGTCGCCCGCATGCCCACCCCCAGCACCCCCGCGTAACCGAGCACGCTCAGCAGCCCGAAGAGGTGCAGCGAGCCGATCTCGGGCCCCGGCGGCAGCGCCGCCGCCCCCGCCGCCAGGACGAGCAGCAGCAGCTGGGTCCTCGTCGCCTGCGTGGACTCCCGCTGCCGGGAGATCGCCGCCTGGTCCGTGTGGTGGAAGAGGGCCGGCAGGTCCTCGTTTCGAAAGGTCATGCTGTCGGTCACAACGCCCCCCTTGAGTCGGGTGGCGGGCGGCGGGGACCGCGGTCCCCGCCACCCTCCGTCGGATCACACGGCGAGAGGCTCCAGATCCCGGTGGATCCGCCGCTCGTCACGGGCGTACCGGGTGAGGCTGTGCTCCTCGCCGAGCAGCCGGGTCAGCTCGGCCACCACCTCGGCGCGCAGCCGGGCCGCCTCCTCCCTGCGCCCCATCGAGTCCAGGCTGATCGCCATGTTGGAGCTGCTCGCCAGGGTCTCCGGATGGTGCGCCCCCAGAGCCTCGCGCAGCCGCAGCACCGCGAGCCGCTCCAGCTCCAGGGCCCCCTCCGGATCGCCCAGGTCGGCGCGGGCGTTGGCCAGGTTGAGCTGGGCGAAGACCGTGTGCGGGTGGTTGTCGCCCAGGACGTCCCGCATCAGCCGGATCGTGTGCCGCAGCATCGCCTCCGCCGGTTCCGCCGCACCCGTGCCCCAGTGGAAGACCGCCAGGTTGTTCACGGCCGCCAGGGTGTACGGGTGCCGCTCGCCCGGGACCTTCATGTACTCGTCCACCACCTCCTGCGCCAGATCCCGCGCCCCGCCCGGGTCACCGGTCGCGAACAGGTCCGACGCCAGGTTCAGTTCGCAGGAGAGCAGGTCCGGGTTGACCGAGGTGTACTTGGCCCGGTAGCGGGCCCGGGTGGCCGTGGTCAGCCGCAGCGCGTCCTCCAGCTGCCCCGCCCTGCGCAGCGACACCGCCAGGTTCTTCGCGGCCGACAGGGTGCCCGGGAACGCCCGGCCCAGCGTCCGCTTGTAGATCTCGTACGTCCGGCTCAGCAGCTGCACCGAGTCCTCGTACCGGCCCACCTCGCGCAGGTCGCGGGCCAGGTTCTGCGCGGAGGACAGGGTGTACGGGTGCTCCGGCCCCAGCACCTCCGTGCGCAGGTCGTACACCTCGGTGTCGATCTCACGGGCTCTGGTGTACTGGCCCACCAGCCGCAGGTTCAGCGCCAGGTTGTTCGCCGCCGCCAGCGTGCGCGGATGCGCCTCGTGGAAGATCTGGCTGAACCCCTCGTGCGCCTCGGTCGCCAGCTCCATCGCCTGCCCGTACTGGCCCAGTGCGCCGAGGGTGTTGGCCAGACCGCTCATGGTCATGTACGTGTGCGGGTGCGAGGGCCCCAGCACCGCCTTCTGCCGTTCCAGCGTGACCTCGTCCAGCTCCTTCGCCTCCACGAACCGGCCCTGCGAGCGCAGGATGTTCGACAGGTGGAAGCGCAGGTACAGGTACTGGAGGTCGTCGTTGCCCAGCATCTCCTTCCAGGCGTCGCGCAGTTCCTCGCCGAGCTGGTAGGCGGTCTTGAAGTCGCCGCGCTTCCACAGGTAGCGGACCCGGTCGATCAGCAGCCTGCGCGTCTCCGGCTCCTTGCAGTACCGGGCCTCGGACGGCGAGAGGTGCGACCAGATGGTGTTGAACCGGGGCCACGTCTCCGGGTTGTCGATCGGCTCGTCGTCGTCCGGCCGGGCCCCGGCCAGGATCCGGTGGACGGCGTGCCGGGCCTCCCGCTGCTCCTCCTCCGGCATCTGCGAACGGATCACCGCCTGCACCAGCCGGTGCACCTGGATGCTGTTGCTGACCTGGTCGACCTTGGCCAGCGCGAACCGGCCGATCTCCCGGATCACCCGCCCCAGCACCAGCTTCTCCTGGAGGGAGGCGTCGTACGGCTTGAGGGCGTCGATCATCTCCTTGCTGTACAGCAGGTTCGCCGAGATCGGCTCCGGCGCCAGGAACGCGCACAGCTGGAGCAGCCGCACGGCGGCCGGGGAGCGCGACTGGAGCCGCTCTATCGAGATGTTCCAGGTGGCGGCCACCGGCTCCGGATATCCGGGCGGCTGGTTCAGCCCCAGGACGCTCGCCGTCTGCTGGGCCAGCTGTTCCAGGTACGCGGCCACCGGCGTCGCGGTCTCCGCGATCCAGGCGCCCGCCTGCTCCACGGCCAGCGGCAGGTCGCCCACCGCGATCGCGACCTGCTCGGCGTCCTCCTTGCCCAGCCCGGGGGCCCGGCGCTGAAGGTGCTCGATGGACTCCTCGCGCAGGAACACGTCCACCGGCAGCGCGTCACCGTACTGCGACCAGGACTGGTTGCGGGAGGTCACCAGCACATGGCCCGGACCGCCCGGCGGGAAGAACCGCTTGAGGGCCTCGGGATCGTCGGCGTTGTCGAAGACCAGCAGCCAGCGGGAGGACGGCACCCCCCTGCGCAGCAGGTCGATCGCCTCCTGCGAGGCGGCCGCCATGTCCTCGCCCGTCTGCGCGCCCAGCCGTACGGCCAGCTCCGCGAGCGCGGCGACCACCTCGTCGGTGTGCTCCGAGGAGATCCACCACACCAGGTCGTAGTCGGCCATGAACCGGTGCACGTACTCCAGTGCCACCTGGGTCTTGCCGACACCGCCGAGGCCGAACAGGGTCTGCGGCTGCGGCAGCACCACCGCCATGCCGCCGCCGAGCTGGTCGCGCATCCGCTCCAGCACGATGCTGCGGCCGGTGAACCCCGGGTTGCGGGGCGGGGCGTTCCAGATCTTCGGGACGGTCCCCGGGAAGCGCGGGCCGGGCTGCGAAGCGCTCGCCACGCTGTCGGGCAGGGCCATCGGCCGCTCCACCGCACGCAGCAGCGCCGCCGTGGCGTGCACCTCGTCGAGCCGGAAGAGGTCCACCGGGTTGCGGTCGATGTACGGCGTGGCGAGCCGTACGTCACCCACCCGCAACGGCACCAGCTGACGCCGACCGCCCGTCGGGTCCTCGGCCGCGGCCCGCTCCCACACGTCCACGGCCCGCGCCGACTTCAGGTACGCCGTGGACAGCAGCACCACGGTCCGGGCCGCGGTGTCGACGCTGATACCTGTACCGCCGCCCAGGGTGTCACCGCCGGCGGAGGCCGTGGCGCCCGCCGCCGGCGGCTCGGCCGAGACGTCCTTGGGCACCACCCGGAACCCGGCCCGGGTCAGTACCGACTCGATCCAGTCGGCCCACATCCGGTTCTCCGCGACATAGGACAGGAACAGGTCCGCCGGCAGCGCCGGCCGGCGCCGGGTGAACGCGTCCCTGATCCGCAGCCGCACCTCCTCGCCGATCGCCGGCATGGAGGTGATCTCGCCCTCGGTGACCACGGCGGTCAGCCGCTCGAAGGCGGAGAGCAGCGAGTTCGTCAGCCCCGCCTCGTCGCCGAAGGTGGCCAGCGTCTCCTCGTAGGCGTAGTAGGGCCGGTACGGGATCTCCACCGCGCCCCAGTAGGAGGTGAGCTCGTCCCCGACCAGGCCGCCCGGGAACCGGTCGAACTTCAGCCGGGCCAGCGCCCGCCCCGCGTCGGCCTTCTCCTTCTCGCCCTCGTCGATCCGCATCGGGACCGGGTAGATCTTGATGCCCCGGTCGTTGAACCGCTCGTCGATCTGGCGGGCCACCGACGCGGCGCCGTCGATGGACTGGTCGGACAGGGTGAAGCAGTCCACCAGGATGTCCGGCAGGTGCACGGTGCAGATGTCCGCGATGTCGGACAGGCCGGTGCGGCTGTCGATCAGGACGTAGTCGTAGTTGCTCTTCATGTCCGCGCGTAAGGCGTCGAAGAACAGGCCGCCGCCCAGCCGGTCGTAGAAGTTGTCCCAGTCGAAGGTGGACACGGTCGCGGAGTACTCGCGGTTCTGCCGGCCCGCCGAGACGAAGTCCAGGGTGCCGCCGTCCGGGAACTCCCAGCCCAGCGTCTCCGGAGTCAGCGAGACGGCGTGCGGCTGTATCCGCGCGTAGTCCTTGTGCCAGTCGTCCGCCCGCGCCACCGGACTGGTCGCCGCCCACGCGTACTCGCTGATCAGGTCGATGACCCCGGTGGTGGCCCCGAGCGTCGACGGGTCCAGGAACGGGTGGAAGAAGCGGTGCAGGCCCGGGGCCTCCAGGTCCCAGTCCACGGCCAGGACCCGCTTGCCGTTGGCCGCCAGGATCCAGGCGGTGTTGGCCAGCGCCATGGTGCGGCCCGTACCGCCCTTGTACGAATAGAAGGTGACGATGCGTCCGTCACGGCCGTCACCGCTGTCACGACTCGCTGTCATCCGCGTCCCCCCGGTCGGTGTCGTTGCTGTCGTTGCCGTCGTTGTGGCCGCCGAACGTGTCGGGCGGGAAGGGCGCCGGCCGCGGGGCCGGAGGCCCGCCCATCCCCATCGGCCCCAGCAGTCGCGGGCGTTCGGTGGGGGAGTTGCCGGCCGGCAGGTAGACCTGGGCGTGTCTGAGGAACTGCTGCGCCGCCGCCTCGACCACCTGCGGCAGGATCTGGCCGAGCGTCTCCATGTTCGCCACGCCGTTGGCGGCGGCCCGGCAGGCCGCCCGGCCCTGGCCCATCTTGACCGGCAGGGTCTCCTCCAGCCGCCGCGCCAGCTCCAGCTCCTTCGCCCGGCTCTGGTGGTCGTAGCGGTTCCACGGCACCACCACGTTGACCCACGGACGGGACTCCTGGTCGAAGGCGGCCAGACGCCGGCGGCGGTGCTCGTCCTCCACCACCCAGCGGTCGACGATCAGGATCTCCGGCCGCGTCGGCGGCTGCTTGCTGTCGTAGTGTCCGGCCTCGTCGTCGAAGGAGCCGATGCTCGTCTGGTAGTTGAGGTTCTTGACCAGGTCCTCGGCGACGTAGGCGATGGGCCGCTGCGCCACCGGGTGGTACGGGTTCCACTCCAGCGCGCTGTCCCCGTAGTACTCCGGGCTGCGGCCGTCCGGCAGGTCGTGCCGGGAGGCGGCGGCGACGGTCACGTGCAGGGTGCGGGCGGGGCTGCCGCCGCCCGCGGGGCCGAAGGCGCTCGGCACGCCCCGGTAGTCCAGCGGGCGGACCGGTTCCAGGCGGACCGTCTCGGCGACCCGCACGATGCGCTTGGCGAGCTCGTACACCGCCCGCTCGTACTGCTCGGCGTAGCCCCGCAGTTTGATCAGCCCGTACAGCCCGTCGGTGACGTACCGCTCGCCGAAGGTGTTGTGGTTGAACTGCAACCGCTCGGCAGGGCCGGGGAGTTGGGACGGCGGGACCGGCACCCACAACGCCGGCACGATGGCCTCGGCCGGCTGGTTGCTCAACGCCCCCTGGTGGATCGCCCGCTGCGCGAAGGCGTACCACTCCTTGCCGCACATCTCACTGGCGAAGTACCGCGGCGAGAACAACGGCACGAAGACCCGGCAGGTGGCGAGCGCCGCCCCCAGCCGCTCCGACCAGCCCTCGCCGCTGCGTATCTCCCGGTCCATGAAGCCGGCCTCGGCCCCCGCCGGCAGGTCCGTCAGCGCCATGACATGGCTGCAGAGATCACGGAACAGGCGCTCGACCCACATGTCGGGGTCGGGCCCCCCGGCCCCGAATCTCGGTGTATGCGCATAACTGAGAAAAAAATACGGCTGCACTGATGCGGGCACACGCCCCCCGTCCCGAAGCTGCGAGCGAAGAAACATCATTCCGGAGCTGCTTCGCCACATCCCCTCATCGTCCAGTCAATCAGCGTCTGTTTTCGGTCATCCAGTCAAGGGAGTGGTCGACGGCGTCCGGGACGGAGAAGAGCATGGCCGACGCTCCCGCGACCCGCCCCCTGCGCACCCGCGAATCCGGGAACGCCCTGCCGATCTCCGCGAAATCACCGTCGTCCAGCGCGACGTCCTCGTATGCGGTCCACACCCCCTCCTGACGGGACCCCTGACGCCCCTCCGGAAGGTTCACCTTCACCACACACTCGTACATGCGCAAGGGGGGCTTCGGAATTCGATACTCCGCGAGATGGAAGGCAGTGCAGACAGAAAACCCCACATTGATCATGAGTACCTGCCCGCCCTCCCAGCACAGCTTTCCCAGGGGCGACTCCTCGCCGAGGTGGCACTCAAGGCGGTGACCGGCGCAAAGGCGCTCCGCGTCCGCGCCGAGCGCGGCGAAGGACGTCTGGGGATGGGAACTGCGCGCAGCCCCCGGAGCCGTGCGGACGGACTCCGCGAAGGAGCCCATGCCGTGGCTCGGAGTGCTCGCCGGGTCGAAGGCCGGCATCCGGTCGACGAAGGCCCGCACCTCCGCCTCGTCCATTCCGGCGATCCGCTCCAGGTGGGCGCTGGACGTCCTGGAGTTCTCCGGGGTGAACGCGGGCACCACCAGCGTCCCGCGCGGGCCCAGGACCCCCCTCAGGGCGTCACGCAGCTGCTCCGCGCGCAGCCCGGTCCCGCGCAGGGACGCGTGCACCAGCAGCCGCATCCCCGGCCGGACCCCGAGCAGCCGCAGCTGCACCGCGAGCTGCAGGGCGCCCGTGCCCCGGCGGCCCCGGCCCGGACCCGCCGGGGCAGGGGCGGCGGAGTGGCCGCTCACGCGCCGACCGCCTTCAGCTCGTAGCGCAGCTCCGCCACCAGACGCTTGCCGGTGACCGTCAGCTCCGCCGCCGCCGACAGCCGGTCCAGGGCCTCGTGGATGCGCTCCGACCCGCCCGGCTCGGGCCCGGACGTCGCCCGCCGGTACGCCTCCACCGCCACCCGCTCGTGCACATCGGCCAGCAGCCGCGACACCGGCACCGGCCGCGACCGCCACGGCGACGGATGCTGCCACTCCCCGTCCAGCGCGTACAGGTCGGCCACCTCGGTCAGGGCCCGCAGCCGGGTCCGCCGCCGCCCGGTCAGCAGCGCCAGCGCCGTCTCCCGTACGCCCGCCGCGTACGGCACCCCGAGCGCCCCCGGCCCGCTCCGGCCCGCCTCGCCCCAGCCGCCGGCCCGCGGGCCGCCCGCGAGCGGCGTCAGCGTGGTCAGCCCCGCCGCCGCCGTCCGCGCGAACCCGGGCACCGCCCTGTGCAGCAGCGCCCAGGCCCGGTCCAGCCTGCCCCGCCACTCCTCGGCCTCCCCGGCGCCGAGCCGCAGCCTGGGCGGGCGGGGGAAGCAGTTGCGGTACGGGTCCAGGTCCTCCAGCGCCACCTGCGCCGCGTCCGGGCCCGGCGACCAGGTGCGGACGGGCTGCCAGCGGGCATCGCCCGCCGCCGGCCCGAAGCGGTGCTCGGAGCGGCCGTCGCGCACGGCGTACCCCTCTTCGGTGGCGCGCAGCGAGGCCCGGCCCTCCGTGCCCGGCTCCCCGAGCCGCAGCAGCCCGAGCGTCGGCAGATACACCTCGCCGTCCCGGTAGGCCACCTCGGCCGGCAGGTCCAGCCCGCCGCGCAGCACGGCCGCCGCGGCCAGCGCCGTGAGCCTGCGGGCCGCCTCCGCGCCACCGGTGCGGCCCTCCCGCCCCGCGTCCAGGGCCGCGAGGACCCAGGTCCGGGTGAACGGGTGGTCCAGTACGGCGTCCAGCGCGTCGGCGCCCGCCTCCCCGGCCCGCTCCACCGCGGCCACCAGCTCCCAGGCGTGCGCCCATTCGGGGTCGTCGGCCAGGTCCGCGTTCAGCCGGGCCAGCAGGATCCGGGTCAGCTCCTGCTGGGAGCGGGCCAGTTCGGCCGGGTCGGACAGCTGCGGGGCGGTCTCCCGGTGCGCGGTGCGGCCCTCGATCCCGTCCACGAGTTCGCGCAGGTCGGTGCAGTAGACGGAAGGGTTGTCGAAGCCGTTGCGGTCGCGGTAGCGGTGGGTGTAGAGGCCTCCCCCGCACGAACGTACGACGGGGCAGCGGCGGCACGTGTCGCTGACGCCCGCCAGGCCCAGCTGCCGGGCCCGGACCCCGGGGTGGGCCGCGACCTGGTCGAAGGCGTGGTCGAAGACGTTGAAGCCGGTGGCCGCGGCCCCCTCGAAGGCGCTCTTGAGGGAGTCCACCTGCTCCAGGGTCCCGTCGGTCTCGACGACGACGAGGTCGGTGGGCGCGAGGCCGAGCGACTCCGTGAGGCTGGGCCCGCCGCGCAGGGTGGACAGTACGGACTCGAAGAGCCGGACGGGTACCGGGCGGCCCAGCCGCTCCCAGTGGTCGAAGACGCGCAGGAGCCAGCGGGCGTAGGCGTCGGGGGCGCCGTCCGGCCGGGCGGGGGGCGTCTCCCACGTGGCGTGCGGGAGGAGGAAGTCCACGCGCGGGGGGCCGAGTTCGACGAGCGCGTCGAGCACGGCGACGGGATCGTTGGCCACGTCCACGGTGCAGAGCAGACCCTGGTAGAGGTGGCGGTAGGGCTCGGAGCGCAGCAGCGCGACGGCGGCGAGGACCAGCGGGTGGCTCGTACGGCCGTCCGCGAAGCGGCGGTGGCGGTCGTTCGCGGCGCGGTCCCCGTCGAGGGAGACGCCGACGCGGACGCCGAACTCCGCGAAGAGGTCGAGGTGGCGTGTGCCGAGCTGGAGGCCGTTGGTGTGGATCCGCAGGTCGAGGGTGGCGATCCCGGTGAGCGCCCGGCTGAACTCCTCGCAGACGAGTCGGAGCCGGGCCGTGCCCGCCAACAGGGGTTCCCCTCCGTGGAGAATCACCGTGACGGAGGGGAGTGCATGGTCACGGGCATGTTCGGCGAGCCTCGACGCGGTCCGTGAAATAACCTCGGGGGAGATCACTTTCGGCCGGGCTCGCCAGCTCTGATCTGCGTGTTCGTAGACATAGCAATGATCACAAGCAAGATCGCATCTGCTGTGAACTTTCAGGACGATCTCGCGAAATGCGATCAGGCCGGTCATTCCGCCAGTCTAGAGCGCTTACTCCGTGTCAGAGCGCGGAGTTGAAGATCGGTGCCTGAACCGGACGGCCGGATTCGGCGGGCAGCACGCGGCCGAGCGTCGCGGCCGCGGCGGCGGTCTCGACGTCGATCTTGGCGAGCGGGACCCGGCGGGCCTTGACCGTGCTGGTCGGGGGGGTTGCGGAAGTGTTCACGACACCGTCCTCGGGGAAGCCATATGGAATGGGCATGTGAATGACAACAGCGACGCGCTGCCGTCAAGCGTGGACTTTACTCGGCCACACCCCATTGGCAACCGAGACATGACGCCTGGTCAACCGTTCTATAGCGAGTGCGGCGTATTTCCCGAGGTGGCGCATTCGGCCGTTCGCCGGACGGCAGGATCCACTACGCGGACCGTTGTTCGCTCAGGGGCGGGGTGGGCAGGTCGCGCAGCAGCCAGTTCAGTACGTCGGGCAGCGCGCGCAGCGCGGCGAAGTGCGCGGCGGCCGGCTCGATCGCGGTGGTCGCCCCCGGGATCCGGCGGGCCAGCCAACGGGAGTGGCCCACGGGGGAGAACACGTCGAGCTCCCCGTGCCAGATCAGCACCGGACAGCGGATGTCGGCGGGGTCGAAGCCCCAGGGACGGCTGAAGGCGAGGACGTCGTCGATCCAGCCGTACGCCGAACGGCGCAGCCCCTCACGGTAGTTGCGCAACAGCATCGACCGCAGCCCGGCATCGGAGACGATCATGCGGTCGTTGTCGGTCAGTTCCCGCCGCAGCTCGTCCAGCAGCCGCCCCGGGTCCTTGCGGATGCCGTCGGCACGCGGGATCAGCCGGGCGGCCAGCTCCTCGGGATCGGTGGAGGCGGTCGTGTACTCCCTGACGTTCGATGCGGCCATCCCGGCGAACCAGTCCAGGTCCTCCGCGTCCCGGGGGGCCAGCCCGACCATCGCCGCGGTACGCGTGACCCGGTCCGGCAGCAGGGCGGCGCAGGCCAGGGCGCCGGCGGCGCCTCCGGAGCGGCCGGCCACCGCGAACCTGTCCAGGCCGAGGGCGTCGGCCACGGCGGCCACGTCATGGGCCACGTCGGCGACGGTGCGGCCGGGATGGCGGTCGGAGTCGCCGTAGCCGGGTCTGTCGTAGGCGATGAGCTGCATCCGGCGCTGGTAGAGAACCATGCCCCGGGGGGCCGGTCCCAGGCGGCTGCCGGGCATGCCGTGGAGCAGGAAGACGGGCTTGCCGTCCGGATCGCCCCAGCGCTCCACGGTCAGAGCGCGCCCGTCCGCTGTGCGCACCTGATCGCGCACGCGCTCCCTCCCTCACGGTCGATGTGAGTCGTCACGGCGATTGTGCGCGCTGGGGGAGGAGTGCGGTAGGGCGCACTCGGCGTTCGCGGGGCGCCTTCTGGGGCCCTGCCCTTTCGCTCCCGCGGGGGGTGGCGGTTTCGGGGTGGCCCCCGGGCCGGTGTGCTGGGGCTCTGCCCCAGGCCCCGCGCCTCAAGCGCCGGCGGGGCTTGGGTGGTGCGGGCGGTCGCGGGGCCGGGCCCTTCCGCTCCCGCGGGGGTGGCCGTTTCGGGCGTCGGCCGGGGCCGGTGTGCCGGGGCCCCTCCGCTCCTGTGGGGGGTTGCGGTTTGGGGGTGGCCCCCGGGCCGGTGGTGCTGGGGCGCTGCCCCAGGCCCCGCGCCTCAAGCGCCGGCGGGGCTGGGATGGTGCGGGCGGTCGCGGGGCCGGGCAGGGGTGTCTCCTCGGCTCGGCGAGCGCGAGCGATCACCACGGTGCCCGGCGGTGACGCCTCGTCCTGCGGGGACACCCCTCCCCGTCCCCGCTCCAACCGCGACGAGAAAGGTGTCCCCAAAGCCCCCTCGGCGGCTACCGAGTACTGGCGGAGCCACACCGTGGGGTGGGGACACGGCGGAGTGTCCCCGCAGGACGAGCGCGCACCACCGATCCACCTCCGCAATCCTGGGCACCGCGCGAGCCGAGGAGACATTCCGGCGGGGCACCGCCCCACACCACCCAAGCCCCGCCGGCGATTGAGGCGCGGGGTCTGGGGCAGAGCCCCAGCACCACCGGCCCGGGCCGACGCCCGGAACCGTCACCCCCGCGGGAGCGGACGGCTGTCCGCCGTGGGGGCGGTCGCGGCGGAGCCCAGGGTGACCGCCGCCCCCACGACGGCCCACGCGGCCAGGACGAGCATCGGGCCGCCGACGCCGTTTCCGCCGAAGTAGGTGATGGAGCGCGCGGCGTACGTGCCCGCGCCCGGCGGCAGCGCCGGGCCGATCGTGCTCCAGAACGGCGGCAGCAGCGGGTACGGGTAGGCGCCGCCGGCGCTCGGGTTGCCGAGGACCACGACCAGCAGGATCGCCAGGCCGATGCCGATGACGCCCGCCACTCCCTGGAAGGCGAGGGTGATCGCGCCGACGGCGAAGACGACGAGCGTGCCCAGTCCCCACAGGCCCGGGAGGCTGCCGGGCAGCGCGTTCAGGACCGGGCCGGCGATGACCGCGCCGAGCAGTCCGGCGGCGAGGGAGTACACGAGCAGCGCGCCGAGCCGGATCGCGGCGCGGTGGGTGTTCGCGGGCCGGGCGCCGGCGCTGATCGCGAGGATCGCGGCGCACAGGTAGCCGCCCACGCACCAGCCGATGACGAGGTAGAAGGAGCTCAGGCCGCGGCTGTCGCCCTTGGCGGCCGGGGCCACGTCGGTGACCCGGACCGTGCGTCCCTGGGCGCGTTCGGCGGCGCCCACGACTTCCTCCAGGGCCTGGGAGAGCGAGGCTCCGGCGCCGGAGGCGACCAGCAGCCGGTCGGCCGGGCCGGCCGGGTCGACGATCAGGGCGCCGTCGACGTCCCGGTTCTCGACCTGGGCGCGCGCGGCGGCCTCGTCGTCGACGACCCGGGGGGCGAGCGGGTCTCCGGGCAGCGCGCCGAGCTGTTGCGCGGCCCGCTCGGCGGCCGGTGCGGCGGGCGCGGCCACGGCGATGGGGATGTCGTGGGGCTTGGGGTGGTGGAAGGCCCCGATGTACGAGGTGACGAAGGCGAGCTGGAGGGCGAGGACGCCCAGGACGAGCAGCGCCGCCCGGGGGGTCACGGCGTCCTTGAACTCGGCGAGGAAGCCTTGGGGCGGGGTCATGTCTCACACGCTGGGCGTGCGGGGGGCGGCCCGCAGCAGGGGCGGGCCGAACGGATGACCCTCAGGTGATCGAACAAGTGTTTCGCACGGATATTCGAATTGCTCTATGGTGGAGAGCGGGGGTGGTGTTCTACGAGCGAAGCAGGAGGCCGCGGGTGCCTGGTTTTACGCATCTGCACACCGTTTCGGGGTTCTCCATGCGCTACGGAGGATCGCACCCGGAACGGCTGGCGGAGCGTGCCGCCGAGCGGGGGATGGACGCCCTCGCCCTGACCGACCGCGACACCCTGGCGGGTGCGGTCCGGTTCGCGAAGGCGGCGGCGCAGGCGGGCATCCGGCCGCTGTTCGGCGTGGACATGGCGGTCTCGCCCGCCGGGTCCCCCGCGGCGGGATCGGCCGGGCCGGGGGGCTCGACCGCGCCCGCCGCGGGCGGCGGTCCGGGCGAGGTCTCGTACCGGCGGCGCACCCCCGTCAAGGGCGGGGCCTTCCTGGACGAGTCCGCCGCCCGGGCCGTCTTCCTGGCCCGGGACGGGGCCGCCGGCTGGGCCGAGCTGTGCCGGATGGTCACCGCCGCCCACGCGGCGTCCGCCGAGGTCCCGCTCGTGCCCTGGGACGCCCTGCGCGGGGAAGGCGTCCTCGTCCTGCTCGGCCCCGGCTCCGAGGTGGGGCGGGCGCTCGCCGCGGGCCGCCCCGACCGGGCCGCCCGGCTGCTCGCGCCCTGGCGGGAGATCTACGGCGACTCCCTGCGCCTGGAGGCAGTCCACCACGGCCGTACCGGCACCGGCCCCGGCTCGCTGCGGCTGGCCGCCCGTACCGTCGGCTTCGCCGCAGAGCAGGGCGTCCCGGCCGTGCTCACCAACGCCGTCCGCTACGCCGACCCCGGCCAGGGCCCGGTCGCCGACATCCTCGACGCCGCCCGCCGGCTGGTCCCCATCGACGGCCGGGGCCCTCTCGACACCGGCGAGCGCTGGCTCAAGGACCCCGCCGCCATGGCCGAGGCCGCCGACCTGATCGCCCGGGCGGCCGGCCTCGGCCCCGCCGACGCCCGGCGCCTGCTCGCGCAGACCCGGCACACCGCCGAGGCCTGCCGCGTGGACCCCGAGGACGACCTCGGCATCGGCTCCGTGCACTTCCCCGAGCCCCGGCTCGTCGGCGCCGCCCACCGCAGCGCGCAGCGGGTCCTCGCCTCCCGGGCCTCCGCCGGCATGGTGCTGCGCGGCTACGCGGACGACCCCGCCTACTGGGAGCGGATGCACCACGAGCTCGACATCATCGCCCACCACGGCTTCGCCTCGTACTTCCTGACGGTCGCCCAGGTGGTGGACGACGTACGGGAGATGGGCATCCGGGTGGCGGCCCGCGGCTCCGGAGCCGGCTCCCTCGTCAACCACCTGCTCGGGATCGCGCACGCCGACCCCGTCGAGCACGGCCTGCTGATGGAGCGCTTCCTGTCCAAGCGCCGGCGCGTCCTGCCCGACATCGACATCGACGTGGAGTCCGCCCGCCGGCTGGAGGTCTACCGGCGGATCATCGACCGGTTCGGCGCCGAGCGCGTCGCCACCGTCTCCATGCCCGAGACCTATCGCGTCCGCCACGCCATCCGGGACGTCGGCGCCGCCCTGTCCATGGACCCGGCCGTCACCGACCGGCTCGCCAAGGCCTTCCCGCACATCCGGGCCCGCGACGCCCGCGCCGCCCTGCGGGAGCTCCCCGAACTGCGCGACGTGCGCGGGGAGTCGTACGGGCGGCTGTGGGAACTCGTCGAGTCGCTGGACGCGCTGCCGCGCGGGATCGCCATGCACCCGTGCGGGGTGCTGCTCTCCGACGCCTCGCTGCTCGCCCGTACGCCGGTGGTCCCCACCAGCGGCGAGGGCTTCCCCATGTCCCAGTTCGACAAGGACGACGTGGAGGAGCTGGGACTGCTCAAACTGGACGTGCTGGGCGTGCGGATGCAGTCCGCGATGGCGCACGCGGTCGCGGAGATCCGGCGCGGCACGGGGGAGGAGCTCGACCTGGACGACCCGGCGCAGGTGCCGCCGGGCGACCGGGCCACGTACGAGCTGATCCGTTCGGCCGAGACGCTGGGCTGCTTCCAGATCGAATCGCCGGGCCAGCGGGACCTGGTGGGACGGCTCCAGCCGGCCACCTTCCACGACCTGGTCGTCGACATCTCCCTCTTCCGCCCGGGGCCGGTGGCCGCCGACATGGTGCGGCCCTTCATCGAGGCCCGGCACGGGCGGGCGCCGGTGCGCTTCCCGCACCCGGACCTCGCCGACGCGCTGCGCGAGACGTACGGGGTGGTGGTCTTCCACGAGCAGATCATCCAGATCGTGGACGTCATGACCGGCTGCGGCCGGGACGAGGCGGACCGCGTGCGGCGCGGGCTGTCCGATCCGCCGTCGCAGGCACGGATCAAGGTGTGGTTCGCGGCGAAGGCCGCCGAACGCGGCTACTCGCTGGAGGTGATCGCCCGTACCTGGGAGATCGTGGAGGCCTTCGGCTCGTACGGCTTCTGCAAGGCGCACGCGGTGGCCTTCGCCGTCCCCACCTACCAGTCGGCGTGGCTGAAGGCGCACCACCCGGCTGCCTTCTACGCCGGGCTGCTGACCCACGACCCGGGGATGTACCCGAAGCGGCTGCTGCTGGCGGACGCGCGGCGGCGGGGCGTGCCGGTGCTGCCGCTGGACGTGAACCGGTCGGCGGTCGCCCACCGCATCGAACTGGTGTCCGAGACCGGTGGGGTGTGGGGGCTGCGGCTGGGGCTCACCGACGTCCACGGCATCAGCGAGGCCGAAGCGGCCCGGATCGAGTCCGGGCAGCCCTACGCCTCCCTGCGCGACTTCTGGGACCGGGCCCACCCGGGACGCCCCGTCGCCGAACGGCTCGCCCAGGTCGGGGCCTTGGACTCCTTCGGCGCCAACCGGCGCGACCTGCTGCTGCACTTGACGGAACTGCACGGCGCACAGCGCGCGGCCGGCGTGCGAGGCGCCCAACTCCCGCTGGAGGGAGGCCGGTCCACGGCGTCCGTCGGGCTGCCCGACCTCAGCGACGCGGAACGGCTCAGCGCCGAGCTGGGCGTCCTCGGCATGGACGCCTCCCGGCACCTGATGGGCGACCACCACGCCTTCCTGGCCGAGCTGGGAGTGATCCCGGCGCGCCGGCTGCGGGAGGCCGAGCACGGGCGGACCGTCCTGGTAGCGGGGGCCAAGGCCGCCACCCAGACCCCACCGATCCGCTCCGGGCGGCGGGTCGTCTTCACGACACTGGACGACGGCACGGGCCTGGTCGACCTGGCCTTCTTCGACGACAGCCACGAGCGGTGCGCGCACACCGTCTTCCACTCCTTCCTGCTGCTGGTACGAGGTGTCGTGCAGCGCAGGGGACCGCAGAGCCTGAGCGTGGTCGGAGCGGCGGCGTGGGACCTGGCCGAGCTGGTGGAACTGCGGGCGGCGGGCGGCCTGGACGCGGTGGCGGCCCGGCTCGCCGAGCCGCCCCCCGCCAGCGCCTCCGGCGAACCGGCCGCCGAGGGCGGGAGCGCGGCCGCCCCCGGGGAGCCGGCGGCGAAGGGCCCCGGGCGCACGATCCGCATGTCCACGGGGTACGAGATGAACCCCTGGGCCGACCTCCAGCCGCCCGGCACCGGCCCCGCGACCGGCCGCAAGCTGTGGCACTCCAGCCCGGGGAGCGCGGGATGAGCCCCGCCGGGAAGGCCGTGATGTGCCTGCGGCTGCACCCCGCCGGCGGAGGGCCGCTCGGGGCGCGGGAGTACGCCGGGGTGCTCGCCCTGCTCGGCGGCATCACCCCGGACGTGCAGGCCCTGCCGCCGGACGCCGCCCTCGCCGATGTCCGCGGCGCGCTGCGCTACTTCGGCTGCGACGCCCCCCGGCTGGCCGCCGTGATCCGGGTCCGGGCCCTCGCCCTGTACGGCGTGGACGCGGCCGTCGGCGTGGCCGGAAATCCCATGCTGGCCCGGGCCGCGGCCCGCGAGGCAAGGCCCGGCGGGACCGTCGTGCTCCCCGAAGACCCCGCCGCCGTACGGGACTTCATGGCGGACAAGCCCGTCACCGCGCTCGACGGGGTCGGGCCCAAGGCCGCCCGCACCCTGTGCTCCTACGGCCTCGATTCCGTCGGCCGGGTCGCCGCCGCCCCGCCCGCCGCCCTGCGGCGGATCCTCGGCGCCCGGCTCGGCCGCGAGGTGCACGAGCGCGCCCTCGGGATCGACCGGACCCCCGTCCGGCCGGGCGCGGCCGCCCGCGCCGTCGCCGCCGAGCGGCTCTTCGACCGGGACGAGCTGGATCCCGGACGGCACCGGCGGGCGCTGCTCTCGCTGACGGAGGAGCTCGGCGCGAAGCTTCGTACGCAACAGGACGGGCAGGTGTGCCGGGTCCTCACGCTCGCCGTCCGCTGCGCCGACCGCACCACGCTCACCCGGACCCGCACCCTGGCCGAGCCCACCGCGCACTCGACGGCCCTGACCGCCACGGCCTACGCCCTGTACGAGGGCCTCGGCCTGCAACGGGCCCGGGTCCGCGCGCTGTCCCTGCGGGCCGAGGAGCTGATACCGGCCGAACGGGCCGCACGGCAGCTCAGTCTCGACCCAGAGGACGAGAAGGCGCGCCGGCTGGAGGCGATCACGGACCGGGTCCGTACGCGCTTCGGCCCGCACGTCATCGCCCGTGGCACGCTGGCCGCCTGACGATCGATCGGGCGACACGCCAGTTTTTACCGACGCGTAACTTCCCTGTGTTGCTACTCACACGTAATTTAGCGGCAGCAGCTCCCCTTTGTGATCCGGATCACGGGACGAATCCCCCACTCATCCCCTTGAGTCGACCGCAAGGAGATCACCCGATGCTGCCCTGGAGACGCCTGCTCCGCCCGCTGGCCGTCCTCGTCCTCACCGCCGCCGCGCTCGTCGCCCCCACCGGCGCGGCGCAGGCCGCGTCCGCCCCCAGCCGCGGCTGGAACGACTGGTCCTGCAAACCGTCCGCCGCCCACCCCCGCCCCGTCGTCCTCGTCCACGGAACCTTCGGCAACTCCTGGGACAACTGGCTGGGCTTCGCCCCCTACCTCGTGAACCGCGGGTACTGCGTCTACTCCCTCGACTACGGGCAGCTGCCCGGCGTGCCCCTCTTCAACGGGCTCGGCCCCATCGACAAGTCCGCCGAACAGCTCGACGCGTTCGTCGACAAGGTGCTCGCCGCCACCGGCGCCTCCAAGACCGACATCGTCGGGCACTCGCAGGGCGGCATGATGCCGCGCTACTACCTGAAGTTCCTCGGCGGCGCGGCGAAGGTGAACGCGCTGGTCGGGCTGGCCCCCGACAACCACGGCACGACCCTGCTCGGCTTCACCAAGCTCCTCCCGTACTTCCCCGGGGCCGAGGACCTGATCAGCAGCGCCACCCCCGGCCTCGCCGACCAGATCGCCGGCTCCGCCTTCCTGCAGAAGCTCAACGCGGGCGGGGACACCGTCCCGGGGGTGAAGTACACGGTGATCGCCACCAAGTACGACGAGGTGGTGACGCCGTACCGGAGCGGCTTCCTGGAGGGGCCGAACGTCCGCAACGTCGTGCTCCAGGACCTGTGCTTCCTGGACCTCTCGGAACACGTCGCCATCGGGCTCACCGACCGGATCGCCTGGCACGAGGTGCTCAACGCCCTCGACCCGGCCCACGCCGAACGGACCACCTGCGCCTCGGTCTTCTCCTGACCGGGGCGCGGGCGGTCCGCCCGGTGTGAAGTCCTACCGGTCAGCGGCCGTGGCGGCCCGCCGTCGTCGCACGGCGGCGGGCCACCGTGAACAGCACGGCCGCGCCGAGGGCCAGCGCGCCGGCCCCGGCGACGGCGATGGCCGGGGTGGCGCTGTTGCCGCCGGTCTCCGCCAGGTTGCCGCCGGCCGGGGCGCCCGAGTCCGCGGAGGACGACGAGGACTGGGAGGGGAGCGGGGCGCCGGCCGCGCCGTTCGTCTTCGGGTCGTTGTCGCCGTGGCCGTTGTGCTCCACGGAGGACTTGCCGGCGCCGTCGGCGATCTGCTGGTCGGTCGGGGCGGAGGGCTTGTCCGCCGGCTTGTCGGACGGCTTGTCCGACGGCCCGGATCCGTTGCCGGTCCCGGCGTTGTTCCCGGTGCCGTTCCCCGCGCCGGGCTCGGTGCTCGGCGCGGCCCCCGTACCGCCGCTGCCGCCGTTCCCGCCCTTCCCGCCGCCGTTGTCCTTGCCGAAGACCACGTCCGAGCAGGTGTAGAAGGCCTCCGGGCTGTCGGAGCGCTGCCAGATGCTGTAGATCAGGTGCCGTCCGGACTTGCCGGGGACGGTCCCGGAGAAGACGTAGTCGCCGTTCTGCATGCCCGGGTCGGTGGCCTTCGCGAACGGCGCGGGCTCCAGGTCGGACCACTTCAGCGGCTTCGCCGGGTCGTAGCCGTCCTTCGTGATGTACAGCTCGAAGGAGCCACGGTGCGGGGCCGTGCCCTTGTAGCGGAAGGTGTGCGGGCCGGCGGACAGGGGGCTGGCCGGCCAGTCGGCGCGGGCCAGGTCCAGGCCGCGGTACTTGTCGTTTCCGGCCGAGCACAGCTGCCCGTCCGGGATCAGCGACCGGTGGTTGCCGGCCGCGTTGGCGATGTTGACGGCGTTCCAGTCGTAGAGCGCCTGCGTCCCGCTCGCGGCGACCGCGGCCTTGCACGCCGCCGACTTCGGCGACTCCGGTCCCTCCGCGTAGCACGCCGCGACCCGGCTGACCGGGTCCGTCATGGAGCCGTGGGCGGCCGCGGGAACGGCGGCGTACACGGCCAGCGCGAGCGGGGCGAAGCCGGCGGCGGCGATACGGATCGGCGTCACGGTACGGCGGCGTGCGGACATGAGTGGATCTCCTTCGGGCAAAGGCAGGGGTGCGCCGGCGGAACGGGGCTCGGCGGCGCCGCCCCCCGGCGGCGCCACGACCGGCCCTTCCTGTCCTGGCCCTGCCAAGCTAGCCCCCGGACCACGCCTTTTCGCCGTACAGACCCCCCAGGAGAGGATCCTTAGGCTCCGCTTAAGGAAGGCAAAAGAGCGGGATCAGGAAGGGGCCCTCCGCATGCCCGCGGAACGGCAGCCTCATCGAAGGAGCGCGGCCAGGCCGGCCGCGGAGCGGGCCTGGTCGTCCAGGGCGTCCAGGGCGCGGACCGCCCGGGCCGCCGCCTCCGGGTCCTTCGCGGCCAGGCCGCTCTCGGCGAACTCGTCCTCGTCCAGCCGCAGTACGGACGTCCCGTCCGCCGAGACCCACAGGTCGAGATCCAGGTCCTCCACGATGATCTCCCCGCTGCGGACCAGGGCCGGACGTGTCACGTCGCAGTACCAGCCCTTCAGGGCGCCGTCGCCCGTCCGGACCTCCTTGACCGCGTACCAGCGCGTCCGCCAGAAGTGCTCGGTGAACACGTCGCCCGGCTCGAAGCGGACGAAGCCGAAGTCCCGTACGCCCTCCGCGGCCCAGGGAGCCCGTACGCGGATGTGGTCACCGTCGTCGGCGATCTGCGTCGCCGGATAGCGGATCTTGGTCCGGCCCGCCTTGGTCAGGACGACGGTCAGTTGCCCGGCCACGGTGACCCCAGCTTCCTCGTGTAGTGCGTCTCGGTCGCGCAGATCTCGTACCCGAACCACCTGTTGATGGCGAGCATCGGTTCGTTCCCCGCGTCGTTGCCGGTGAAGGCCTCCGTGCAGCCGGCCGCGCGGGCGCGGTGCAGGGAGGCGTTCTTGGCGAGCTTGGCCAGGCCGCGGCCCCGGAACAGCCGCAGTGTGCCGGTCATCGCCGAGCTGTAGCGGGAGGCCCCGTCGGTCCGGGCGGCGGCGAAGGCGACCGGCTGCCCGTCGACCAGGGCGACGATCGTGAGCTTCTTGTCGAGGGTGGGGTGGTGCCAGGTGTGGGTCAGCCAGTCCTCGTAGTCGTCGAGTTCGGCGCCCACGTCGCTCGGCTCGTCGGCCGTCGTCTCGGCGTCGATCGCGAAGAGGGGCCTGGGGTCCGCGGCGAAGGCCTCGGCGGGCAGCAGCTCCACCCCGGCCGGGAGGGCCTGCGGGAGTGCGGGCAGCTCGGCCGTCGTGAGGTCCAGGCGCAGGAAGTGCGCGGAGCGGCCGGGGCGGTAGCCGCGCCGCTCGGCGAAGGCGCGGTGCGCGGGCTCGTCGAGGACCCAGGCGTACGAGTCCACCGCCCCCCGGGCGACGAGGTGCTCCTCGGCCGCGCGGAGCAGGAGCCGGCCGGCGCCGAGGCCGCGGCGGGCGGGGGCGACGTACGCGTTGACGTAGCCCTGGCCCGGCCGGGGGCTGTCGTGGGCGATGCCGACCTCGGCGGTACCGACGACCTCGCCGTCCGGGGTCTCGGCGACGAGGACGCGGTGGTGCCGGTCGGGGTGGGAGCGGGAGAGCCCGAAGGCCACGTCTGCGGCGGTGGTGACCAGGAACGGCAGGGCCGTGCGGCGCACCCGTACCACCGACTCCGTGTCCTGGAGGTCGTCCGGACGGAGATCGCGGATCAGAACGGTCATGGGCCAGACGCTACGTGCGTGCTCACGCCGGGCGCCTCCCAATTAGGGCCTGTATCGAGTTGCCTCGCGACGCCGCGGGGCAACTCGATACAGGCCCTGACCGCCGATGGTGGACAATCAGCCCCGTGAGCTCGACGAACCTGAAGATCACCATCGACGGCTCGGCCGGGTCGGCCGCCCCGTACGAACAGCTGCGCGCGCAGATCGCCGCCCGGGCCAGGTCCGGGAAGCTGCCGGCCGGATTCAAGCTGCCGACGGTACGGGGGCTGGCGGAGGACCTGGGGCTGGCCGCCAACACCGTCGCGAAGGCCTACAGGGCGCTGGAGGCCGACGGGGTGATCGAGACGCGGGGCCGCAACGGGACTTTTGTCGCGGCGGCGGGGGAGGGCGCGGCGCGTGAGGCGGCGTCGGCCGCGCAGGCGTTCGCGGAGCGGGCGCACCGGCTGGGGCTGACGGAGGCCGAGGCGGTAGCCGCCGCCACCGCAGCCCTCCGTGCCCGGTACGCCGCCACGTAGCCGCCCCTGCTGCCGGGGGCTCCGCCCCGGGCCCCCCGCGCCTCGATCGCCGGCGGGGCTGCTTCTCGGCCCTTAGAGGTAGAGGCCCGCCTCCGAGTGGGTCTGCGGGGGCAGGACCGCCGCCGGGCCCGTGCCGCGGCGTAGGGCGAAGAGTTCCGCCAGGGTCGCCCCCTCGCGGGAGACGCCCTCCTCGGTGCCCAGCCAGTCCACCGCCTCCCGGTGGGTCAGCCGGCCGACCTCGATGCGGGCCAGGCAGCGCCCGGGGCGGACCACCGCGGGGTGGAGCCGTTCCAGATCCTCGTTGGTCGTCACGCCGACCAGGACGTTGCGGCCCTGGCCCAGCAGGCCGTCCGTCAGGTTGAGCAGCCGGGACAGCGCCTGCCCGGCCGTGTGCCGGGCCTCGCCGCGGATCAGCTCGTCGCAGTCCTCCAGCAGCAGGAGCCGCCAGCGGCCCTTCGCCGTGCCCTCGTCCTCGCCGATCGCGATGTCCATCAGGTAGCCGACGTCGTTGAACAACCGCTCCGGGTCCAGGACGCAGTCCACCTGGCACCAGTCCCGCCAGGAGCGGGCCAACGTGCGCAGGGCCGAGGTCTTGCCCGTGCCCGGCGGGCCGTGCAGCAGGAGCAGCCGGCCCGCGATGTCGTCCGGGGTCACCTTCATCAGCCGGTCCATCGCCGTGGCGACCGGCGCGGTGTAGTTGGGCCGCACCTCCGCC
Source organism: Streptomyces sp. TN58 (assembly GCF_001941845.1). NCBI lineage: Bacteria > Bacillati > Actinomycetota > Actinomycetes > Kitasatosporales > Streptomycetaceae > Streptomyces > Streptomyces sp. TN58. Next base: position 1,623,638 of record NZ_CP018870.1, on the reverse strand, counting down.
CAGGTCCCGGCGGCGATCTGGCGGGTCGTCCGGTACGGGCCGCGGCGCGGGGAGACGTACCAGAAGCCCATCGTCACGTTCTCCGGCTGGGGCTCCGGCTCGTCCTGCACGCCCTCGGTGGCCTGGCCGAGCACGCCGGCGGCGAGTTCGTCGCTGACCGCCGTCACCGTGACGTCCGCGCCGCGGCTCCACCGGGAGACCAGCATGGTCCAGCCCTGTCCTTCGGCGAGGGTGGCGCTGCGGTCGCTGTCGCGCGCCGAGCGCAACACCGTGGCCTCCGGCGGCAGGAGGGTCGCCTCCGCCTTGACCCGCTCGATCGACACGCTGTGCGAGTAGGGCTGCTCGCCCGAGGCGAACCTGCCGAGGAACAGCGCGTCGACGACGTCCGACGGTGAATCGCTGTCGTCGACGTTGAGCCGGATCGGCAGCGCGTCATGCGGGTTGGCTGGCATGGCGCCCATGATCCGGCACGAGGTGCCCTCGTGCACCCGTGTTTCGCCGGATCGGGTGCCGAGTTCCCCCTTCAAACGCAGGGGGAGTGAAGATTCGGGCCTGGACTCTGCTCCGAACATTCTTGGCATGGACACTTCCGGCAACCCGCGGCTGCTTGTACGAACAACTCAGGAGTAACCCCCACAAGGAGCCGCACACATGAGCATGAAGATGTCGCGCCTCGCTGCCCTGACCTCCTCCCTCCTACTCGCCACGAGCGCCGCCCTGTTCGGCGCCGGCCAGGCGGCCGCCGCCCAGGCCGACTTCGGCTACGTCGCCCTCGGCGACTCGTACTCCTCCGGACTCGGCGCCGGCAACTACGACGGCGCCAGCGGAAACTGCAAGCGCACCAACCGCGCCTACCCCGCCCTCTGGGCCGCGGCCCACTCCCCGCAGACCTTCGCCTTCACCGCCTGCTCCGGAGCCCGTACGGGTGATGTGCTCTCGGGTCAGCTCGGCCCCCTCAACTCCGGGACCGACCTGGTCAGCATCACCATCGGCGGCAACGACGCGGGATTCTCCGACGTCATGACGACCTGTGTGCTCCAGTCCGAATCCACCTGTGTCAACCGCGTGAACCAGGCCAAGGCCTACGTGGACTCCACCCTCCCCGGCAAACTCGACCAGGTCTACAACGCCATCGACAGCCGGGCCCCCGCCGCCCGCGTCGTCGTCCTCGGCTATCCCCGCTTCTACAAGCTGAACGGCACCTGCACCGCCGGCCTGACCGAGGGCGAGCGCGCCGCCATCAACGGCGCCGCCGACCACCTGAACGCCGCCATCGCCAAACGCGCCGCGGACCACGGCTTCGCCTTCGCCCCGGTCGCCGGCACCTTCACCGGTCACGAGATCTGCTCCGGCAGCCCGTGGCTGCACAGCGTCAACTGGCTGAACATCGCCGAGTCCTACCACCCGACGGCCGCCGGACAGTCCGGCGGCTACCTGCCCGTGCTCACCAACGCGGCCTGATCCGGCCCGCCGTCCTCCGGGCTCGCCGACGGACCGTCCGTCGGCGGCTCCGGAGACGGACTCCCGCCGGGAGAGGCGGAGGCCTCGCCCGTCGGGGTCGCCTCCTCACACGTCACGGAGGTCGCCACCCACTCGGTGGCGACCTCCGCCGGTCCCCGCACCTCCAGCCGCACCGCGTCCTCGAAGGCCGTGCCCGCATCGTGCGTCAGCTCGGTGTGCTCCAGCCGCCGGCTCCTCGGTCCGGCCGCCTCGTACGTGACGGACTGCCAGCCGGCACCGGAGGTCCGCCCGCTCCGCGTGGCCCAGCGGTACTCCAGGGTCACCGGGACGCTCTCCACCTCGACGGTCGCGGTGAAGGAGGGCGCGTGCCCGGCCGGCGGCGGACAGCTCCCGGTGTACGCGGTGCGCACCGCGTCGACGTACACCGACACGTGCTGCCCCGCGGAGGGCGTGGCCGAGGGCGACGCGGGCGCGGACGCCGGTGCCGTGTCCGCGGGAGCCGTGGTGGCGGCCGGAGCGGTGGTCGCCGGGGTCGTGGCCGCGCCCGAGTTCCCGCGGCGGCCGTCCCCGTCCCCGAGGTCCTTCAGCAGCACCCAGCCCAGCACGGCCAGGGCGGCCAGCAGGGCGATCGCGACGGCGAGCACGGGCCCGGCAGCGCCCCCGCCCCCGCCGGCCGCGCCCCGGCCGCCTCCGGTCCCGGCCGACGCCGCCGTACCGCCCGCCGGCACCGGCCCGCGTACCGCAGCCGGCGGCCCGTACGGCCCCGCTCCGCCAGGTTCGTGCCCGCGGAGGCCCGTCGGCGTAGGTGTGTCCGGTCCCGACACCGGCCCGCCGGACGCCCGTACGGCCCCGCCCGCGCCCACCACCCGCAGCATCCGGGCCGCCTCCGCCGCGTCCAGCCGCTCCGCGGGGTCCTTGCGCAGCAGCCCCTCCAGTACGGGTGCCAGCGGACCGGCCCGGCGGGCGGGGGGCGGCTCCTCGTCCACCACCGCCCGCAGCGTGTCCAGGGCGGTGGCCCGCCGGAAGGGGGTGACCCCCTCGACGCAGGCGTAGAGCATCGCCCCGAGCGACCACAGGTCCGACCCGGGGCCCGGATCGCGCCCCAACGCCCGCTCCGGTGCCAGGTATTCGGGCGAGCCGACCACCTCGCCCGTCATGGTGATGGCCGAGGAGCCCTCCAGGCTCGCGATCCCGAAGTCGCTGAGCACCACCCGTCCGTCGTTGGAGACCAGCACGTTGGCCGGCTTCACGTCCCGGTGCAGCACCCCCGACTCGTGCGCGGACCGCAGCGCGGCCAGGACCTGCTCACCGACGTGCGCGGCGCGCTGCGGGGCCATCGGCCCCTCCGCCTCCAGCACGTCCGCCAGGGAGAGCCCGCGCACCAGCTCCATCACGATCCAGGGCCGGCCGTCCTCGGAGGCGACGTCGTAGACCGTGACCACCCCGCGGTGCGAGACCCTGGCGGCCGCCCACGCCTCCCGCTCCAGCCGCCGGTACATGCGCCGGAGTTCGGCTTCGTCCAGCCCGGCCGGCGCGCGTACCTCCTTGACGGCGACGTCGCGCGCCAGCACCTCGTCCCGGGCCCGCCAGACCACGCCCATCCCGCCGCGGCCGATCTGTTCCAGCAGCCGATAACGGCCCGAGACGACACGAACGGAGTTGGCTTCCTCACTCACGCGAGCCCCCCGAATGCTTCTGTGCGCCCATGTGTCATCGACCGGTCACTCCAAGTTAGCGCAGGGCGCGCCGCGGAGGCTCCTGTCGTGACGAGACTCGCGCCGCGCTCTTCCGGAGCGTGATTTTCACGCCCGTTCCTGTGCGGAGAGTAATGGGCAACTCCGCTGAGTAATCGTCAACTCCCCGTCGCCGCAGGGGTAATTCACACCACCGGGATACCCGCGCGCGACGCGGGGGCGATAGGGTTAACCTGCCCGGGCCGGGTGCCCTCGTACGGGTGGGGAGAGATCATGGAACAGATAGCAATGCGCAGCAGGCCGCCTCGCGTGCCTGCCATCACCTGCGGCAGCAGTGCGACCAGCTCGCGCCTCGACCGCCACCTCGCCGTGCTGGGCGGACCCGCCGTCCCGCACCGGGAGGCCGCGGAGGCGACGCTGCTGATGCGCGAGCTCACCTCCCGCGACCACACGCACCGTCTGCGGAGCCGGAGCGCGCGCGTCTCGCTCTTCGCGCCGCTGCGCCGTCTGCGTCGCACGCTCTTCGGCAGCCGCCGCTCGTAACAGCCCCCGCACCCGCGGCCGTTCGTCCTACCCGGCTCGGCCACCCGGCCCTACGCGATCACACCGTCCCGGCGCAGTTCCGAGATCCGTGCGCCCGCCATCCCCAGGGCGCGCAGGAGACCGTCGGTGTGCTCACCCAGCGCGGGCACCGCACCCATGTGCGGTGCCGCGCCGCCCGGCAGCCCGATCGGCGGCAGCAGGGCCCGCAGCGGACCCGCCGGCGATCCCACCTCCCGCCACCGGTCCCGGGCCGCGAGCTGCGGATGCCCGGCCAGTTGGGCCACCGAGTTCAGCCGCGCGCAGGCGATGCCCGCCGCCTCCAGGCGTCCGATCGCCTCGTCCGCGTCCAGCCGGCCCAGCGCCTGCGCCACGACCGCGTCGGTCTTCTCCCGGTTCCCGGTCCGCGCCGTGTTCGTCGCGTACGCCGGATCATCAGCCAACTCCGGCTGTTCCAGCACCTGTTGTGCCAGCCGCCGCCATTCGCGGTCGTTCTGCACCGACAGCAGCACCCGGTCCCCGTCCGCCGTCGCGTAGGCGTCGTACGGGGCGATCACCGCGTGCGCCAGGCCGGTGCGCACGGGCTGCTCACCGCCGTGCATCGTGTGGTGCAGCGGATGCCCCATCCACTCGGCGAGCGCGTCCAGCATGGACACCTCCACGCGGCCCCCGCGCCCGGTCGCGCCGCGGCGCAGCAGCGCGGCGAGCACCCCCGAGAAGGCGTACATGGCCGCCGCGATGTCGGCGGCCGGGATCCCCGCCTTGACGGGCTGCTCCGGGGTGCCGGTCACCGACACCAGCCCCGCCTCGCACTGCACGAGCATGTCGTAGGCCCGCTTGTGGGCGTACGGGCCCTGCGCGCCGTAGCCCGAGACGTCCACGGCGACCAGCCGCGGATAGCGGGCGCACAGCGCGGCCGAGTCCAGCCCGAGGCGGGCCGCGGCCCCCTGCGCGAGGTTCTGTACGAAGACGTCCGCGCCCGCCAGCAGGCCGTGCAGCACCTCACGGCCGCGCGGGTCCTTCAGGTCGACGGCGATCGACTCCTTGCCCCGGTTGGCCCACACGAAGTGCGAGGCGAGACCGTGCGCGGCGGTGTCGTAGCCGCGGGCGAAGTCGCCGCCGTCGGGGCGCTCGACCTTGATCACCCGGGCGCCGAGGTCGGCGAGCTGGCGGGTGGCGAAAGGGGCCGATACGGCCTGCTCGACGGCGACGACGGTGATGCCGTCCAGGGGCAGCGGTTCGGTGGTCATGAAGCCCTGCCTACCGGGTAGCGGGGGTGTCTGTCACCACTCGGCGGACGATATGCGCCGTTGATCGCCTATGGGAGGCGCGTCAGGCGCCGCCGCGCCCGAACCTCCGCGTGGCCGGCGGCACGAACACCGCGAGGAGCGCCAGCGACCACAGCAGCGCGCCGGCCACCGGATGCGCGACGGGCCAGGCCGCGCCCGAGGCGGCCTGCGCCCCGGCGTTCCCGCACAGCTCGCGCACGGCCGTGGCGACCGCGCTGATCGGGTTCCACTCGGCGATCGTGCGCAGCCACCCGGGCAGGCCTTCCGTCGGCAGGTACGCGCTGGACAGCATCGGCAGGACGAAGGTGGCGCCGCCCAGCTGGCCGGCCGCCTCCTCGCTGCGGCTCAGCAGGCCCAGGTACGTGCCCACCCAGGCGGTGGCGAAGCGGAACAGCAGCAGCACGCCCAGGGCCGCCAGCGCGCCGGGCAGGCCGTTCTCGATCCGCCAGCCCATCGCCACTCCCACCAGCATCAGCGGCACCATCGACACGCCGGTGGTGAGCAGGTCGGCCGCGGTCTGACCGAGCGGGACGGCGGTCCGGCTCATCGGCAGGGTGCGGAAGCGGTCCGTCACCCCGCGGTGGGAGTCCTGCGCGGCCGTGAACATGCCGGCCATCAGGCCGTTCGCGGCCGTGGCGGCGAGCAGTCCAGGGACCAGGAACTCCCGGTACTCGGCGGCGGGCATGGCGAGGGCGCTGCCGAAGACGTAGCCGAAGAACAGCAGCATCGTGATCGGCATGGTCTGGGTGAGGATCAGCAGGGCCGGTGCGTGGCGGGCCTTCTGGAGCTGGCGGGTGAGGACGGCGGCGCCGTCGTACAGCAGGGCGCTCATGCGGCGGACTCCTGTTCCGTGCGGTCGGTCCGGGCCTGGGTGAGGCGGAGGAACACCTCGTCGAGGGTGGGCGGGCGCAGGCGGGCGTCGGTGACGGGGACGCCGGCGGTGTCGAGTTCGCGGATGATCCGCGGCAGGGTGATCCCACCGTCGGGGAAGGTCACCCCGACCGTCAGCCGTTCCTCGTCGAGGACCGGCCGGCCGCCGGTGAGCCGGTCCAGTACGGCGGCTGCGCCCGCGAGTTGTTCCCGCGCGGTGACGGCGACCTCGGCGCGGGATCCGATCAGGGCCTTGAGGCGGGCCGGGGGGCCGCCGGCGAGGACCCGGCCCTCGGAGACGACCACGACGTCGTCGGCCAGCCGGTCCGCCTCCTTCAGGTACTGGGTGGTGAGCAGCACCGTGGTGCCCTCCTGGGAGAGCGCGCGCACCGCGGCCCAGATGTGCTCGCGGGCGGCCGGGTCGAGGCCGGTGGTGGGTTCGTCGAGGAAGAGCACCCGGGGCCGGGTGACGAGGCCGGCGGCCAGGTCCAGGCGCCGCCGCATGCCGCCCGACCAGGTCGATGCCATCCGGTCGGCGGCCTCGCCGAGCCCGAAGCGCTCCAGCAGCCCGTCGGCGCGGGAGCGGGCCCGGGAGCCGCGCAGGCCGGCGAGCCGCGCGAACAGCCGCAGGTTCTCGCGGCCCGTCAGGCCGCCGTCCACGGAGGCGTACTGGCCCGTCACGCCGATCGCGCGGCGGACCGCCGCCGGGTCGCGGGCGACGTCGTGGCCGGCGACGAGCGCGCGGCCGCCGGTGGGTGCGGTGAGGGTGGTCAGGACCCGGACGGTGGTGGTCTTGCCCGCGCCGTTGGGGCCGAGGAGGCCGCAGACGGAGCCCTCGGGGACGGCCAGGTCGAGCCCGCGCAGGGCACGGACCTGCCCGTAGCTCTTCTCCAGACCCTCACTAAGTACAGCGTACGTAGTAGTCATGTCCGCACGGTACCTCATTACGTACGGCGTACGTAACTAAGATGGTGTCGAGACGACGAGGTGATCTGAGCTATGGCAACCGGCGGGCGACCCGCTGAACCCGAAGTGATCTGGTCCCGCCCCCAGCGGGCCGGCCGTGGCCCCAGGCCCGCGCACAGCCGCGAGTCGATCGCGGCCGAGGCCGTGCGGATCGCCGACGCGGAGGGGATCGAGGCCGTGTCCATGCGGCGCGTCGCCGCCGGGATCGGCGCCGGCACGATGTCCCTCTACAACTACGTGCCGCGCAAGGAGGAGCTCTACGAACTGATGGTCGACGCGGTCAGCGGGGAGTACGAGTACACCGCGCCGACCGGCGACTGGCGGGCCGACCTGCTGGCCCTCGCCCGCCAGACGCGGGCGCTGATGCACCGGCACCCGTGGCTGCCGCGCCTGCTGAGCCCCGTGTACGGCTTCAGCCCGAACGCCCTTCGCTACCTGGAGCACAGCCTGGAGTGCCTGGCCCCGCTGGACGTCCCCGACGCCGAGAAGCTGGAACTCGTGGCCGCCGTGAACGGCACCGTCGCGACGTATGTGGCCGGTGAGCTGGCCCTGGCCGAGCGGGCCCGCGCGCTGCCCTGGAGCGAGGAGGAGGAGCAGGGTGTACGGACGGCCTGGCTCGGCTCCCGCCTGGCCTCGGGGGAGTACCCGCGGCTGGCGGCGGCCGTCTCGGGCACCGGCCCGGTCCCCGGCGCGGGCCTGGACATGGGCGCGGTCTTCGACCGCTCGGTGTCCCGACTCCTGGGCGCCTGGGGGCCCTAGGGCCTGTGTCGAGTTGCCCCGCGGCGTCGCGACGCCCGGCACGCACCGAACGCCGCTCCTTGCTCCACGGGGCAACTCGATACACGCCCTAGGCGGGGTCCGGCGGCCGGGGCGGAACCCGGGGCGTCCGCCACCGCCCCACGGGCGGGCGCCGGGGCGGCCGGCCGGTCAGAGCAGGGCGAACTGGCCGCCCGGGCCCTCCTCCTGGTGGTCCAGCACCGAGGCCGGACGCCGGCTCCACGCCGGAGCCGGCAGCACCCCGGCCGCCCGCAGCTCGGCGGCCGACAGGCCCGGCCCGGGCTCGAACGCGGCCCGCTCCGGGGCCAGCTCGGCCAGCAGCGCCAGCGTGGTCACCAGCGCGAGCAGCTCCGAGGTCCAGCTCTGCGGCCACGCGGCGGGGCCCAGCGCCGCCAGGCCGTCCGCCTCCGGTCCGCGGTGCGCCGTACGCGCCGCGAACCAGCTCTCCAGCACGCGCACGCCCCGCACCTCGTACTCCCACGCCGAGGCCGGCACCGGGGAGACGGTCCCGGCGCCCACCGCCAGCGTCTCGGTCTCCGCGTCGTACGACAGCCCGCCCGGCCACGCCCCGACCGCGGAGCGGACGTACGGGCGGCGCCCGCCGGGGAGCCGGGGCGCCTCGCCGCCGCGCGCCCCGCGCAACTGGACGGTGAGCAGCCGCCGGCCCAGCTCCAGCCCGGCCCGCCACCTCCCCGAATCGGCGGCGAGCGGCACCTCGTACCCCCGCGGGCCCGGCCGGCCGGCCGCCAGGATCCAGCACAGCACGTCCCGCGGAGCCACCGGGCCGCCGTGCAGCCCGTCCAGCAGCGCCGGCAGGCCGGGCGCGAGGTTGGGCTCGGAGCCGCCCGGGCGCCGGTACAGGGGGCGGATCGGGCCGAGCCGCCCGGCCGGGAGGTAGGCGGTGGCCAGCGGCTCCGGGGACCCGACGAGGATCAGCTGGTGCTCGTCCAGGACCCGCCAGAGCTCCGGGCGGGCGGTGTCGATCAGCCGCTGGTCGGGCAGCAGCCACTGCTCGTCGAAGGGCTCGCGCAGCACCCGTACGGGGTCGGGGCAGGGGCCGGGGGCATCGGCGAACCCGGCCGTACCCGCCGATCGCTGACCGGGCAGCGCGGCGGCGGACGCGGTGGGCGTGCGGCTGCGGCTCGGGCGGAACAGCCGGTCCCGCTCGGCGCCCTCGGCGCCCGCCAGAACAGCCCAGCGGGTGCGCAGGGCCGCGGGGTCGGGCGAGGCCACCCAGTCCCGGCCCAGGCGCAGGCCGCCCACGGCCCAGGGCATCAGCTCGTCCAGCAGCGGGTCCGGCTGCGGTGTGTCAGCGCTCACGCCGCCGATGGTAACGACGGGCTTCGGCGCCCGGGCCGGGTCCAGGCCGAAGAGCTACGCTGCTTATGTACGGATACGTACGGTATCGACCGAGGAGGCGGTCATGAGCCAGTACGACGAGTACTCGACTCCCTCGCAGGCCGAAGGAGAACGCCTCGACGAGGACATGGACGAGGCCCAGCGCAAGCAGCTCCACCCCCAGACGACGCGGACGACGCCGTCCCAGGCGGAGGGCGAGCGGACCGCCGACGACGAGAAGAAGTGACGCGGTCGGCGGTCGACCGGCGACGGGCGCTGCCGGCGCGGCGCCGTCAGTGCGCGTCGACCGTCACCGTGAAGGAGAACCGGTCGCCCCGGTAGCGGATCCTGGCCACGTCCACCACCCGGCCGTCCTCGTCGTAGGTCACGCCCGTGTAGTGCAGGATCGGGCTGAGGAGCGGGACCTGGAGCAGTTCGGCCGTCTCCGGGTCCGCGAGCCGGGCCTCCACGGTGTCCGTGATGCGGCTGATGCGCACCCCGACGACGTCCCGCAGCACCTTCGTCATCGGCCAGCGCTCAAGGTCGGCGAGGTCGACGGCGTCGGCGAACTCGGGCAGTACCGCGTTCTCCGCCCAGTTGGTCGGCTCGCCGCTCTCGCGGTCGCGCCGCAGACGCCGGTACGTGACCACCTCGGGGGTCCCGGGGAAGTGCTCCAGCAGCTCCCCGGCCACGGGCGTGCGCCCGTGGCCGAGGACGGTCGTGCTGTCACCCGACTGCTGGGCCACGATCGCGTCGACCGAGCCCAGCAGCCGCACCGGGGTGCTGCGCAGCGCGCCCGGCTCGATGAAGGTGCCCCGCCGCCGGTGCCGGCTGATCAGCCCCTCGCCCTCCAGCTCCTTGAGCGCCTGCCGCATGGTCAGCACGCTCACCCCGTAGTGCTCGGCGAGCTGCTCCTCGGTGGGCAGGCGCAGGGAGGAGTCCGGGGTCCGCCCCAGTATCGAGGCGCGCAGTGACTGCGAGACCTGGTACCAGAGCGGAAGCTTCCGGTTCAGAACCAGCGAGTCGGGGGCGAAGGCGGTCACGGGTGGATCTCCGAACGGCTGACGGCTGACGGGTGGCGCTGGACGGCTGGACGGCTGCACGGTTGCACGGTGCTGACGTGCGGCGGATGCAGGGTACGCAGTGCCCGTCAGGCGCGGAAGTGGCGCTGCAGACCCTGCCATACGTCGTCGTAACCGCGCTGGAGGTGGTCCGCGCCGGCCGCCTGGGCGGTGGCGGTGATCGGCCAGCGGGTCTCGAACATGAAGGCCAGGCCGTCGTCGATCTTCTGCGGCTTCAGCTCGGCGGCGCTGGCCCGGTCGAAGGTCTCCCGGTCCGGGCCGTGTGCGGACATCATGTTGTGGAGCGAGCCGCCGCCGGGGACGAAGCCCTCCGCCTTGGCGTCGTAGGCGCCCTCGATGAGGCCCATGTACTCGCTCATCACGTTGCGGTGGAAGTACGGCGGACGGAAGGTGTCCTCGCCGACCAGCCAGCGCGGCGCGAACACCACGAAGTCCACGCCCGCCAGGCCCGGGGTGTCCGAGGGCGAGGTCAGGACGGTGAAGATCGACGGGTCCGGGTGGTCGTAGCTGATCGTGCCCAGGACGTTGAAGCGGCGCAGGTCGTAGACGTACGGGACGTGCGTGCCGTACCAGGCGACCACGTCGAGCGGCGAGTGGCCGTAGGTGGCCGACCAGAGGTTGCCGCAGAACTTGTTGATCACTTCGGTGGGGCGCTCGACGTCCTCGTAGGCGGCCACCGGAGCGCGGAAGTCCCGCGCCGCGGCGAGGCCGTTGGCGCCGATCGGGCCGAGGTCGGGCAGTTCGAAGGGCTGGCCGTAGTTCTCGCAGACGTAGCCGCGGGCGTCGGTGTCCAGCAGCTCGACGCGGAAGCGGACGCCGCGCGGGATCAGCGCCACCTCGCCCGGGCGGGCGCTGAGCAGGCCCATCTCGGTGCGCAGGAGCAGGCCGCCGCGCTCGGGGACGATCAGCAGCTCGCCGTCGGAGTCGCTGAACACCCGGTCGGTCATGGAGGTGTTGGCGGCGTAGAGGTGGACGGCCATGCCGGAGCGCTGGGTCGCGTCGCCGTTGCCGCCGAGGGTCCACAGGCCGGCGAGGAAGTCGGTGCCGGGGGCCGGGTCGGGCAGCGGGTTCCAGCGCAGCCGGTTCGGGTCCGCGGGCACCTCGGTGAAGGGCGCGGTGCGCAGGGCGCCGTTGTCGACGCGCGTGAAGGGCGGGTGCGCGGCCGAGGGGCGGATCCGGTAGAGCCAGGAGCGGCGGTTGTGGCTGCGGGGCTCGGTGAAGGCGCTGCCGCTGAGCTGCTCGGCGTAGAGGCCGAGGGGCGCGCGCTGGGGCGAGTTCCGGCCGAGCGGCAGTGCGCCGGGGACGGCTTCGGAGCTGTGTTCGTTGCCGAAGCCGGTGAGGTACTCCAGTGCCTCGGCCGTCTTCCTGGCCTGCTCGCCGCCGGCCCGCGCGCTGTCGGCCTGCTCGCTCATGTGCTGCTCCCGCTCCGTCGAAGGAATCCTATGGTCGACAGTAGGATTCCGCGGCCCGCACGTCAACGGCGCCCTTCGGGGAATCGAGGGTGCGGATCCACTCGGATTCACTCCGAGGGGGCTCACAAAAGATGAACATTGCTCTACTCTCACGCGCATGTCGTGGACCCGCAGGTTCCCTGCCGTGCCGGCGGCGCTCCTCGCCGCCCTCATCGCGCTCCTGTCCCTCTTCGCCGCCGCGCCCGCCGCCCGCGCACACGAAGAGCGCCCGGTCACCTTCCCGGACGGCTCCGGATCCGTCCCGGAGTACCGCAAGGCCGACCCCGACCTCATCGTCTGCAAGACGGACCGGCCCGCCTTCGAACGCCGGATATCCGCCTTCCCCGAAGACCTCAGGACCCGCAACCTCGCCCTGTACGAGCGGTGCGAGAAGAGCGGCTACCGGCACCTCCAGGAAGCCGTCGACGCCGTCGACCGCCCCGGAATGAACATCGCGATCCTCCCCGGCCTCTACGAGGAGGAGCCCTCACTGCCCGCACCGGCGGGGGAGTGCGCCGCGCTCAAGGCACCCGACTCCGCACTCGGCTACCAGATCCTGACCTACGAGCAGCAGGTGCGGTGCCGCCACAACCAGAACCTCGTCGCCATACTCGGCAAGAAGAACCTGCAGATCGAGGGCACCGGCGCGTCCCGGCTCGACGTGGTCATCGACGCCAAGTACCAGAAGCTCAACGCCATCCGCGCCGACAAGTCCGACGGCGTCTACTTCCGCAACTTCACCGCCCAGCGCACCACCTTCAACTCGCTGTACGTCCTCGCCGCCGACGGCTTCGTCATCGACGACGTGCTCACCCGCTGGAACGACGAATACGGCTTCCTGACCTTCGCCAGCGACCACGGGCTCTACAAGAACTGCGAGTCCTACGGGAACGGCGACTCGGGCATCTACCCCGGCAGCGCGTCCGACATCAACGACGGCCGCGGCTACGAGGTCCCCCGCTACTCCATCGAGATCACCGGCTGCCGCAGCCACCACAACATGGTCGGCTACTCCGGCACGGCGGGCGACTCGGTCTGGGTGCACGACAACGAGTTCGACCACAACATGGGCGGCGCCTCGATGGACAGCGCCTTCCCCGGACACCCCGGACTCCCGCAGAACCACGCCAAGTTCGAACGCAACCTCATCCACGACAACAACCAGGACTACTACCGCCACGTAGCCGACGGAACCTGCGCCAAGCCGCCCATCGAGCGCGGGTACGAGCGCGGGGTCGTCTGCCCGCAGATCTCCATGCCGCCCGGCACCGGCATCATCACCGCCGGCGGAAACTGGAACCTCTACGAGGACAACTGGGTCTACGGGCACGACCGCGCCGGCTTCTTCCTCAGCGCCGTCCCCGCCTTCATCCGCGGCGAGGAGGCCTGGTCGAAGCAGACCGACACCTCCCACCACAACCGGTACGCCGGCAACGTGCTCGGCAAGGACAGGTCCGGCGCCTCCCGCCCCAACGGCATGGACGTCTGGTGGGACGGCCAGGGCAGGGGCAACTGCTGGCAGGACGGACCCGACGGCTCCACCCCGGGCACCCTCCCGCGCTGCGGCGAACAGCGCGGCGCCGTCTCGGGCGCCTCGGCCCGCCTCGCCGGCGAGCCCGTCAAGCTGGTCCAGCTCCTGGTCTGCGCGGACTACAGCGTCCAGGCGCGCAAACTCCCGGCCGGCTGCGACTGGTACGGCGCGCGCGGCCTGGAACGCGTCGAGACCCAGCTCGCACTCGCCGTGGCCGCGGTGCTGCTCCTGGTCGGCGGGGTCCTGTGGTGGCGCCGCCTGCGCGGCTCCCGCCTGGGCACGGCCGCCGCACTGGCCGGACTGGCGGGCCTGGCCCTGGACGTGGCCGGCTCCACCACACCCCTGACCGCCACCCCCGTCCCCGCACTCGCCCTCCTGCTGCTCGGCCTGTGGTGGGCCGGAGCCGGCCTGGTGCTGCGCCCCACCCGCCCCTGGCTGGCCCGCCTGACCCTGCTGCTGGCCGGACTGACCCTCCTGGACGCCTTCGACAAGGCGGTCCTGATGATCCCGTGGACCCCCCTGAGCCCCGCCTGGGTGCGATCCCTGGTGGCCGTGGTCTGGATCCTGTGGGCGGTCGTTGCCTCCGCCCGCCCCGGCCCGACCCCCGCCCGCCCCGAAGGCCCGGCCGGCGACGACCCCGCGGGCGACCGCGCCCCGACCCCGACCGGCCCCGCCCCCTCCCGCCGCCGACCCCAGCCGTCACAAGAGCCGAACGCCCCCCGGACGACCGAGGCACCCCCACAAGCCCCCCAGCCCGCCGGATCCAACCAGCCGCCCCAGGCCGCCGGAGGCCAGGCATGACCGGCCGGCAGGAGAGCCGGATCCGGTACGCCGGGCCAGGCATGACCGGCCGGCCGGAGGACCGGATCCGGGGCGACGCCGGCGGGACGCCGCCGCGCGCGGCCCGCGAGGCGACGTACCCCCGAACCGCCCGCCGCGCGGCCCTGCTCGCCCTCGCCCTGCTCCTCGCCGGCGGCGCGGCGACGGGCTGCGGCGGGCGGGCCACCACCCACCACAAACCCGGGACCAGCCACGAGCAGGCCTCCGGCAGTGTCGGCACCCTGCTCCCCGCCGCCGACGCGGCAGGCCACAAGCTTCGCGAGGTCCCCGCCGAGGGGGCCCCGGAAGTCCAACTGTCCGTCCGCCCCGACTCCGAAGACGGCTGGAACCTCCAACTGGGCGTGAAGAACTTCCGTTTCACACCCGACAGCACCGGCGGAGCCGCCCTCCCGGGCGCCGGACACGCCCACCTGGAACTCGACGGACGCAAAATCGCCCGGGTGTACGGCCCCTGGTTCCACCTGCCCGCAGCACAGGTGCCCGAGGGCGCGCACACCCTGACCGTCCGCCTCTACGCCGACGACCACACCGCCTGGGCGGTGTCCGGCAAGCCCGTCGAGGGCTCGGCGCAGCTCACCGCCCCCGCACCGGGCCGGTCCGGAGGGCACGGCCACGGCGACTCCCCGTCCACCCAACCCCCGGCGCCGGGCCAGGAGCAGGCGGACCGCACGGTTGTCATCACCGTCCGGGACGGCAAGGTCAGCCCCGCCCCGGCCCGCACCGAGCTGCGGCGCGGCGAAGGCGTCGCCCTGCGCGTCACCAGCGACCGCGCGGACACCTTGCACGTCCACGGCTATGACAAGGAACTCGCCCTGCCCGCAGGCCAGGAGGCCACCCTGACCCTGACGGCCGACCGCACGGGCCTCTTCGAGGTCGAGACCCACGAGTCCCGGCTCGTCCTGACCCAACTCCTCGTCCGATGACCGCCCCCGACGCCGCGGCGGCCCCCGCTGACCGTACGCCCGACCCTGACCGCGCACCCGACCCCGTCCCCACCCCCGACGCCGCGGAGGCCCCCGCCCCCGCCCCCGCCCCCGACCTCGCCCCCGACCTCGCGCCGGCCCAGTGGCCGCGGGTGTCGGCCCAGGGGCAGAGCCGAGGCCCAGGTCCGGCCGCGCATCCCGCCTGCGGGCCGGCCGTGCCACCCGGGCTCGGGCCCGAGCCCGGGGCGCACGACCGCTCCGAGGGCGGCGGCTTGGTGTGGCGGGCGGTCCGACGGTGAGCGCGGGCCCGCTCGGGCCGGGGACGCTTCCGGTCGCCGGCGGTGACGGCCACGGCCAGGGCGTGGTCCTTCACCCGGCCGAACCGCTCACCGCGCTCGCGCACGGAATCGGCTCCCAGCACGATCTGCCGATCTCTCCCTTCTACGCATTCGCCGGCGCATTCGCCGCCTTGTTCGTCTCCTTCCTCGCGCTCGGCCTGCTCTGGTCCACCTCCCGCTTCCGCGGAGAGGACTCGGGCCTCGCCCTGCCCGCCGCCCTCCAGCGGGTGGCCGACGCGCCGGCCACCCGAACCGCCCTGCGCGGGCTGGGACTCACCGCCGCGCTCCTCGTCCTGTTCCACCTCCTCCTCGGTCCCGACGACCCCGCGCACAACCCCGCTCCCGGCGCCGTCTACGTCCTCCTCTGGGTCGGACTCGTGCCCGCCTCCCTTCTCCTAGGCCCCGTCTGGCGCCTGCTCAACCCGCTCCGCACCCTGCACCGCCTGCTCACCAGGGCCCTGCGCCGCCCCGTCACCGGCCACCACCCCCTCCCCGCCCGGCTGGGGCTGTGGCCCGCCGCCGCCGGACTGTCCGCCTTCACCTGGCTCGAACTGGTCTCACCCGATCCCGCATCCAGCACCGCCCTCCTGATCGCGCTCGCCACCTACACCACCTCCCAGCTGCTGTTCGCCGCCCGCTACGGCGAGAGCTGGTTCGCCGCCGGCGACGCCTTCGAGGTGTACTCCGCCCTCTTCGCCCGTCTCTCCCCCCTCGGCCGCCGCAGCGACGGCCGCCTCGTCCTGCGCAACCCCTTCCACGGACTCGACGCGACGCCCGAGCGGCCCGGTCTCGTCGCCACCGTCTGCGTCCTCCTCGGGTCCACCGCCTACGACGGCTTCTCCGACAACCCCTCCTGGATCAACGCCCTTCAGACCTCCCCCCTCGGCCGCACCCCCACGGCCACACTCGGACTGCTCGGCTCCATCGCCCTCGTCGCCACCCTCTACTGCCTGTGCGCCGCGGCCACCCGCCTCGTCAGCGGCCCGCACCCCGGCCCGCTGACCGCCTTCGCGCACTCACTCGTCCCGATCGCCCTCGGCTATCTCATCGCCCACTACTTCTCCCTCCTTGTAGTCGAAGGACCACGCACGGTAAGCATGGCACTCGGCACTGACAACGCTCCCGAACCCGCTCCACCACTGGGCCCCGGCGGCCTCGCCGCCCTCCAGGTCATCGCCGTCGTCACCGGCCACGTCCTCGGTGTCGTCGCGGCCCACGACCGTTCCGTGCGCCTCTTCCCGCCCGCGAAAGCGGTCGCCGGGCAGCTGCCCCTGCTCGCTCTGATGATCACTTACACGATCGGGGGCCTCAGCCTCCTGCTGAACTGAGGCCCCCGCCCTACCCGCGAGCGAGGAGCGGCATGATGGACCCCGTGCCTCCCGCCCACTCCCTGCGCCGTACGCCGATCCAGCAGCGCAGCGCCGACCGGCTCGCCCGGATCCTCGACGCCTGCGCCGAACTGCTCGACGAAACCGGGTACGAGAACCTCAGCACCCGCGCCGTCGCCCAGCGCGCCGGCGTACCGATCGGCTCCGTCTACCGTTTCTTCGGCAACAAGCGGGCCATGGCCACCGCCCTCGCCCACCGCAACCTCGACCGCTACGCCGACGGCATCGCCAACCGCCTCGCCGCCCTCCCCGCCACCCACTGGCGGCCGGTGGTGGACGCCGTACTGGACGAGTACCTGGCGATGAAGCGCGGTGTGCCCGGTTTCGCGCTCGTCGACTTCGGCGTGCCCGCGCCGCCGGCCGACGACCCTGAAAGCGACCCCAACCACCAGGTCGCCGCCCGCCTGACCGAACTCCTCTCCGCGCACCTGGGCCTGACCCCCGACGCCGCACTGGAGCGCGCCGTCCTCGTCGCGGTCGAAGCCACCGACGCGCTGATCCAACTGGCCTTCCGCACCGACCCGGCCGGAGACCCCGGGATCGTGGCCGAGACCCGCGCGATGATGCACGCCTACCTGGCCCGCGTGCTGGACTGAGGGCGGTCCCGTAATCCCTGGCGAATCGGCGCGCGGTGTCGGATGCGGTGCATCGCAAGGCGGAGGAGCGTCCCCATACTGGGCGTCTGCGGGCGCTTTGCGACAACGCGGCGAGGCGCCGTAGCCGGCGCCGCGCGCCCGCGGGGGATCACGGGACAGCCCTCAGGGGTGTCCGCCCCTGCCGGAGCCCTCCCGCTGCGCCCGGGCGCAGGCCTGGCGCGCCGCGTACCGCCACCGTGAACGCTCTCGCCACCGTGCCTACCGGTCGGTATGCTCAGGCTTCCCCGCATGCCCGTGCCGCCGCCTGCCGCCGCCCTGGAGGGCCCATGCCCCGCACCGCCCTGCGCATCTGCCCCCTCTGCGAAGCCACCTGCGGCCTCACCCTCACCATCGAGGGCACCACCGTCACGGGCGCCCGCGGCGACCGCGACGACGTCTTCAGCCGCGGCTTCATCTGCCCCAAGGGCGCCGCCTTCGGGCAGATCGACGCCGACCCCGACCGTCTGCGCACCCCCCTCGTCCGCCGCGACGGCCGGCTGCGGGAAGCGACCTGGGAGGAGGCCTACGACGCCATCGCCGAGGCCGTGCCCGGCCTGGTCCGGGAGTACGGGCCCCAGTCCGCCGGCGTCGTCCTCGGCAACCCGAACGTGCACACCATGGCCGGCGCCCTCTACCCGCCGCTCCTCCTCAAGGCCCTCGGGACCCGCAACCTCTTCACCGCCAGCACGCTCGACCAGATGCCCAAACACGTCTCCAGCGGACTCCTCTTCGGCGACCCCCTGGCCATCCCGGTCCCCGACCTCGACCGGACGGACTTCCTGCTGCTTCTCGGCGCCAACCCGGTCGAGTCCAACGGCTCCCTCTGCACGGCCCCCGACTTCCCCGGCCGGCTCAAGGCCCTGCGCGCCCGCGGCGGCACCCTCGTCGTCGTCGACCCGCGCCGCACCCGCACGGCCGCCCTCGCCGACCGGCATCTCGCTCCGCGTCCCGGCAGCGACGTGCTCCTGCTCGCCGCGCTCGCGCACACCCTGCTCGCCGAGCGGCTCGCCGCCCCCGGCGGACTGGAGGAACACGTCGAGGGGATCGGGGAACTCGGCGCCGCCCTCGGGAGTTTCACTCCTGAGGCCGTCGCACCCGCCTGCGACCTCACGGCCGACGAGATCCGAAGCCTCGCCCGGGAACTCGCCGCCGCACCCGCCGCCGCCGTCTACGGACGGATCGGCAGCTGCACCGTCGAGCACGGCACGCTGGCCAGCTGGCTCGTCGACGTACTGAACGTCCTCACCGGCAACCTCGACCGGCCCGGCGGAGCCCTCTTCCCGCTCTCCGCCACCGACCGCGCGCCCCGGCCCGCCGGCCCCGGCAAGGGCTTCACGGTCGGCCGCTGGCACAGCCGGGTCAGCGGCCACCCCGAGGCCAAGAGCGAACTGCCCATCGCCGCCCTGGCCGAGGAGATCGAGACGCCGGGAGAGGGGCGGATCCGCGCCCTGATCGCCATCGCAGCCAACCCCGTCCTCTCCGCACCCGACGGCGACCGCCTCGACCGGGCGCTGGCCGGCCTCGACTTCATGGTCTCGGTCGACCCGTACCTGAACGAGACCTCCCGCCACGCCCACGTCGTACTGCCCCCGCCGCCGCCCGCGCAGAGCGCGCACTTCGACTTCGCGTTCAACGCCTTCGCCGTGCACAACCAGGCCCGCTACTCACGTCCCGCCGTCCCCCTGGAGGAAGGGCGGATGGACGAGTGCGAGATCCACGCCCGCCTGATCCTCGCCGTGTCAGGCCTGCACGGAGCCCCGCCCGCGGCCGTCGACGAGCGCGTCATCGACGACACCCTCGCCCGGGCCGTCACCGATGCGCACTCGCCGCTGCACGGCGCCGACCCGTCCGCGCTCGCGCTCCGCCTGACGGGCCGCACCGGCCCCGAGCGGCGCCTCGACCTGATGCTGCGTCTGGGACCCTACGACCTGGGCCTGGAAGACCTGTTGAACGCGCCGCACGGCATCGACCTGGGCCCGCTGCGGCCCCGGCTCCAGCAGGTGCTGAGGACGCGCAGCGGCAGGATCGAGCTGCTGCCCGATCCCATAGCGGCCGAGCTTCCCGCCCTCCGCGTGACGCTCGCCGACCGCCCCGCCGCCCTGGTGCTCGTGGGCCGCCGCCACCTGCGCTCCAACAACAGCTGGTTGCACAACGTCCCGGCCCTCACCGGAGGTTTCAACCGCTGCACCCTCCACGTCCACCCGCAGGACGCCGCCCGGCTGGGCCTCACCGACGGGGGACGGGCCAGGATCGCCGCCGACGGCGGGAGCCTGGAGGTCCCCGTCGAGGTCACCGACGCCGTACGCACAGGAGTGGTGAGCCTGCCGCACGGCTGGGGCCACGACCGCGCCGGAGCCCGCCTCGGCGTGGCGTCCGCCACGCCCGGAGCCAACGTCAACCAGCTCCTGGACGGTACCCGCATCGACCGGCTCTCCGGCACGGCCGTGCTCAACGCCTTCCCCGTCGAGCTGACACCCCTGCCCTGAGCTGGGGTTTTGCTCGTATTGCTCACGCGTCGACGTCTTGTTGGCCCAAGGAGGCGGCACCTACCTTCCCCCCATGCTGACCTTCCTCGGCTTCGCCATGATCGCGACCTTCCTGGTCCTGATCATGATGAAGAAAATGTCGCCCATCGCGGCGCTCGTCCTCATCCCCGCACTGTTCTGCGTGTTCGCAGGAAAGGGCGCCCACCTCGGCGACTACGTCATCGAAGGCGTCGGCAAGCTCGCACCGACCGCCGCCATGCTGATGTTCGCCATCGTCTACTTCGGCCTGATGATCGACGTCGGCCTCTTCGACCCGATCGTCCGGGGCATCCTGCGCTTCTGCAAGGCCGACCCGGTGCGCGTCGTGGTCGGCACGGCCGTTCTCGCCGCGATCGTCTCCCTCGACGGCGACGGATCGACCACCTTCATGATCACGGTCTCCGCCATGTACCCGCTCTACAAGCGGCTCGGCCTCAGCCTGGTCGTCATGACAGGAGTCGCGGCCACCGCCAACGGCGTGATGAACACCCTGCCCTGGGGCGGCCCCACCGCCCGCGCCGCGACCGCCCTCAAGCTCGACGCCGCCGACATCTTCGTCCCGATGATCCCGGCCCTCGCGGTGGGCCTGCTCTTCGTGTTCGCCCTGGCGTACTTCCTGGGCCTGAGGGAACGCCGCCGCGTCGGAATGCTGGCCCTTCCGGTCCCGGAGACGGCCGACGACGTCGAGGAGGTCGAGAACATCGAGGACATCGAGGAGGAGCTGGTCGGGACCGTCGCCGCCGGTACCGCCGAGACGGCCCGCACCGCCAAGACGGTCCGCGACGCCGCCACCCCCGCGCCCGTCGCCGGTGCCCCTTCCGGCGCCGGTTCGAGGCCCGCTCCGGCCTCCGCGGTCGGGCCCGAGGAGGGATTCCAGGGCCTCGACCCCCACCGGCCCACCCTGCGCCCCCGCCTCTACTGGTTCAACGCCGGTCTCACCCTCGCCCTCCTCACCGCGATGATCACGGAGCTGCTGCCCATCCCGGTGCTGTTCCTGCTCGGCGCCGCCCTCGCCCTCACGGTCAACTTCCCGCACATGCCCGACCAGAAGGCCAGGCTCGCCGCCCACGCCGACAACGTCTTGAACGTCGCCGGCATGGTCTTCGCCGCCGCCGTCTTCACCGGGGTCCTCACCGGCACCGGCATGGTCAAGGACATGGCCGACTGGCTGGTCGGGGCCATCCCCGAGGGCATGGGCCCGCACATGGCACTGGTCACCGGCCTGCTGAGCCTGCCGCTCACCTACTTCATGTCGAACGACGGCTTCTACTTCGGGGTCCTGCCCGTCCTGGCCGAAGCCGGCGCCGCCCACGGGGTCTCCCCGCTGGAGATCGCCCGCGCCTCCCTCGTCGGCCAGGCGCTGCACATGTCGAGCCCGCTGGTTCCGGCCGTATACGTCCTCGTCGGGATGGCCAGGGTCGAGTTCGGCGACCACACCCGCTTCACCGTGAAGTGGGCGGCCCTCACCTCGCTCGCCGTCCTCGCGGCAGGGATGCTTTTCGGCATCATCTGAAGCCCCTCCGCCCCCGGCCCGGGAAACCTGCCGGCGCCGGTTTGTAGGGTGGCGGGGAGGTCGGATCCACACGCACGTGCGTACTCGGGAGGAATGCCATGAAGGCCCAGGACGGGATGTACATCGACGGTGCCTGGCGCCCCGCCGTCGGAACCGACCGGATCGACGTGGTCAACCCCGCCGACGGCCAGGTCATCGCCCAGGTCCCGGCCGGCACCGAGGAGGACGTGGACGCGGCCGTACGCGCGGCCCGCGCGGCCCTGCCCGGCTGGGCGGCCACCCCGCCGGCCGAGCGGGCCGCCCTGATCGGCGCGCTCCGCGACGCACTGCAGGCCCGCAAGGGCGAGCTGACGGACACCGTCACCGCCGAACTGGGCGCCCCCCTCGGCTTCGCCAAGGCGGTCCACGTCGGCTCGTCCATCGCCGTGGTCTCCTCCTACGTCGAGCTCGCCGCCTCGTACGCCTTCGAGGAGCGCATCGGGAACTCCACCGTCCTGATGGAGCCGGTGGGTGTGGTCGGAGCCATCACGCCCTGGAACTATCCGCTGTACCAGGTCGTTGCAAAGGTGGCACCCGCTCTCGCCGCCGGCTGCACCCTCGTCCTCAAGCCGGCGGAGGACACCCCGCTGACCGCACAGCTCTTCGCCGAAGCCGTGCACGAGGCGGGGATCCCGGCCGGGGTCTTCAACCTGGTGACCGGAACCGGACCGGTCGCGGGCCAGGCCCTGGCCGCCCACGAGGGAGTCGACTTCGTCTCCTTCACCGGCTCGACCGCCGTCGGCAAGCAGGTCGGAGCCACCGCCGGCGCCGCGATCAAGCGCGTCGCACTCGAACTGGGCGGCAAGTCGGCCAACGTCATCCTGCCCGGCGCCGACCTGCCCAAGGCCGTCGCCGCGGGCGTCGGCCACGTCATGAACAACACCGGCCAGCGCTGCAACGCACTCACCCGGATGCTGGTCCACCGCGACCAGTACGAGGAGGCCGTCTCGCTCGCGGTCGCCGCCGTCGCCGACCACCCCGTCGGCGACCCCCGCACAGCGGGCACCCGCGTCGGCCCCGTCGTCAACGCCAAGCAGCACCAGCGCGTCCGCGGCTTCATCGCCAAGGGCGTCGAGGAGGGCGCGCGCCTGGTCGCCGGCGGGCCGGACGCGCCGTACGAGCACGGGTACTTCGTCGCCCCGACCGTGTTCGCCGACGTGACCCCCGGCATGACCATCGCCCAGGAGGAGATCTTCGGCCCGGTGCTGTCGATCCTGGCGTACGAGGACGAGGAGGAGGCCCTGCGCATCGCCAACGGCACCGTCTACGGCCTGGGCGGCGCCGTCTGGGCCGCGGACGAGGAGACGGCCGCGGCCTTCGCGCGCCGCATGGACACCGGCCAGGTGGACATCAACGGCGGCCGCTACAACATCCTCGCGCCCTTCGGCGGCCACAAGCAGTCGGGCGTCGGCCGCGAGCTGGGCCCCCACGGCCTGGCGGAGTACCTCCAGACCAAGTCCCTGCAGTTCTGAAACAGCCGAGCCCGCCGAACCGCCCCAGCACCGGAAAGTCGAGACGACGCCCATGGTCCGCGCCGCCATCCTGCCCGCCGTCGGAGCTCCGCTGGAGACGAGGGAGATCGTGCTGCCCGATCCCGGCCCCGGGCAGGTCCGCGTCAGGCTGGCCGCGGCCGGCGTCTGCCACTCGGACCTCTCCCTCACCAACGGCACCATGCGCGTCCCCGTACCCGCCGTCCTCGGCCACGAGGGGGCGGGCACGGTCCTCGCCGTCGGGGAAGGCGTCACCCACGTCGGCCCCGGCGACGGCGTCGTGCTCAACTGGGCCCCGTCCTGCGGCAAGTGCCACCACTGCACCATCGGCGAGGTCTGGCTCTGCGCGACGGCCCTCGCCGGGGTCGGGGACGTCTACGCTCACGACGCGCACGGCACGCCGCTGCACCCCGGGCTGAACGTGGCCGCGTTCGCCGAGGAGACCGTCGTCGCAGCCAACTGCGTGCTGCCCGCACCCGCCGGGATCCCGCTCGTCGAGGCGGCCCTGCTCGGCTGCGCCGTCCTCACCGGCTACGGAGCCGTCCGCCACAGCGCCCAGGTCCGCCCCGGCGAGTCCGTGGCCGTGTTCGGAGTCGGCGGCGTCGGCCTCGCCGCGCTCCAGGCCGCCCGGATCGCGCAAGCGGGCCCGGTCATCGCCGTCGACGTCTCACCGGCCAAGGAGGTACTGGCGCGCGCGGCCGGGGCCACCGAGTTCGTGCTCGCGTCGGAGACCACCGCCAAGCAGATCCGTGCGCTGACCGGCGGGCGGGGCACGGACGCGGCCGTCGAGTGCGTCGGCCGGGCCGACACCATCCGCGGCGCCTGGGAGTCGACCCGCCGCGGCGGCCGCACCACGGTCGTCGGCATCGGCGGCAAGGAGCAGCAGGTCACCTTCCACGCCCTGGAGATCTTCCACCACGCCCGCACCCTCACCGGCTGCGTCTACGGCAACAGCGACCCCGCCCGCGACCTGCCGGTGATCGCCGAACACGTCCGCGCGGGCCGCCTCGACCTGGGCTCCCTCGTCACCGACCGCATCACACTGGACGACATACCGGCCGCGTTCGACGCCATGCTCGCGGGCAAGGGCGGCCGCTCCCTCGTCATCTTCTAGTGCTGCGACCGCAAAGGTTCACCGGGTCACGGCGCCCGGTACGGCACGTCGCGGCGTTGTCGGACCACGCACGTACGGCCGGTACGAACCGTGGCCCTCCGCCTTGCGATGCGCCGCACCGAACACCGCGCCTCGGCAAACCTTTCCGGCCACAGCACCAGCACTGCGGCCGCAAAGGCCTGCCGAAGCCCCGGCCCCCGCCCCGCCCAGCTCGCCCCGCCTCGCATCCGCAGGACGCGCGCCGGCGGCTCAGGCGTCCCGGGTGGCCGCGCGCGCCAGCGCGTCGTACTGGAGGGCCAGGCCGTCCAGCAGCGCCTCCAGGCCCGTCTCGAACGCGCCCTCGTCCACCTCGTGCTGCCGCTCCGCCAGCAGGTGGGCCTGCCCCAGATGCGGGTAGTCCGCCGGGTCGTACGCCGCGCGGTCGTCCACGAAACCCCGGGCGAAGGACCCCACCGCCGAGCCCAGGATGAAGTACCGCATGAGCGCCCCGATCCGGGTCGCGTGCGCCGCCGGCCACCCGGCCTCCGTCATCGCACCGAAGACCGCGTCCGCCAGCCGGAGACCGGCCGGGCGGCGCCCGGGACCGCGGGCCAGAACCGGCACGATGTTGGGATGGTCCGCGAGGGCGTCCCGGTACGAGTGCGCCCACGCGTGCAGAGCCGCCCGCCAGTCCTGCCCGCCGTCGAACATCGACAAGTCGACTCGTGAGCTCACCGCGTCCGCCACCGCGTCCAGGATCTCGTCCTTCGTGCGGAAGTGGTTGTAGAGCGAGGGCCCGCTGACGCCGAGCGCGGCCGCCAGCCGCCGGGTGGACACCGCCTCCAGCCCCTCCGCGTCGACCAGCACTCCGGCCGCCTCCACGATCCGGTCGCGGCTGAGAAGGGGCTTGCGCGGTCTGGCCATGCGCCACATAGTAGGGCCTGCCCACAAAAACTACCGATGCTAGTTAAATGCGGCGCCTGCCGTCCCGAGCCCGCCACACCCCCCGCAGGAGGACCCGGTGAATCTGGAGCTGAGCGAGGAGCAGAGCGCCGTACGCCGGCTCGCCCGCGACTTCGCCGAGCGCGAGATCGTCCCGTACGCCGCCGCATGGGACCGCGCCGAGCGGGTGGACCGGGCCATCGTGAAGAAGCTGGGCGCGCTCGGCTTCCTCGGCCTGACCGTTCCCGAGGAGTACGGGGGATCCGGCGGCGACCACCTCGCCTACGTCCTGGTCACCGAGGAGCTCGGCCGCGCCGACTCCGCCGTGCGCGGGATCCTCTCCGTCTCCCTCGGCCTGGTCGCGAAGACGATCGCCGCCTGGGGGACGGAGGAGCACAAGCGCGCCTGGCTGCCGCGCCTGTGCTCCGGCGAGGCACTCGGCTGCTTCGGGCTGACCGAGCCCGGCACCGGCTCCGACGCGGCGAACCTCACCACCCGCGCCGTGCGCGAGGGCGACACCTACGTCCTCCACGGGAACAAGATGTTCATCAGCAACGGCACCTGGGCCGACGTCGTGCTGCTCTTCGCCCGCACCGGCGAGGAACCGGGCCACCGCGGCATCTCCGCCTTCCTCGTCTCCGCCGACGCCCCCGGCCTGACGCGCCGCGAGGTCCACGGCAAGCTCGGCCTGCGCGGCCAGCCCACCGCCGAACTCGTCCTCGACGGCGTCCGCGTGCCCGCCTCCGCGCTGCTCGGCCCCGAGGGCAAGGGCTTCTCGGTGGCCATGTCCGCACTCGCCAAGGGCCGCATGTCGGTCGCCGCCGGCTGCGTCGGCATCGCGCAGGCCGCCCTGGACGCGGCCGTCTCCTACGCCGCCCACCGCGAGCAGTTCGGCAAGCCGATCGCCCAGCACCAGCTGGTCCAGGAGCTCATCGCCGACATCGCGGTCGACGTGGACGCCGCCCGGCTGCTGACCTGGCGCGTCGCCGACCTCATCGACCGCGGGCTCCCCTTCGCCACCGAGTCCTCCACCGCCAAGCTCTTCGCCTCCGAGGCCGCGGTGCGCGCCGCGGGCAACGCCCTCCAGGTGCACGGCGGGTACGGGTACATCGACGAGTACCCGACCGGGAAGCTGCTCCGCGACGCCCGCGTGGCGACCCTGTACGAGGGCACCAGCCAGATCCAGAAGCTCCTCATCGGCCGTGCTCTCACCGGGGTTTCGGCCTTCTGAGGACCTGTCGCCCGGACCTGCCGCCCGAACCTGCCGCCCGCGGGCCTGAGTACCGTTATGAGTACGCGTGCGGATGTGCTCCGCCCGGCCGCGGCCGATGCTCGACGCATGAACGAGACACCGGTCAAGCAGCAGAGCACGGGGGCGTACTACGCACAGGCCGTCGCCGCCTTCGCCATCGCACTCGTCGCCGTGGCCGTGGGGATCTACCGCCTGGAGGCCGACGGCTGGGTCCGCGCCTTCCTGGGGATCGCGGTCCTCTACCTCACCACCTCGGCCTTCACCCTCGCCAAGGTCATCCGCGACCGCCAGGAGGTGACGCAGATCGTCAGCCGTGTGGATCAGGCCAGAATGGAGAAGATCATGGCCGAGTACGACCCGTTCGCACCGAAGTAGCCCAGCGCCAGGCCCAGTCACGGGCCCGGCGCCGGTGGCGGCCGCGACGGCCGGCCCGAGAAGGCTAAGCGCTTGCTCACCCACCCTGTAGGGTGTTCACTCCCGAACGGTGAAGAGGTGAGTGAGCGATGGACAGCGCGGAGGAGACGGCCGACGGCTACCGGCCGTGGTCCGAGGTCACCCCGGACGCCGCACGCCGGCTGCTCGTCGCGGCCGTCGACGCCTTCGCCGAGCGCGGCTACCACGCCACCACCACCCGTGACATCGCGGGCCGCGCCGGCATGAGCCCCGCCGCGCTCTACATCCACTACAAGACCAAGGAAGAGCTGCTCCACCGCATCAGCCGGATCGGGCACGACAAGGCCCTCGACATCCTCACCGCCGCCGCCGGCGGGCCCGGCAGCGCCGCCGATCGCCTCGACGCCGCCGTACGGTCCTTCGTACGGTGGCACGCCGCGCACCACACCACCGCGCGCGTGGTCCAGTACGAACTCGACGCTCTCGCCCCGGAGCACCGCTCCGAGATCGTGGCGCTGCGCCGGCGGAGCGACGCCGCCGTGCGCCGCATCCTCGCCGACGGGGTCGCGGCGGGGGAGTTCGACGTCCCCGACGTGCCGGGCACCACCCTCGCCGTGCTGTCGCTGTGCATCGACGTGGCCCGCTGGTTCAGCGCGGCCGGACAGCGCACGCCCGACGAGGTCGGCGCACTGTACGCCGACCTCGTGCTCCGCATGGTGGGAGCGCGGCCGGGCCCTCAGAAGTAGTAGCGCGACACCGACTCCGCCACGCACACCGGCTTCTCGCCGCCCTCGCGTTCCACCGCCACCGTCGCCGTGACCTGTACGCCGCCACCCGCCTCCGCGACCTCCGTGATCACGGCGGTGGCGCGCAGCCGGGAGCCGACCGGTACCGTCGCCGGGAAACGCACCTTGTCGGTCCCGTAGTTGAGGCCCATCCGCATGCCCTCGACGCGCATGACCTGCGGCACCAGGCTGGGCAGCAGCGACAGGGTCAGATAGCCGTGCGCGATGGTGGAACCGAAGGGCCCGGTCGCGGCGCGCTCCGGGTCCACATGGATCCACTGGTGGTCGCCGGTGGCGTCCGCGAAGAGGTCGATGCGCTTCTGGTCCACCTCCAGCCACCCGCTCGGACCGAGCGGTTCGCCGATGGCGGCGCGCAGTTCCTCGGCGGACGTGAAGACCCTCGGCTCGGCCATGCCTGTTCCTGTCTCTCGCGGACCACTGACTGACGGGCGAATAAGCGCTTGCTCAGCATGCTGGGACCGTATGTGTATGTCAACGGACCTCCGGCTACCCTCGGCCGCGTGCCGCAGATTCCCGAGAAAGTCCACGAACTCACCGTCGGCCAGCTGTCCGCCCGTAGTGGCGCGGCCGTCTCCGCGCTCCACTTCTACGAGGCCAAGGGCCTGATCAGCAGCCGCCGGACCCCGGGCAACCAGCGCCGCTACACCCGTGACGCACTGCGCAGGGTCGCCTTCGTGCGCGCCGCCCAGCGGGTGGGCATCCCCCTCGCCAGCATCCGTGAGGCACTGGCCCGGCTCCCCGAGGAACGCACCCCCAACCGGGAGGACTGGGCCCGCCTGTCCGAGGCCTGGCGCACCGAGCTCGACGAACGGATCAGCAGACTCGCCCGGCTGCGCGACCACCTGACGGACTGCATCGGCTGCGGCTGCCTCTCGATGGAGACCTGCGCCCTGTCCAACCCCGACGACGTCTTCGGCGAACGCCTCACCGGCTCCCGCCTCTGACACCTCCCGTCCCCGAGGCCCCCCGGCCGAGGTCACGGCTCCCGCGGCAGGAGCTCCCGCGTCAGCAGTTCCCGGGCCGCCGTGACCAGTTCGGCGTTCGAGCGCGCCGGCCGCCCGTCCGGCAGGTGCAGTACGTCTCCCGCGCCGGTCCGCGCGGCCGTGCCGCACCGGCCGGCCAGGCGCAGCGCCGGCCAGGAGGCCCCGTCCCGCCCGAACAGCAGCACCGCCTCCGGCGGCAGCCCGCGCAGGCCGGCCGGCAGAGCCGCCCGGGACCCCGCCCCGCCTTCCCGGGGCCCCGCACCGCCTCCCCGGGCCCCCACTCCGGCCCCGCCTCCCCGGGACCCCGCCCCGGCCGCCCGTACCCGCGCGGGCGGCCCCGCGGCGACCTCCGCCACCACCCGCACCCCGCCCCCGCCCGGGCCCGCTCCGAGCCCGCGCCCCGCCCCCCGTACCAGCCAGGCCCGCAGCCGCCCCAGCGCCTGCGGCCCGGCCGGCCCCCCGAGCGGCACCACCGCGTCCACCGCGACCCCCCGCTCCAGCAGGACCTGCGCGAGCCCGGCCGCCCCCGCCTCCGCGAAGTGCACCACCGCCCGGTCCGGCAGCACCGTCCACACCCGGACCCGCGCCACCCGGCGTGCCGGATCCGGCTCGGCCGCGACACCCGCCGGCACGGTCAGCGGTACGCCCACCCCCGCGCTCCGCAGCACCTCCAGCAGCGGCCCGACCACCCGGGGCGAAAGGCTCTCCCGCCCGCACGGCGTCCGCGGATGCACCAGCACCTCACCCGCTCCCGCGGCGACCGCCCGCACCGCCGACTCCGCGAGATCCGCCGGGGACACGGGCACGGCGGGCCCGTCGGCGGCGCTGCGCGAACCGTTCAGCGACACCACCGCCGACCGGCCCGCCCAGCTCACGCCGCGCCCGCCGAGGGGAAGTCCGCCAGGGCGGGTCTCGGCACCACGATCCCGCAGCCCGCGCACACCGGACCGTCCCACGCCGGCGCCCCCGCCCACGGCCCCACCGGAGCCACCTCCGGCCAGCGCAGCTCGTCCTCCCCGCACACCGGGCACCCCGTCCCCGGCTCCGACTCCAGCGCCCGGACCAGCCGCCGCAACACCTCGCCGAGCGCCCCCTCCGGCCGCACCCCCGGGTCCGCACAGCGCACCACCGCGTCCCCGCTGCCGCCCCACACCCACTCCGGCCGGCGCAGCCCGTGGTGCTTCTCCCTGCGGCGCCGCTCCGCGAACTGGCGCTCGTACTCCAGCCAGACCGTCCGCGCGTCCTCCAGCTCCTCCAACGCCGCGACCAGCCGCAGCGGGTCGGCCCCCCGGTCCTCGGGGGCGATCCCGTGCCGGTCGCACAGGTGCCACCACGTGGCCCGGTGCCCGTAGGGCGCGAACCGCTCCAGGCACCGGCGCAGCGAGTGGCGCCGCAGGGCCCGGTCGTTGCGCGCGTCGCGTACCTGATAGGCCAGACTCCGGAATCCCGCCATCACACCATCACCTCCGCCGATGTGCCCAACATGCCCGGTCGGGTGCGGGCGCATGCGGGGGCGGAGGAGGCGTGCCGGTGGCACATGGCCGGAACTCAGCGCCCCATGCGCCCCGCGGCCACCACCACCCGGGCCAGTTCCTCATGGCAGATGTCGCTGTGCGCCCCCGAAGGCGCACCGCCGCGCCGCACCACGGCGCCCGCGTCCACGCTGACGCAACCGGCCGCGGGCACCCCCTCGCGCAGGGCGGTGTCCAGGCTCAGCCGCGGTGCGCCCGGCACCGCCTGGACCCCGTCGTGCCCGATCGCGCCCCACCGCTCGTCGAAGCCGAGCAGACCGGCCGAATCACCCGCCATCCGGGACGCCAGCGGGTAGAAGACCCTCAGGGCCGAGTCGTGCGGGGAATGGCAGGCCACCACCGGTCCGGCGACCTTCCGGTGGAGGCCGCGCAGTGCCCCGCCGCGGCCCTTGTCGTGCGGCAGCCGGTCGGCGAAGGCGTAGTGGGAGAAAGCCCCCTGGAGCAGGGTCACGGACCTGACGTACCGGGCGCCGTCCGGCACCGCGCGCAGCGAGAAGGACACCACCCGCGCTCCGAAGCTGTGGCCGACCAGGTGGAAGCGCATCGCCGGACGGCCCGCCGCCAGCTCCGCCAGCACCGGGCCCAGCCCCCGCTCGCCGACCACTCCCGCCCGCTTCTTCATCTTGTAGTACGCAGCCTGCCGGAGCAGTTCCTTGGCGCCGCCCCACAGCCCTCGCAGGCCCCCGCCGGCCGTGAGACCGGGCCCCTCGGCCCCCGCGGCCACCGCCCCGTCCACCGCCCCGGACCCAACCCCGGCCCTCGCCAGGGCGAGGGAGAAGGCCCGGCAGACCTCCAGCACGTCCTCCGTGAAGATCGCGGGGACCGCCGGTGCGACCACCGCGTGCACCGTGTCCACCCCGGCCAGCTCCCGTACGAGCGCGCCGAACTCGACGAAGGCGGACGCCGACTCCGGCTGCTCCGCCAGCAGTTCCGCCACGCGGTCGAGCTCCGCGCGCCGCCCCGGCCACAACCCTTCGAGCGCCTGCCGGGTGAGAGGGTCGAGCGCGCAGCCGTACGCCGCTTCCGGGAGGGCGCCGGGTGCCTCGAAGTCGGGTATCGGCTCGTCGGAGAACCGCATCGAAGGCCACACGACCCCCACGTACCCCAGCCGCACCCCCGGCCCCACCAGAGTGGGGAAGGGGGCGAAGAACCGGTCGTAGAGCCGGGTCGCCGTCGACCGGTCGCTGTTCCAGCCGTGCGCGAAGACGAGCACGTCCGTGGCCTCCATCCGGGCCACCGCCCCCTGCGTGGCGCGGTCCACGTCCCCTTCGGAGTCGAAGGTCAGCTCCACGTACGGCCCCACGCCGATCCCGCTCACGCTCCTGGTCCCGCTCGCGCTCCCGATCCCGGTTCCGGCCGCGGTCCTCGCCCTGGAGCCGAACCGACCAACGACGTCCGCCATGACGCCCCCTTCACGTTCACGCCGTGTCTCCGGTGCGGTCAGCATCCTGCTGCGGCGCCCGCCCGGCCAGACCCCCGGCACGACCGCCTCAGGTGTAGAGCAGGTACCGCGCGCGCACCGCCTCGAACCGCGCCAGCCCCGCCGCCCAGTCGCCCGCGATCTCCTCCACGCCGGCGCCCGCGTCCACCAGCCCGCGCACCCGGTCCGAGCCGGTCAGCCTGTCGATCCAGTGGTCCGCGCGCCAGCCGAAGCCGCTCCACACCCGGCGCGCGGTGACCAGCAGTCCGATGCCCGTCCGCACCGGGTCGAAAGCCTCCCGGTCGTGCACGATGAGCCGGACCCCGCCGCAGACCTTCCCCACGTGCTTGGAGAAGGTCGGAGTGAAGTACGCCTCCCGGAACCACACCCCGGGCAGCCCCAGCCCGTTCGCCGCCTCCGCCCAGCGCCGGTCGACGCCCTCCGCCCCCAGCACCTCGAAGGGGGTGGTCGTCCCGCGCCCCTCGGAGAGGTTCGTCCCCTCGAACAGGCAGGTGCCGGCGTACGCGAGGGCCGTCTCCGGCGTCGGCATGTTCGGGCTCGGCGGCACCCAGGGCAGCCCGGTCTCCCCGAAGAACGCCCCGCGCCGCCAGCCGCACATCGGCACGGTGGCCAGCCGGACCGGCCCGGCGCTCCCGTTGCCCGCGCCCAGGAACTCGCCGTTGAAGAGGCGCGCCAGCTCCGCCGCCGTCATCCCGTGCGCCAGCGCGATCGGCTCCCGGCCCACGAAGCTCGCGTACGGCCGCTCCAGCACCGGTCCCGCGGCCCGCCGGCCGCCCACCGGATTCGGCCGGTCCAGGACGACCACCGCCTTGCCGGCCAGGGCGGCCGCGCGCATGCAGTCGTACAGCGTCCAGATGTAGGTGTAGAAGCGCGCCCCGACGTCCTGGATGTCGAAGACGACGGTGTCGATCGCGGCCGCCGTGAACACGTCGGCGAGCCGCTGCCCGCTCTTGTCGTACGTGTCGTACACGGGCAGCCCGGTCGCCGGATCCCGGGAGGCCCCTTCGGAGTCCCCGGCCTGCGCCGTCCCCCGGAAGCCGTGCTCGGGCCCGAACACGGCGACGAGGTCGACCCGTTCGTCCGCGTGCATCACGTCCACCAGGTGGCGGGCGTCGGCGGTGATCCCGGTGGGGTTGGTGACCACCCCGACCTTCTGCCCGGCCAGCAGGGCGTACCCGTCCGCCGCGAGCCGTTCGAAGCCGGTACGCACCCGCCCCGCCGCCCGCGGCGCCCCGGCCCCGGCGGCCCGGGCGACCCCGGCGGGCCCGGCGGTGTCCGCCGCGTCCAGGGCGCCCACCGCGCCCGCCGTTCCCACTGCCCCCGCCAGCCCCAGCACCCCGCGTCGCGACCACGTCATGCCGACACGCTAAGGGCACGTGCCCCTTTCGCCCCGACATACCGACTGGTTAGTCTGCCGGGATCCGCAACCGGCCGTACGAGAGGTGTGATCCCGTGAGCGCGTACCAGGACCAGCGAGTCGTCGTCACCGGAGCGGGCGGCGGCATCGGCGCCGCACTCGCCCACCGCTTCGCCGCCGAGGGTGCCACGGTCGTCGTCAACGACCTCGACCCCGCCAGGGCGGCCGCCGTCGCGGGCGAGATCGGCGCCCGGGCGATCCCGCTGCCGGGCGACGCCTCCCGGATCGCGGCCGAGGCCCGAAAGGCCCTCGGCGGAACGGTCGACGTCTACTGCGCCAACGCCGGACTCGCCTCGGGCGGAGACGCCGGCGCCGAGGAGGACGTCTGGGAGGCGGCCTGGGACGTCAACGTCATGGCCCATGTCCGCGCCGCCCGGCTGCTGCTGCCCGACTGGCTGGAGCGGGGGAGCGGGCGTTTCGTGTCGACCGTCTCGGCCGCCGGCCTGCTGACCATGATCGGAGCGGCCCCGTACAGTGTCACCAAGCACGGTGCGCTCGCCTTCGCCGAATGGCTCTCGCTGACCTACCGGCACCGCGGTGTCCAGGTCCACGCCATCTGCCCGCAAGGTGTGCGCACCGACATGCTGACCGCCGCGGGCTCGGCGGGCGAACTCGTCCTCGCGCCGACCGCGATCGAGCCGGAAGCGGTCGCGGACGCGCTGTTCGACGGCATGGAGAAAGGCCGCTTCTTGATCCTCCCGCACCCCGAGGTCGCCGACTACTACGCGGTCCGCGCCACCGACCCGGACCGCTGGCTGAGCGGCATGAACCACCTCCAGCAGACATGGGAGAACCGGTGACCTCCGCCGCTGCCGCCGGCTCCGGTCCCGGCCCTGCCTCCGCCTCCGGCCCCGCGTCCGCCTCCGTCTATGCCGCCCGGCCCTGGACCGGCCTGCTCTCCCCGGTCCAGCGCGCGCCCGTCGAGCCGCCGCCCACCGTGCTGCACGCCTTCCGCGAGGCCGCCTCCCGCGCCCCCGAACGCACGGCGCTGGCCTACTTCGACGGCCGGATCGGCTACGCCGAGGCCGACGCGCTCTCCGACTCCGTAGCCGCCCACCTCGCGTCGCGCGGCGTCCGCCGCGGCGACCGGGTCGCGGTCATGCTCCAGAACACCCCGCACTTCGTGCTCTCCGTCCTCGGCGCCTGGAAGGCCGGGGCCGTCGTCGTCCCCCTCAACCCCATGTACAAGGAGGGCGAGGTCGCCCACGTCCTGCGGGACTCCGGGGCGGCCGCGCTCGTCTGCGACGGCCGCGCGTGGACGGCGTACCTGTGCCACGCCGTGCGCGGCAGCGCCGTGCGGTGCGTCCTGACCGCCTCGGACCGCGACTTCCAGACGCGCGACGACCCGCGGCTCTTCGCGCCGGAGCCTTGTGTCCCCGCGCCGGCCCCGCCCTCCATACCGCACCAGCAGGCCGGGCCCGCGGCCGGCTCCGGACCCGCCGACCCGGCCCGGCCGCACACCGCCGACCTGGCGACCGTGGCCCGCGGGGGCCGGCGCGCCCCGGACGGCCCCGACCTGACCGCCGCCGACACCGCCCTCATCAGCTACACCTCCGGTACCAGCGGAACACCCAAGGGCGCCATGAACCCGCACGGCGCGCTCACCTACAACGCCGTACGGCAGGTCACCTCCCACCCCGTCCCCGAGGGCGCCGGCTACTTCGCCCTCGCCCCCCTCTTCCACATCACCGGCATGGTCTGCGAGCTGGCCGCCTGCTTCGTCAACGCGGGCACCCTCGTCCTCGCCCACCGCTTCGACGCCGGCGCCGTCCTCGACGCCTTCCTGGAGCACCGGCCCGCCTACACCGTCGGACCGGCCACCGCCTTCATGGCCCTCGCCGCCCACCCCGCCGTCACCCGCGACCACTTCGCCTCCTTCCAGGTGATCTCCTCAGGCGGCGCCCCACTGCCGCCCGCGCTCGTCGAACGCCTGCGCGCGGCCTTCGGCTTCTACCTCCGCAACGGCTACGGCCTCACCGAGTGCACCGCCCCCTGCGCCACCGTGCCCGTGCACCTCGAAGCCCCCGTCGACCCCGCCTCCGGCACACTCTCCGTGGGCCTGCCCGGAGCCGACACGGTCGTACGCATCCTCGACGAGCACGGCGCCGAACTGCCCTTCGGCCGGACCGGCGAGATCGCCGTCCGCGGCCCCCAGGTCGTGCCCGGCTACTGGGGCATGCCCGCGGAGACCGCCGAGGCCTTCCCGGACGGCGAACTGCGCACCGGGGACGTCGGCTTCATGGACCCCGCCGGCTGGCTCTACGTGGTCGACCGCAAGAAGGACATGATCAACGCCTCCGGATTCAAGGTCTGGCCGCGCGAGGTCGAGGACGTGCTCTACACCCACCCCGCCGTCCGCGAGGCCGCGGTGGTCGGCGTCCCCGACCCCTACCGCGGGGAGAGCGTCAAGGCGTACGTGAGCCTGCGCCCCGGCACCTCGGCCGAGCCCGAGGAGCTGTCCGCCTACTGCGCCGAGCGCATCGCCGCGTACAAGTACCCGCGCCAGGTCGAGATCCTGCCTGTTCTTCCGAAGACGACCAGTGGCAAGATCCTGCGACGGGAACTGCGCGACCGCGGCTGAAAACAGTCGGACGGTCGTACAGCTCGCCGCAGCGACCAGGCAGAACGAGAAGAGGAAGGTCAGCACCATGGCGGCCAGGACCACGGAACCCGCAGGCACGCACGAGGCCCCGGTACCGCAGCGGCTGCTGGCCGTCGCCACCCGGCTGTTCGCCGAGCGCGGTTACGACCGCACGTCGGTCCAGGAGATCGTCGAGGCGGCCGGCGTCACCAAAGGCGCGCTCTACCACTACTTCGGCTCCAAGGACGACCTGCTGCACGAGGTGTACGCGCGCATGCTGCGCCTGCAGCAGCAGCGCCTCGACGCGGTGGCCGACTCCGACGCCCCCGTCGAGGAACGGCTGCGGGCGGCCGCGGCCGACGTCGTCGTCACCACCATCGAGAACCTCGACGACGCCATGATCTTCTTCCGGTCGATGCACCAGCTCAGCCCGGAGAAGTTCAAGCAGGTACGGGCGGAGCGCCGCCGCTACCACGAGCGCTTCCGGGCACTGATCGAGGAGGGGCAGCAGGCCGGCGTCTTCTCCACCGCCACCCCCGCCGACCTCGTCGTGGACTACCACTTCGGGTCCGTGCACCACCTGTCCACCTGGTACCGGGCCGACGGCCCGCTCACCCCGCAGCAGGTCGCCGACCACCTCGCCGACCTGCTGCTGCGGGCCCTGCGGCCCTGACCGGCCGGCCCCCACCCTGCGGCCCTACATGTAACGCCTCAGCTCCCGCCGGGCCAGGGACCGCTGGTGCACCTCGTCCGGCCCGTCGGCGAGCCGCAGGGTCCGCGCGGCCGCCCACAGTTCGGCCAGCGGGAAGTCCTGGCTCACCCCGCCGGCGCCGTGCAGCTGCACCGCGTCGTCCAGGATCCGCACCACCGCCCGCGGGGTCGCGATCTTGATGGCCTGGATCTCGGTGTGCGCGCCCCGGTTCCCGACGGTGTCCATGAGCCAGGCCGTCTTCAGCACCAGCAGCCGCAACTGTTCCACCTCCACCCGGGCGTCCGCGATCCAGTTCTGCACGACGCCCTGCGCGGCCAGCGGCTTGCCGAAGGCAGTACGCTCCACCGCCCGCCGGCACATCAGCTCGACGGCCCGCTCCGCCATGCCGATCAGCCGCATGCAGTGGTGGATGCGGCCCGGGCCGAGCCGCGCCTGGGCGATCGCGAAGCCGCCGCCCTCCTCGCCGATCAGGTTCGCCGCCGGGACCCGCGCCCCGTCGAACACCACCTCGGCGTGACCGCCGTG
Organism: Streptomyces sp. TN58; assembly: GCF_001941845.1. Lineage (NCBI taxonomy): Bacteria > Bacillati > Actinomycetota > Actinomycetes > Kitasatosporales > Streptomycetaceae > Streptomyces > Streptomyces sp. TN58. Next base: position 1,587,271 of record NZ_CP018870.1, on the reverse strand, counting down.
GTCGTGGTCCTCGTACCCGTACACCGTCATGGCCCGGCGCACCTCGACACCCGGGGTGTCCCGCGGGACCAGGACCATCGACTGCTGACGGCGCGGATCGGCGCCGTCGGGGTCGGTCTTGCCCATCACGATGAAGACCGCACAGTCCGGGTTCATGGCACCCGAGATGAACCACTTGCGGCCCGTGATCACATACTCGTCGCCCACCCGCTCGATCCGGGTTTCCACGTTCGTCGCGTCCGAGGAGGCGACCTCCGGCTCCGTCATCGCGAACGCGGAGCGGATCGCGCCCTCCAGCAGCGGCTGGAGCCACTGCTTCTTCTGCTCCTCGCTCCCGAACTGCGCCAGCAGCTCCATGTTCCCGGTGTCCGGGGCCGCGCAGTTCGTCGCCATGGGCGCCAGGTGCGGGCTGCGCCCGGTGATCTCGGCGAGCGGTGCGTACTGCAGGTTGGTCAGCCCCGCCCCGGACTCGCCGCCCGGCAGGCCGTGCCCGTCGACCAGGAAGAGGTTCCACAGGCCCTGGCGGCGCGCCTCGGCCTTCAGTTCACCGAAGACGGCCGGGGTGTCCCAGGGCGAGGCCAGCCGTGCGCGCTGCTCGGCGGCGACGGGCTCCGCCGGGTAGACGTACTCCTCCATGAACGCGAGCAGCCGCTCGCGGAGTTCCTCGGTCCGGGCGTCGAATGCGAAGTCCATGCTGCGTGCCTCAGCCTTCCTGCAGTTGCCGGAGCGTGGTCAGTCCGTGCTCGATGAAGACCGGAACCAGCTCGCCGATCCGGTCGAAGCCAGCTCCGACGGTCTGCCCGAGCGTGTAGCGGTAGTGGATGCCCTCAAGGATCACGGCGAGCTTGAACCAGGCGAAGGCCGTGTACCAGGCGATCGCCCCGGTGTCCCGGCCGGACCGGGCGGCGTACCGCTCGACCAGCTCGGCGGGCGCCGGATGGCCAGGTGCCCCGCTCGTCGTGCCCACCGGCGCCGCGGCCAGGCCCAGGTCGCAGCTGTACATCACCAGCAGCCCGAGATCGGTCAGCGGGTCCCCGAGCGTGGACATCTCCCAGTCCAGCACCGCACGGATCGTGTCGGGCCCGGACGGGGAACCGCCGATCAGCACGTTGTCGAGCCGGTAGTCGCCGTGCACCACGGTCGGGGCGGGGGAGCGCGGCAGCCGTCGGCCCAGGGCGCCGTGCAGCTCGTCGATCCCGGCGAGCTCCCGCCCCCGGGAGGCCGCGAGCTGCTTGCCCCAGCGGCGCAGCTGCCGGTCGAGGAAGCCCTCCGGCCGGCCGAAGTCGCCCAGCCCCACCGCCTCCGGGTCCACCGCGTGCAGCTCGACGAGGGTGTCCACCAGGGCGAGCACCGCCTGCCGGGTGCGCTGCGGACCGATCGCGGCGAGTTCGCCGGCCGTGCGGTACGGCACCCCCTCCACGTACTCCATGACGTAGAACGGCGCCCCGAGCACGGTCTCGTCCTCGCACAGCAGCACCGGCTCCGGCACCGGTACGGCCGTCCCGTGCAGCGCCGCCACGACCCGGTGCTCGCGGCGCATGTCGTGGGCGGTGGCCAGGACGTGGCCGAGCGGCGGCCGCCGCACCACCCAGCGGGCGGTCCCGTCGGTGACCTCGTACGTGAGATTCGACCGGCCGCCCTCGATCAGCCGGCCGCGCAGCGGCCCGGCCACGAGCCCCGGCCGGGCGCGTTCGAGATGGCCGCGCAGCCGCTCCAGGTCCAGGCCTCGGGGATCGGCCGGGGCTGAGGTCATGGTGCGCACCTCCGTGCGGAGAGTTGACGACGGGGCAAGAGGGCGCGGTGCGCGGGTGCACCGCCCCACCCCATCATGCCGACCAGTCGGTATGCCGTCCAGGGGGCGGGCCGAATCAACACCTCCGGACCGGCGGCCTCACGCGCGCAACAGCTCCAGCGCCCGCAGGGAACCGGCGAGCGAGCCCTTCGCCAGGGAGGGCGTCCCCCGGCGAAGGCCAGGTCCCCGGTGAAGGCGACCCGCTGCGCGGGCAGCCACACCACCGAGTCCCCGGCGGTGTGCGCCACGGCCGTCGGGCGCCGCTCCCGGTCGGGGCCGGGGGCGGCGCCGGTCAGGCGCGGTGCCGCAGGGTGGTCGTCTCAGTGGTCGTCGTAGTGCCCGTCGTGCTCGGCGTGCCGGTGGCCGTCGTGCAGGTAGTCGACGTGGTCGCCGTGCCGGACCGTCTCGTGCCCGCAGTCCGCCCCGTGGGTGTGGGCGTGGTTCTCGTGGGCGGTGTGCCCGGCCGGCTCGCACTCGTCCCAGTGCCCCGAGTGCTCCCGGTGCAGGTGGCCGTCGTGCGCGTAGTCGACGTGGTCGCCGTGCGGGACGGCCTGGTGGCCGCAGCCCGCGCCGTGGGCGTGCTGGTGCACGGGATGTTCGTGGTGGAGGGTCGTCATGGCGCCGAGACTATGGCGAATGGTCGGATATCGCCCGTTGTGTCCCTATCGGTGGGAGTAAGTGGGATGATCCGGCCGGCAGCTCCGAGGGCGACGCCTCAGAGGGCGACCGGTCAGAGGGCGACCGGTCAGAGGACGACCGCCATCGCGAACACCGCCAGCGCCACCGTGCACGCCACCACGGCCAGCGCGGACCGGGGCGCCATCTCCCGCGGCCGGCGGACAGCCAGCGCCCGGATCCTGCGGTGCGCCACCCCGAGGAACACCAGCCAGACCAGTACGATCACCGCCGCCCCGGCCACCTCCGCCGACGAACCGGACCCGCGCAGCGCCTGCCGCAGCGCCAGCACCGCCACCACCGAGGACGCCAGAGTCGTACGCCGCCACGCGAGCCGGGTCCGCTCGGGCTGCAGCCCCGCATCGCGCTCCGGGTCCGGCACGCTCACCGCTGCGACGTCCAGCCCAGCAGGACGACCACCACCATCGCCACCGCGACCAGCCCCACGCCCAGGCTCAGCACCACCGGGAACCGCGACAGCGGCAGGTCCTCGTTCCGCCGCATCGCCCGCTCGCAGCGCACCCAGTGGTTCACCGCGCGCAGCGCGCAGGCCGCGCCGACCGCGAGCAGCGCGAAGGCCATCCCCACCCGCACGCCCCACCGCAGGTCGGGCAGGAACTGGTCGACGGCGAACCCGCCGCCGACCAGGGCCAGCGCGGTCCGGATCCAGGCGAGGAACGTCCGCTCGTTGGCCAGCGAGAAGCGGTAGTCGGGGGTGTCGCCCTCGTCCTTCAGCCGCGACGGCGCGAACCACAGGCGTACGTCCTTGACGAAGTCGATCACCCGGTCAATCTACTGGCGGGAACCGCGATGCGCCCGCAGCCGCCGGTAGGCCTCCAGCCCGTCCGGCACCCAGGGCCACTCCCCGTCCCCGACCCGCCGGTCCAGCTCCTCCCGCGTGAGGAAGGTGTGCCAGGCCACCTCCGAGGCCTGCGGAGCCACCGGCAGGTCGCACCGCACCTCGTGCACGTACGACCACCAGGCCCCGCCCGGGCCCTCGTACAGGAACTTCAGCAGCGGCTCCGGCTGCGCCAGCCCCCGCACCCCCAGCTCCTCCTCGGCCTCCCGCAGCGCGGCCTGCGCGTAGCTCTCGCCGGCGCCCAGCACCCCGCCCACGAACATGTCGTAGCGCGAGGGGAAGACGAGCTTCGAAGCGGTGCGGCGGTGGACGAAGATCCGCTCCTCCGCGTCCCTGGCCAGCACGAACACACAGCGGTGGATCAGCCCGCGGGCGTACACCTCGCCCCGCGGGGCCTGCCCGGTGACCCGGTCCTCCCGGTCCACCACGTCCAGAACTTCGTCAGCGGCACTCACAGGTTCATCCAACCACCGCTGTTGACTGGTTACCGCTCCGTAGCCAAGGATCTGCGTCACCACCGACACAGGACGGGATCCGCATGACGTACGACGCAGACGTGATCGTGATCGGAGCCGGGCTCGCGGGCCTCGTGGCCACCGCCGAGCTCGTCGACGCGGGCCGCAAGGTCATCCTGCTCGACCAGGAGCCGGAACAGTCCATGGGCGGCCAGGCGCACTGGTCCTTCGGCGGCCTCTTCTTCGTCGACTCGCCCGAGCAGCGCCGGATGCGGATCAAGGACAGCCATGCCCTGGCCCTCCAGGACTGGCTGGGCACCGCCGGCTTCGACCGCGAGGAGGACGCCTGGCCGCGCCGCTGGGCCGAGGCCTACGTCGACTTCGCGGCCGGCGAGAAGCGCCCCTGGCTGCACGCCCGCGGCGTCCGCTTCTTCCCCGTCGTCGGCTGGGCGGAACGCGGCGGCTACGGCGCGAACGGCCACGGAAACTCCGTCCCCCGCTTCCACATCACCTGGGGCACCGGCCCCGGCCTGGTGGAGCCGTTCGAACGGCGGGTCCGGGACGGCGTGGCCCGCGGCCTGGTCCGCCTGGCGTTCCGCCACCGGGTGACCGGACTGTCCGCCACCGCCGGCGCCGTGGACACGGTGACCGGCGAGGTCCTGGAGCCCTCCGACGCCGTACGGGGCACCGCCAGCGGCCGCGAGGCCACCGGGTCCTTCTCCCTGCGGGCCCAGGCCGTGATCGTCACCAGCGGCGGCATCGGCGGCAACCACGACCTCGTACGCGCCCAGTGGCCCGCCAGGCTCGGCACGCCGCCCCAGCGGATGCTCTCCGGGGTGCCCGCGCACGTCGACGGCCTGATGCTGGGCATCGCGGAGGCGGCGGGCGCCAGCCACATCAACAAGGACCGGATGTGGCACTACACCGAGGGCATCCAGAACTGGGACCCGATCTGGGCCGGGCACGGGATCCGCATCCTCCCCGGCCCGTCCCCGCTCTGGCTGGACGCCACGGGCCGACGGCTGCCCGTACCGCTCTTCCCCGGCTTCGACACCCTCGGCACGCTCGACCACATCATGAAGACCGGCCACGACCACACCTGGTTCGTGCTCAACCAGCGCATCATCGGCAAGGAGTTCGCCCTCTCCGGCTCCGAACAGAACCCGGACCTCACCGGCAGGTCGGTGCGCGACGTCATCACCCGGGCCCGCCAGGCGGTGCCCGGCCCGGTCAAGGCCTTCATGGACCACGGCGCCGACTTCGTCGTCGAGCGCGACCTGTCCGCCCTCGTGCGCGGGATGAACGCGGTCACCAAGGAGGACCTGCTCGACGAGGCGGCCGTACGGCGCGAGATCGTGGCCCGCGACCGGGAGATCGCCAACCCCTTCACCAAGGACCTCCAGGTGACCGCCATCCACGGCGCCCGCAGGTACCTCGGCGACAAGCTGATCCGTACCGCCGCCCCGCACCGGATCCTCGACCCCGGGGCCGGCCCGCTGATCGCCGTACGCCTGTCCGTCCTGACCCGCAAATCGCTGGGCGGGCTGGAGACCGACCTCTCCTCCCGGGTCCTGACCGGTACGGGCGAACCGCTGCCGGGCGTCTACGCCGCGGGCGAAGCGGCCGGCTTCGGCGGCGGCGGGGTCCACGGCTACCGGGCCCTGGAAGGCACCTTCCTCGGCGGCTGCATCTTCTCGGGCCGCGCGGCGGGCCGGGCGGCGGCCCAGGCGGTCGCCTGAGGCCGGCCACCGCACCGGCGCCGGCTCCGTTTTTTCGGGCCGGCTCCGGTTCCCGGGGCCGGTCTTCCGGGCCGGCTCCGGTCGCCCGGGCGCCGGGGGTCAGGCCAGTCGCTCGGTGACCCGGAACCGCTCGGCGACGACGAGGGTGTCGTCGCCGACGGTGAAACCCGGGTCGCCGATCACCGTGCGCACCGGCTCGCTGTGCCAGAACTCCTCGTGTGCCGTACGCCATTCGGCCACCGACGTGTATCCCTCGCCCTCGTCGAGCGCATGCTCCAGCCCCACGTCGCCCAGCCGCAGCACCTCCACGGCCGTCACCTCCACCACCGCCACCCCGCGCTCGCCGGAGTCGACCAGCAGGGACCGCGTACCGGGCTCCGGCAGCGGCTCCCGCTCCGCCTCGTACTCGGCGAGCAGGCCGGTGGTACTGGTCTTCGCCCCGCTCAGCACGGCTGCCACCAACTGGTCGCGCAACGGCCCCGGGAAGCCCAGCAGGTACGGGGGGAGATCGCCATATGCAGTCATACGGCCACCCTACGGCGGGGCCCCCGGCCGCCCGCAACGAATACCGCCCGCCCAACTGGCACGACCGCCAGAGCAGTTGAAACCCGCCACGCAGTGGACTGGACCTTGACTCGGAGCTGCGCATACCGCTTTGCTGTGCGTGATCACCGGAGTGCTCACCGGAGTTCCCCCGGAATCCGCCCGAGCGCCCGGCGTTCCGTAGCAGTCCCCGCGGAACTCCACGGCGGTCCCGCCGCAGTCAGTCCCACCGGAGCTCCGACACCGCACCACAGGCACGACGCCGAGCCCCTCGCGGCCGGACCACGCGCATGCGCCTCGCGCGCGGGCGGCCGCCACCGGACCTGCCCGACCGGGGCCCCCACCCGACCGGCCCCCACCCGACCGACCCGACCCGACCCCGACTTCCGGCCACCCATGCGATCCCCAGACACCCGTCCGCCCGCGTCCTGGAGGGAAACCCCGCGGATGTCCCCGCCTCCGCCGCCCCTCGGCCGCGCCCGCAAGCGGGACGCGCAGCTCTTCGACCCGGCCCTGTGCGACGCCGAACTCATCGACGTGCGCTCCCAGTTCACCCAGGGGCGCTGGGCCAGGGTCCGCTCCCTCCTCGTCGGCACCGGCGACGACTGGGACCGCCGGGGCCACCGCGTCGTCGTCCTCGCCCAGACCCCGGCGGCCACCGCCTGGGCCCGCGAATGGCTGCTCGCCGAACCGGACAGCGCCGACGCCGCCACCCTCCTCGCCTGCGCCGCCGTCTTCGCCGCCCTGCGCGACAAGGGCACCCCGGCCGCCGCCGAGGAGGCCTGCCGCCGGGCCGCCGTCCTGCTCCCCGACGACCCGACCCCCTGGCTCGGACTGCTCCTGCTCTCCCGCACCTTCGGCACGGAGGAGGAGTTCAGCCGCCACTTCGACCAGGTCCGGGCCCGCCACCGCGAGCACCACCACGCCCACCACCTCATGGTGGCGAAGCTGGCCGAACGCAGCCTCGCCCCAGGCCAGGACCCGCTCCACGAGGTCTACGACTTCGCGGCCTGGGCCGCAGAGGAGTCCCCGGCCGACTCTCCGCTCGCCGTGCTCCCCGTCGTCGCGCACGCCGAGCGCTACCGCGTGCTCGCCGCCACCAACGGCCACACCCCCGAGGCGGCCGCCGCCCACTGGGCGGGCCGCCGCGCCCGCCAGGTCCTGCGCTCCGCCTTCGACTGGTGGCTGGAATGGGAGCGCGACGACCACCCCCGCAACCGGGTCGACCTCAACTTCCTCGCACACGCCAAACTCTGCGAGGGCCGCCCCGCCGAAGCCGCCGCGCTCTTCCACCGCATCGGCAGCCACGCCACCCGCGCCCCCTGGTCCTACCCCGACCGGGACCCGCAGAAGGCCTTCCTCGCCGCACGCAACGTCGCGCTCGGCACCGCCTGACCGCCTGACCGCCTGACCTCCCGACCGAAGCCCACGTCCCCATCCGCTCCGCCCCCGAAAGAACCGCGCCCCCGAAAGGACGCCGCCATGCCGACGGGCAGATCCACCACGCTCCAGGAACCGGCCGAGATACGCACCTACAAGGGCCAGGACCGCGCGCTTCGCGCCGACCGCCTCGGCACCGCCGGCCTGCTGCTCTCCGTACTCGCCGCGAGCGCCCCCCTGATGGTCGTCGCGGGTGTCATGCCCACGACATTCGGCCTGATGGGCGTCGTCGGCCAGCCCCTGCTCTTCGTCGTCCTGGGCCTCGTCCTCGCCCTGTTCAGCGTCGGCTACGCCGAGATGAGCCGCCACGTCCACAACGCCGGCGCCTTCTACGCGTACATCGCCCGCGGCCTCGGCCCCACCGCCGGCGCGGCCGCCTCGCTCGTCGCCCTCGTCGCGTACAGCGCCATGCAGGTCGGCGTCTACGGCATCCTCGGCTTCGAGATCTCCGGCCTCTTCGCCACCTACCTGGACACCGAGCTCGCCTGGTGGATCCCCGCCCTCCTCGCGGTCGCCGTCACCGGCGCGCTCGGCTGGCTCAAGATCGACCTCAATGCCAAGGTCCTCGGCGTGCTCCTCCTCATCGAGTGCGCCCTGGTCGTCGTCTTCGACGCCGCGGCCCTGGCCAAGCCCGGCCCCGAAGGCCTCTCGCTGCACGCCTTCAACCCCGAGACCCTCAGCGGAGCCGGCCTCGGCACCGCCCTGTGCTTCTGCATCGCCGCCTTCGTCGGCTTCGAGCAGTCCCCGGTGTACGCGGAGGAGACCAGCAGGCCGCACATCGTCGTCTCCCGCGTGATGTTCCTCGCCGTCGGCTTCGTGGCCCTCTTCTTCGCCTTCAGCGCCTGGGCCCTCACCGTCGCCACCGGCCCCGGAGAAGTCGTCAGGACCGCCGGCGAGGCAGGCCCCGGCCTGCTCTTCCAGCTCACCGAGGCCCGGCTCGGCGCCACCTTCACCGACGTCCTGCACGTCCTCTTCGTGACCGGCATGTTCGCCGCCATGCTCAGCTTCCACAACGTCGTCGCCCGCTACGCCTTCGCCATGGGCCGCGAGGGCCTGCTCCCCGCCGCCTTCGGCCGCACCAACGCCGGCACCGGCGCCCCCGCCACCGGCTCCCTGCTCCAGACCGGCGTCGCGACCCTCGTCGTCATCGCATTCGCCGCCACCGACGACCTTCCGGCCGGCGACCCCACCGCGCCCGTCCTGCACCTGTTCACCTGGATGGGCAGCGTCGGCGCCCTCGGTGTGACGCTCCTCATGGCCGCCGCCTCCTTCGCCGTGATCGCCTTCTTCGTCCGCCGCGGCACCGCCGGCGCCCAGGTCTGGCGGCTCGTCGCGGCCGGCGCCGCCGGCCTGGCCCTGCTCGCCATCGCCGCCTACACCGTCAAGGACTTCGGCGTCCTCGTCGGCGCCGAGAAGGGATCCGCCCTCACCTGGGTCCTGCCGGGCATCATCGGCGCCGCCGCCGTGGGCGGGCTGCTGTACGGGGCCTTCCTGCGCCGCAGCCGGCCCGAGGTCCACGCCCGTATCGGCCTCGGCAACGAAGCCTTCCGCCTCGACCAGGCGGCAGAGGCCGCACCCGCCGACTGACCTCGCTTTCGAGGCTCTACGAAGCCCCCGACGACCGTTTCCAAGGTCGCCGGGGGCTTCTGCACGCAGGGGGCGATTTTGGCGGCTGGCAGAGCCTCGTGGTCTCCTATGGCGATCAAAACACCCGGAACGCGCCACAGGGGACACCACCCGGCTCCTCTGCGCGGCCCTCCGGGCTGCCTGTCCCACCCACGAAGGCGAAGCCCCACATGAGTGACCGCACCTTGACCGAGGCACCCGCCCCGGCGTCCTCCCGCCATGTCGACGCCGGTGACGAGGGTTACAGCAAGGACCTGAAGTCCCGCCACATCAACATGATCGCGATCGGCGGAGCGATAGGCACCGGCCTGTTCCTCGGAGCGGGCGGCCGCCTCGCCGGCGCCGGCCCCTCCCTCGCGATCGCCTACGCGGTGTGCGGAGTCTTCGCCTTCTTCGTGGTCCGCGCCCTCGGCGAGCTCGTCCTCTACCGGCCCTCCTCCGGCGCCTTCGTCTCCTACGCCCGTGAGTTCATGGGCGAGAAGGGCGCCTACACGGCCGGCTGGCTGTACTTCCTGAACTGGTCCACGACCACCGTGGCGGACATCACGGCCGCCGCCGTGTTCGCCCACTACTGGTCCGCCTTCACCGACGTCCCCCAGTGGGTCCTCGCCTTCATCGCCCTCGCCATCGTCCTCACCGCCAACCTGATCTCGGTGAAGTACTTCGGTGAGATGGAGTTCTGGTTCGCGATCGTCAAGGTCGGCGCCCTGGTGATCTTCATGGCGGTCGCGATCTACCTGGTCGCCACCAGCCACCCGATCGACGGCCACACCCCGGGCCTCGCGACGATCACCGACAACGGCGGCCTCTTCCCCTCCGGCGTGATCCCGATGCTCATGGTCGTCCAGGGCGTCGTCTTCGCGTACGCCTCCGTCGAGCTCTGCGGCGTCGCCGCGGGCGAGACCGAGAACCCCGAGAAGATCATGCCAAAGGCGATCAACTCCATCATGTGGCGCGTCGGCGTCTTCTACGTGGGCTCGGTCGTCCTGCTGGCCATGCTGCTCCCGTACACCGCCTACTCCGCCGACCAGTCCCCGTTCGTGACCGTCTTCGACAAGCTGGGCATCCCCGGCACCGCGGGCATCATGAACCTGGTCGTCCTGACCGCCGCCCTCTCCTCGCTGAACTCGGGCCTCTACTCCACCGGCCGCATCCTGCGCTCGATGGCCCTGTCCGGCTCCGCCCCCAAGTTCACCGGCGTCATGAACAAGGGCAAGGTCCCCTACGGCGGCGTCCTGTTCACCGCCGCCTTCGGCGTCGCCGGCGTCGGCCTGAACTACTGGATGCCCGGCGAGGCCTTCGAGATCGTCCTCAACCTCGCCTCCATCGGCATCCTCGGCACCTGGGGCATGGTCATGCTCTGCTCGCTCTTCTTCTGGCACCGCTCCAGGAGCGGCCTGGTCACCCGCCCGTCCTACCGCCTGCCCTGGGCCCCCTACACGCAGATCCTGACCCTGATCTTCCTGGCCACGGTCCTGGTCCTGATGTGGAGCGACGGAGGCGTCGGCCGCACCACCGTCATGCTCCTCCCGGTCATCGCCGCCGCCCTCGTCGGCGGCTGGTTCCTGGTCCGCGGCCGAGTCGCCGCCCTGTCGTCCCCCCGCGACTGACCCCGACCCGGACCCCCACGAGGCCCCCCGCGCCCCTCCGGCGCGGGGGGCCTCGCCATACCGAGCACAGCCCCACCCCGACTCCGGCGCGGTGCGCCCGTAGACGCACGAAAGGCCGGTCAGGAGTGCTCCTGACCGGCCTTTGCCGTGGTGTCCGAGGGGGGACTTGAACCCCCACGCCCGATAAAGGGCACTAGCACCTCAAGCTAGCGCGTCTGCCATTCCGCCACCCGGACCGGGTGTCTGCCGTGCGGTCCTCGCGGGCCGTTGCGACGAGTGGAACACTACCAAACATTCCGGGGCGCCCGCCGCGCCCGGGCGGGGCGGGTGGCCGCCTCCGGGAACGAGGAAGGACCCCGCCGAAGCGGGGTCCTTCCGTTGGTGTCCGAGGGGGGACTTGAACCCCCACGCCCGATAAAGGGCACTAGCACCTCAAGCTAGCGCGTCTGCCATTCCGCCACCCGGACCGGGTGTCTGCCGTGCGGCCCTCGCGGGCCGTTGCGACGTGGAAAACAGTACCAAACGGCGGGGGGTCCTCGATCACACCCCCCGGGCGGCCGGGGATCGCCCTTGGGGAGAGCGGCCCGGGGCGCGAGGATGGGAACGTTCGGTACTGAGTGGATCAGTGGGAGGAAGCAGCGTGAGCGAGTCGAGCGCGGGCAAGGCCGTCTCCGGCGAGGACGAGGTCGTCGACCTCTGCCGGGATCTCATCCGGATCGACACCAGCAACTACGGGGACCACTCGGGCCCCGGGGAGCGCAAGGCGGCGGAGTGGGTCGCCGAGAAGCTCGCCGAGGTCGGGCTGGAGCCGCAGATCTTCGAATCGCACAAGGGCCGCGCCTCGACCGTGGCCCGGATCGAGGGCGAGGACCCCTCGCGGCCCGCCCTGCTGATCCACGGGCACACCGACGTGGTTCCGGCCAACGCCGCGGACTGGACGTACGACCCGTTCGCGGGGGAGATCGCCGACGGGTGCCTGTGGGGCCGCGGCGCCGTCGACATGAAGGACATGGACGCGATGACGCTGGCCGTCGTACGCGACCGGATGCGCAGCGGCCGCAAGCCCCCGCGGGACATCGTGCTGGCCTTCCTCGCCGACGAGGAGGCGGGCGGCATCTACGGGGCCCGGCACCTCGTCGACAAGCACCCGGGGCTGTTCGAGGGCGTCACCGAGGCGATCGGCGAGGTCGGCGGCTTCTCGTTCACCGTGAACGAGAACCTCCGGCTCTACCTCGTGGAGACCGCCCAGAAGGGCATGCACTGGATGCGGCTCACGGTGGAGGGCACCGCGGGCCACGGCTCCATGACCAACAACGACAACGCCATCACGGAGCTGTGCGAGGCCGTGGGCCGGCTCGGCCGCCACCAGTGGCCGGTGCGCGTGACCAAGACCGTACGGTCCTTCCTGGACGAGCTCTCGGACGCGCTCGGCACCCCGCTGGACCCCGACAACATGGACGCCACGCTCGCCAAGCTCGGCGGCATCGCCAAGATGGTCGGCGCGACCCTGCGCAACTCGGCCGCCCCGACGATGCTCGGCGCCGGCTACAAGGTCAACGTCATCCCGGGCCAGGCGACGGCTCACGTCGACGGCCGCTTCCTGCCGGGCTACGAGGAGGAGTTCTTCGCCGACCTGGACCGCATCCTCGGCCCCCGGGTGAAGCGCGAGGACGTGCACGGCGACAAGGCCCTGGAGACGGACTTCGACGGCCGGCTGGTCGAGGCGATGCAGAGCGCCCTGAAGGCGGAGGACCCGATCGCGCGGGCGGTCCCGTACATGCTCTCGGGCGGCACGGACGCCAAGTCCTTCGACGACCTCGGCATCCGCTGCTTCGGTTTCGCGCCGCTGCAGCTGCCGCCGGAGCTGGACTTCGCCGGGATGTTCCACGGCGTGGACGAGCGGGTGCCGGTGGAAGGACTGAAGTTCGGGGCGCGGGTGCTCGACCGGTTCATCGACAACGCCTGACATTCGAGAAGGTGTGCGCATTCCACTGAGAAGAGTGAATGCACTCATACGCTCGTAGCCCTGGTGATCCCTCCTCGTTACAGGTGGTGCGGTCCGCGGCTGGGACCGCACTTTGCCTACTAGGAGGAACAATGCTCAAGAAGGTTGTCGCCGCTGCGGCTGCCACCGGTGGTCTCGTTCTCGCGGGTGCGGGCATCGCCGCCGCCGACGCGGGCGCCCAGGGTGCGGCCATCGGCTCCCCCGGCGTCCTGTCCGGCAACGTCGTCCAGGTCCCGGTCCACATCCCGGTCAACGTCTGCGGTAACACCGTGAACGTGATCGGCCTGCTGAACCCGGCCTTCGGCAACACCTGCGTCAACGCCTGACGTATCTGAAGTCTTCGGCCCCGGAGCGCATTCCAGCGCTCCGGGGCCACCGGGCTTTTCCGGCCCGGAACCACTTTTCGGCGGACCAGGCGGGGGAGCCTGGACGGCCGGCTTCCCAGCGCCGGCCGACACGTACACACCAGGGGACGAGTACAGATGCGACGACCGGCACAGGTCACCAGGAAGACCCTGATCACCATGGCTGCCGCGGGGGGTGTCCTCGCCATGGGCGGGGGCTACGCACACGCGGACTCCGCCGCGACAGGGCATGCGAAGAACTCTCCGGGCCTGCTGTCCGGAAACACCGTGCAGGCGCCCGTGGACGCGCCGGTGAACGCCTGCGGGAACACGGTCACGGTGGTGGGAGGCCTGAACCCGGCCTTCGGCAACCACTGCGCCAACGCCCCCGGGCACGGCCGCCCGGGACACCCCGGCAACCCGGGTCACCCGGGCAACCCCGGTAACCCGGGCAACCCGGGTCACCCGGGCAACCCCGGTAACCCGGGCAACCCGGGTCACCCGGGCAACCCCGGTAACCCGGGCAACCCGGGTCACCCCGGCAACCCGGGTCACCCCGGTAACCCCGGCGACGATGAGCCGTGCGACGACCACCCGGGTAACCCGGGTAACCCGGGTAACCCGGGCAATCCCGGTAACCCGGGCAACCCTGGGAACCCGGGCAACCCTGGGAACCCGGGCAACCCCGGTAACCCGGGTAACCCCGGCAACCCCGGTAACCCGGGCAACCCCGGCAACCCCGGCAACCCTGGGAACCCCGGTAACCCCGGTAACCCCGGTAACCCCGGTAACCCCGGCAACCCTGGGAACCCCGGCAACCCCGGTAACCCCGGCAACCCTGGGAACCCCGGTAACCCCGGTAACCCTGGCACCGGCACCGGCACCGGCACCGAGGCGCAGCCCGGGCTCGCCGCCACCGGTGCCGGCGACGTCCTGACCGCAGGCCTCCCCGTCGCGGGTGGCCTGCTGCTCGCCGGCACCGTGCTCTACCGGCGTGCCAGGAACGCCGCCTGACGGCTGCTCACGACGCGGGCCCCGCCCCCGGGGCCCGCGTTCACCAGGTCGCGCGGACCTGGCGGATGATCCGGCGGCGCAGCCGCACGCGGCGGCTGCCGTCCCGGTGCAGACTCAACCGGTCGATCTCCCAGTTCCCGTACTCGGCATGGTCGGTCAGCAGGCGGGTCGCCTCCTTGCGAGGGACCCCGCGGGGCACGTACACGTCGACAAATTCGTATTCCGGCATCGCATCTATTGTGCGGGCAGAGCCCTGCTACGGATAGCGTCTGCTCTATGTCTGATGCCGCTCTGCCCACTGTTGCCGAGGTCCGCGCCGCCGCCGAGGCGGTCAAGGCCGCGCTCGACCGCCACCTCGCCGCGGTCGAGCGCAGGATCGGGGACGAGGATCCGGACGTCTACGCCGCCTTCAACGAGCTCGCCGCCGCCGCCGAGGAGTACGACGAACTCCTCTACGACCGCTACGACGAGGTCACTCCCTTCGAGATCCCGACGCCCGAGGACGGCGTCCCGTACACCGGCCCCGCCGAACCCGCCGCCTTCAGCGTGCTCATCCGCCGCGACTACGCCGTCGTCGAACCGGCGCGCCTGATCGCGCAGGCCGAACGGGTCGCCGCACACGACCGGGACGCCGACCTCGTCCACGACGGCGGCACCGCCGACGCCCTCGGCGTCCTCTTCGGTGAGTACGAACCCGACGAAATCGCCTCACGTTCCAAGGACTTCGGGCTGGAGGAGGGCGACTCCACCCTCTGGATCGCCGCCTCGGAGGACATGGCGGAACCAGGGGAGTGGCTGGGCTCGCCCTTCGGGCAGATCGACCCGCAGGACGTGCTGCACCGGTTCGACGTCAGCTCCGTCTTCGACGACGACGCCGACGAGTTCGACGATGTCCGCGACGAGGACGAGGACGAGACCGCCCGGCCCGGTCTGACCCCCGCCTGACCTGCCTGTACGGCCTGGCCCAGCCGGCGCGCCCCCAGGCGTGTCGGCACCGCGGCCTCCCGCCCCCGGACCTCGGGGCGGGGGGCCGCGGCAGGCTACTGCTCCGGTCGGCCGCCCGCCGCGGCGAGCACCTTCAGCAGACCCGCCAGCCGCGTCGTACGCGGCTTCGGCAGCACCTCGGCGACCGCGCGCGGCAGCGCCTGGTCGACACCGTGCACCACCGACAGGTGCCGCTCGGCCCGCCCGAACGCCGTGTAGACCCAGTCCCGCGACAGAGCCTGCGCCGCGTCACCCGGCAGTACGACGACGACCGCCGGCCAGCGCGCCCCGACCGCCTGGTGCGCCGTCACCGCCCAGCCGTGCCGCACCTGGGACTCGACGAACTCCTTCGGTACGACGACCGGCGCGCCCGCGCGGTCCAGGTGCAGCCCCTCGGCGTCGGCCGACACCACCCGGGCCGGCAGGGCCTGCCCCGGAGCCGGCACGTGGACCACCCGGTCGCCGGGGTCGAAGCCGCCGAACCGGCCCGGGCCGGGATTGAGCCGCTCCTTGAGCGCGGCGTTCAGCGCCCGCGTCCCCGCGGACCCGCCGTGCCCCGGAGTGATCACCTGCACGTGGTCCGCCGGGATCCCGAAGGCCCGCGGCACCGACTCGGCCACCAGCTGCACCGCCCGGTGCACGGCCTCCCCGGCGTCCTGCACCGGGACGATGACGACCTCCTTGCCGGGGGCGTCGACCTGGTTCAGCTCACCGATGCCCACGCCGGAGACGAGCTCACCGACAGGGCCGGGATCCGGGGTGCGCGAGACCAGCTGGGGGCACGTACGCGCCGCCAGCACATCGCCGAACACCCGGCCCGCGCCCGCTGAGCCCAGCACCCCGGGGTCTCCGGACAGGACCAGCCGGGCCCCGTCCGCCATGCCCTCGACCAGCGCGGCGGCGCTCTCCACGTCCAGCTGCGGCGCGTCCAGCACGATCAGCAGGTCCAGCGCGAACTGCCCGTCCGCGTCCCGCCCGGGCCCCTCCCGGCCCGACAGCAGCTCCGCCACCGTCACCGAATCCCGGTCGCCGGGCGCGTGCGCGGCCACGCAGACGCGCAGGCCCAGCCCACGGGCCGCGGCGGCCAGCGCGAGCGGTTCGCCGCGGGCGGCCTCACCACCCGTATGAGCGACCAGACCGTGTCCCGCGACCGCACGGATCAGCTCGGCCGTGGAACGGTCCGGAGCGGCCGCGGCGGCCTGCTCCCAGTCCGCCGGGCCGTCGAAGGTGCCGGCCAGCCGCGCCAGGCCGTCGGCCAGGCTCTCCTCGGCCATCGCCGGGCCCTCCAGGCCCACGAGGATGCGTACGGGCTGCTCCTCACCCTCCTCCACCGGCGGGCCGAGGGGCTCGTGGAAGACCAGGACCGAGGCGTCCGCGATGGACTGCTCCAGGGCTGCGGCGGGCTCCGGCACGCCGTACTGGGCAAGGGCCTTCTCCAGGACCGGAGCCTCCAGCGCCGTGTGTCCCTTCAGGCCCGCCTGGGCCAGCAGCCAGCCGACCAGTACGGCCGTGCGGCGCTCGTCCCCGGGACCGGCCCCGGAGCCCAGCAGCGCGCGGGCGAAGCCGTCCGCCTGTGTCGGGCGCACGGCGGGAACCGCCAGCAACCGCCACGGGTTCTGCGCGAGCTCCTGCGCGGCGCCCTCGCCGAGCAGCGTCGCGACGGGGCCCGCCAGCGACTCGGGCGCGCCGCCGCGGGCCAGGACGGCCCGTACGGCGTCGACGGCGTCGGCGGACGGGGCGGCGGGCGCGGCCGCCGGAGCGGGGGCGGCGGCCGGGCGGGGCGGCGGGGGAACGGGGGCCGCCTTGCGGGGGGCGGCCGGGGCGTCGTCGAAGTAGGCGGAGGAGGGCTTCGCGCCGCTCTCCACGGCCCGTACGGCGGCCAGCAGGTCGGCGGCCCTGCCGCTCAGCTTGGCGCCGGCCTCGACGGGTCCTTCGCGTTCGGCTTTGCGCCGGGCGATCCGCTCGCGCTCGATCCTCTGCGCGGCCAGCTCGGCCTGGGCCTCGGTGAGCCCGCCGCCTGCGGCGGGCTCGGCCGCGGTGTCCGTACCGTCGGGGGTGGGCCCTACGGGGCTGTCCCCCGGCCCCTCCGCCCCGGCGGCCCCGGCCGGGTCTGCCGCCCCAGCGGCTTCGCCCCCGGCCAGCCCCTCCGGGCCGGCGCCCGCAGCCTGCGCCCCAGCCGGATCAGCGGGCGCTGTGCCCGCGGGCCGGGCTTCGGTGGGGTCTGCCGCGTCAGCGGCCTCGGGCTGCGCCACTGCCGGGGCGCCCGGGTCAGCGGGCGCTTCGCCTGCGGTATGCGCCCCGGCCGGGCCGGTGGCCGCCGCCGCGTCCTCGGGCCGGGCTTCGGTGGGGTCTTCCGCGTCAGCGGGTTCGGCTGGGTCCTGCACGCCGGCGGCCTCGGTCTCGCCCTGCGCCCCGGCCGGGTCTTCCGCGTCAGCGGTCTCGGCTTCGGCCTGACGGTCCGTACTCACAGCGTGCTCCAGTCCTGGTCGGGATAGCGGTGCTCCGGCGCCGACACGTCGTCCAGCGCCCGGCGGATCTCCTCCGGAAGACTAAGCGCCTCCACCGACAGCGCCGCCGCGAGCTGCGCCGACGTCCGCGCGCCGACGATCGGCGCGACCACCCCCGGGCGGTCCCGGATCCAGGCCAGCGCCACCTGCAGCGGGGTCACCGCCAGCCCCTGCGCCGCGGTCACCACCGCGTCCACGATCCCGGCCGCCGCTTCGTCCAGGTACGGCTCCACCAGCGCGGACAGGGACGCGGAGGCGCCCCGGGAATCGGCCGGGGTGCCCTCCCGGTACTTGCCCGTCAGCACCCCGCGCCCCAGCGGGGAGGACGGCAGCAGACCGACCCCCAGGTCCAGCGCGGCCGGCAGCACCTCCCGCTCGACGCCCCGCTGGAGCAGCGAGTACTCCATCTGCGTCGAGGCGATCCGGGTCCGGGCCCCGGGGGCCGCGAGCTGCCAGGTGGCCGCCTTCGCCAGCTGCCAGCCGCAGAAGCCCGCCACCCCCGCGTACCGGGCCCGGCCGCTGCTCACCGCCAGGTCCAGGGCCTGCAGGGTCTCCTCCAGCGGCGTCGTCGGATCGAAGGCGTGGACCTGCCACAGGTCGACGTGGTCGGTGCCCAGCCGCTCCAGCGAATCGTCCAGGGCCGCGAGCAGGTGGCCGCGCGATCCGTCGAAGCGCCGGTCCGGGTCGGGGACGCTGCCCGCCTTCGTCGCGATGACCAGCTCCCGGCGCGGGACGAGCCCGCCCAGCAGCCGCCCGAGGAGGTACTCCGCCTCACCGCCGCCGTACACGTCGGCGGTGTCGACGAGGGTGCCGCCCGCCTCCCAGAACGTCTTCACCTGTTCGGCGGCGGCTTCCTCGCCGGTGTCGCGGCCCCAGGTGAGGGTGCCGAGGCCGATCCGGGAGACGCGCAGTCCGGTGCGGCCGAGATGCCTCTGCTCCATGAGCGCTGAGACTACTGGGGCGCTGACGTGGAGCACCCGGGCGCGCTACAGTCCCCGCACATCAACGTTACTGATCGGTACACCGGTAAGGGGACGACACATGCGGCTCGGCATCAATCTCGGATACTGGGGTGCGGGCATGGACGCCGACAACCTCGCCGTCGCCCAGGAGGCCGACCGCCTCGGATACGACGTCTGCTGGGCGGCGGAGGCCTACGGCTCGGACGCCCCGACGGTCCTCGCCTGGGTCGCCGCCCAGACCGAGCGCATCGACGTCGGCTCGGCGATCCTCCAGATCCCCGCCCGCCAGCCCGCCATGACCGCGATGACCGCGGCCACCCTGGACTCCCTCACCAAGGGCCGCTTCCGGCTCGGCCTCGGCGTCTCCGGCCCCCAGGTGTCCGAGGGGTGGTACGGCGTCAAGTTCGACAAGCCGCTCGCCCGCACCCGCGAGTACGTAGAGATCGTCCGCAAGGCCATGTCCCGCGAGCGGCTGAGCTACGAGGGCGAGCACTGGACCCTGCCGCTGCCGGGCGGCCCCGGCAAGCCGATCAAGCTGACCGTGCACCCCGAGCGCGAGCACATCCCGCTCTACATCGCCGCCATCGGGCCCAAGAACCTGGAGCAGACCGGCGAGATCGCCGACGGCGCCCTGCTGATCTTCCCCGCCGCCGAGCACCTGGAGGCGACCGCGCTCACCCACATCCGGGCCGGCCGCCAGAAGGCCGGGCTGACGATGGACGGCTTCGACGTCTGCCCGACCGTGCCGCTGGCCGTCGGCGACGACGTCACCGCCCTCGCCGACATGTTCCGCCCCTACACCGCCC
Source organism: Streptomyces sp. TN58 (assembly GCF_001941845.1). Lineage (NCBI taxonomy): Bacteria > Bacillati > Actinomycetota > Actinomycetes > Kitasatosporales > Streptomycetaceae > Streptomyces > Streptomyces sp. TN58. The sequence goes on along the minus strand of NZ_CP018870.1, from coordinate 1,567,910 downwards.
TGTACGTGGGCGGCATGGGCAGCCGGAAGCAGAACTTCTACAACCAGCTGGCCCAGCGCATGGGCTACGAGAAGGAAGCCGCCGAGATCCAGGACAAGTACCTGGCCGGCGACAAGAACGGTGCCGCGGAGGCCGTCCCGCACTCGCTGATCGACTCGACGACGCTGCTCGGCCCGGTCGCGCGGATCGCCGACGGGATGCGGGCCTACGCGGAGGCCGGCGTCACCACCCTCACGCTCGCCCCCGCCGGCTTCACCCTCGACGAGCGGATCGCCGCCCTGCGCGCCGGCACCGAGGCCCTGGAGCTCGCGGGCCTCGCCTGAGGCCCAAAAGTCGCGACAGGCCTCGCCCGCGGCGGGCAGGTCGTAGCCGCAGGTCCGAGGCCGGCAGGGCGGCAGCCGGGGGAGCCGGTCGCCGCATGGATGCCCTGCGGCCGTGGTGGGGGCTCGGGGGGTCTTCCCCGCCACGGCCGACACAGCCAACAACGCGCCCGACGCCCAGGGGGTTACGCACCGCGCCCCACCCGGCGATTCGTTCATTCGGACGAGTGGCGCCGCCCCTCGGTTGCCCGCCCCCGGGAGCGGCGTTTGACTCGTCGCATGCTCTCTGCCCGCAGCCTGTTCCAGGAGATCGTCGACAACGACGACTCCTTCCAGCTGTTCTGCTCCATCGCCGCCAGCGGGGAAGCCCAGGGCGGCTGGGAGAACGCCCGCATCGCAGCCCTGGTCCCGGACGCGATGCGCGACCTCGCGCCCAAGATCATCCGGCACGGCGCCGACGAGGACAAGCACGGCCGGATCTTCCACGCCCTGCTCCGCAAACGCGGCCTGGAGGCCGTCCCCGTACCCCCCGAGACCGACTACACCATGCTGCTGGAGCGCCGCGGCATCGGACTGGCCCACGACAAGCTGCGCCGCCAGGAGGCGCTGAGCGAGGAGGACATCGTCGTCTACCTCGCGCACAGCCGCGTCACCGAACAGCGCGCCGCCGACCAGATGGACATGCTCGTCAAGCACTTCGGCGACCACCCCGTGGTGGGCAAGGCCATCCACATGATCAGCAACGACGAGGACAACCACCTCGCCTACTGCCACGAGGAACTGCTGCGGCTGGCCCGCGCCGGCCACGGCCGGACCATCCACCGGGTGCTGCGCGAAAGCGCCCTCGCCGAGATTGCCGTATACCGCGACGTGAGCCTCGCCGTCATGGACCACATGGGGCGGCTGCTGCACTGGCCCGCGCCGAAGGCCGCCCTGCTGGCCGCCGGGATCCGCGCGATGTACGCCTACGAGCGCTTCAGCGGCTGGCACCGGATGGTCGACCTGCGGATGCCCGAGCGGCGCGACGCCCTCGGCGGCGCACCCGCCACCACCCCCGAGTTCGCCTGAGCCGTGCCCTGCGGACCGCGCCGGGCCGCCCCTGACGACGGTGGCCCGGCGGGCCTCACAGCCAGCCCCGGCGCTTGAACAGCCGGTGCAGCCCCAGACAGACCCCCGCCATGAGCACGAGCACCCCCGGATAGCCCCACCACCGGTGCAGCTCGGGCATGTGGTCGAAGTTCATCCCGTAGATCCCCGCGACCATCGTCGGCACGGCCGCGATCGCCGCCCAGGCCGAGATCTTCCGCACGTCGTCGTTCTGCCGCAGCCCCGTCTGCGCGAGGTGCGCCGCCAGCGCGTCCGACAGCAGCCGGTCCAGCCCCTCGATGTGCTCGCTCGCCCTCGTCAGGTGGTCGGCGACGTCGCGGAAGAACGGCCGGGCGTGCTCGTGGACGAAGGGCACCTGCCCGAAGGCGAGCCGGTCCATCGGCGCCAGCAGCGGGTTCGTCGCCCGCCGGAACTCCAGCACCTGCCGCTTGAAGCCGTAGATCCGGGCCGCGGTGTTCTTCGTGTCCGAGGCGTTCGGCGCGAAGACCTCCGCCTCCAGCTCCTCCAGATCCGACTGCAGTTCGGCCGCCACCTCGATGTAGTGGTCCACGACCGCGTCGGAGACCGCGTACAGCACCGCCGTCGGCCCGTGCCGCAACACCTCCGGCTCCTGCTCCAGCCGGCGGCGCACGGCGGCCAGCGGCGCCCCCTCGCCGTGCCGGACCGTGACGACGAAGGAGTCGCCGATGAACAGCATCAGCTCGCCCGCGGACACCGTGTCGGTGGCCTCGTCGTAGAGCACCGGCTTCAGCACGACGAACAGCGAGTCGTCGTACACCTCCAGCTTGGGCCGCTGGTGCGCCTTGAGCGCGTCCTCCACCGCCAGCGGGTGCAGCCCGAACTCCCGCCGCACGTGGTCGAACTCCGCCTCCGTCGGCTCGTACGTACCGATCCACAGGAAGGCGTCACCGCTCGCCCGGGCCTCCTCCAAGGCGTCCGAGAAGTCCTCCGGACCCTCGGCACGGCGACCGTCCCGGTACATCGCGCAGTCGACAATCACGCCGAACATTGTCCCCCGCCGCCGACGGGCCCGCCCCCCGATCCGGCCTGACCCCGCAAGGCAGGCCCTACGCTGGCCCCCATGGCCACGCTGATCCTCGTACGACACGGGCGGTCCACCGCCAACACCGCAGGGCTGCTCGCCGGATGGACCCCCGGAGTGGCCCTCGACGAGCGCGGCGCCGAACAGGCCGCCGCACTCCCCGGACGGCTCGCGGGCGTACCGCTCGCCGCCGCCGTCACCAGCCCGCTGCAGCGCTGCCGGGAAACCCTCGCACCCCTGCTGGCCGCGAGACCCGAGCTGGAACTGCACACCGACGAGCGGATCGGCGAATGCCACTACGGCGACTGGTCCGGGCGCAAACTCTCCGAACTCTCCGAAGAACCCCTGATGAAGATCGTGCAACAGCACCCGTCGGCGGCGGCCTTCCCCGGCGGCGAGTCCATGCGCGCCATGCAGGCACGCGCCGTGGACGCCGTACGCGACTGGAACGCGCGGATCGAGGAGAGCGACGGCAGCGACGCCGTCTTCCTGATGTGCTCGCACGGCGACATCATCAAGTCGCTCGTCGCGGACGCCCTGGGCATGCACCTGGACCTCTTCCAGCGCATCCACGTCGACCCCTGCTCGGTGACGGCGATCCGCTACACGCCGACCCGCCCGTTCGTGTTCCGCCTCGGCGACACCGGGGACTTCGGCTCCCTCGTCAAGCGCCCGGCCGCGCCCGAGCCCGTCGCCTCCGACAAGGACTCCGAGGACACCGGCAACGCGGTCGTGGGAGGCGGCGCGGGCGCGGCGTGATCGCGGGGCGCAGTAGGGTGGACGGGCCCACACAAGGGCGCAGAACCGCCCCCGCCGCCGAGACTTGGAGACTGGACGTGCCCCGTCAGGTGTTCCTCTACGACCCGCCGGACCGCTTCGTGGCCGGCACGGTCGGCTTGCCGGGACGCCGTACGTTCTTCCTGCAGGCCTCCGCCGGCCCCCGCGTCACCAGCGTCTCCCTGGAGAAGACCCAGGTCGCCGCGCTCGCCGAGCGGATGGACGAACTGCTGGACGAGGTCGTGCGGCGGACCGGCGGAAACGCCCCGGTACCGGCCGTGGCCCCGGCGGAGGCCGCCGACACCGCCCCGCTGGACGTCCCCGTCGAGGAGGAGTTCCGCGTCGGCACCATGGCCCTCGCCTGGGACGGCGAGGAACAGCGGATGATCGTCGAGGCCCAGGCCCTGGTGGAACTGGACGCCGAGTCCGACGAGGACCTCGCCGAGGCCGAGGAGCGGCTGCTCCAGGACGAGGAGAACGGCCCGCCCATGCTGCGGGTCCGCCTCACCGGCGCCCAGGCCCGCGCCTTCGCCAAACGCGCGCTGGACGTGGTCAACGCAGGCCGCCCGCCCTGTCCGCTGTGCAGTCTGCCGCTGGACCCGGAGGGCCACGTGTGCCCGCGCCAGAACGGCTACCGGCGCCAGGCGTGAACGGCCAGGGGGACATGGAGGAACTGCTCGCCAGGGGCGAGCTGACCGTCGTCGGCCGGATCCGTGAGGCGTCCAACGCCGTCCTGCTGTGCACCGTCACCCACGACGGCGTGAGCACCGACTGCGTCTACAAGCCCGTCAAGGGGGAGCGGCCGCTGTGGGACTTCCCCGACGGCAGCCTCGCCCAGCGGGAGGTCGCCGCCTACCTGGTCTCCGAGGCCACCGGATGGGGCCTGGTGCCCGCCACCGTGCTGCGCGACGGACCCTACGGCGAAGGCATGGTCCAGCAGTGGATCGAGGCCCGGCAGCCGCCGCCGGACGCCCCGCGGGAAGGACTCCTCGCGCTCGTCGACGGCGAGGAGGCCGGCGAGGGCTGGAAGCCCGTGGCCTTCGCCGAGGTCGCCGAGGGCCGCACCGCCCTCCTCGTCCACGCCGACGACCCCAGGCTGCGCCGCCTCTCCGTCCTCGACGCGGTGATCAACAACGGCGACCGCAAGGGTGGGCACCTGCTGCCCGCGCCCGACGGGCGCATCTACGGCATCGACCACGGCGTGACCTTCCACACCGAGGACAAGCTGCGCACCCTGCTCTGGGGCTGGGCGGGGGAGCCGCTGACGGACGAGGCCCGCGAGGCGCTCACCGCGCTGGCCGCGGACCTGGCCGCGGGAGCCCCCCTCGCCACCCGGCTGGCCGAACTGATCACGGCGGCGGAGCTGGCCGCCGTACGGGAACGGGTGGCGCACATGCTGCGCACCGGAAGGCACCCGCAGCCGTCCGGCCAGTGGCCGGCGATCCCCTGGCCACCGGTCTGAACCGGCCACCGGGCGCACGCACAGAACCAGCCAGACCGCAAGAGTGCCGATCAAGACAACAGTGCAGGTCCAGTTCGTTTCCGGAACATCCGTCCGGTTAGGCTCGACACATGCATGCCTGGCCCGCTTCTGAGGTCCCCGCCCTTCCCGGCAAGGGCCGCGACCTCCAGATCCACGACACCGCGACCCAGGGGACGATCACCCTCGCCCCCGGTCCCGTCGCCCGCATCTACGTCTGCGGCATCACCCCGTACGACGCGACCCACATCGGTCACGCGGCGACCTACAACGCGTTCGACCTCGTGCAGCGCGTGTGGCTCGACACCAAGCGGCAGGTCCACTACGTCCAGAACGTCACCGACGTCGACGACCCGCTGCTGGAGCGGGCGCTGCGCGACGGCCACGACTGGACCGAGCTGGCCGAGCGCGAGACCGCGCTCTTCCGCGAGGACATGACGGCCCTGCGGATGCTGCCGCCGCAGCACTACATCGGAGCCGTCGAGGCCATACCCGGCATCGTGCCGCTGGTCGAGCGGCTGCGGGACGCGGGCGCGGCGTACGAGCTGGAGGGCGACACCTACTTCTCGGTGGAGTCCGACCCGCACTTCGGCGGCGTCTCCCACCTCGACGCAGAGGCGATGCGCCTGCTCTCGGCGGAGCGGGGCGGCGACCCCGAGCGCCCGGGCAAGAAGAACCCGCTGGACCCGATGCTGTGGATGGCGGCGCGACCGGGCGAGCCGAGCTGGGACGGCGGCTCGCTGGGCCGCGGCCGGCCGGGCTGGCACATCGAGTGCGTCGCGATCGCCCTGGACCACCTGGGCATGGGCTTCGACATCCAGGGCGGCGGCTCCGACCTCGCCTTCCCGCACCACGAGATGGGCGCCTCCCACGCGCAGGCGCTGACCGGCGAGTTCCCCATGGCCAAGGCGTACGTCCACGCCGGCATGGTCGCCCTGCACGGCGAGAAGATGTCGAAGTCGAAGGGCAACCTCGTCTTCGTCTCGGCGCTCCGCCGCGCAGGCGTGGACCCGGCGGCGATCCGCCTGGCGCTGCTCTCGCACCACTACCGGGCCGACTGGGAGTGGACGGACGCCGTCCTCGACGAGGCCGTGGCCCGCCTGGACCGCTGGCGCGCGGCGGTCTCCCGGCCGGACGGCATCCCGGCGGACGCGGTCCTCGAAGAGGTCCGCGAGGCCCTGGCGAACGACCTGGACGCCCCCGCGGCGCTCGCGGCCGTCGACCGCTGGGTGGAGCTGCAGAACGCCACCGACGGCGACGACGAGTCGGCCCCGGGCCTGATCTCCCGCACCGTCGACGCCCTCCTGGGCGTGGCCCTGTAGCCGCCTGCGGGCCGTGTTCCGGAGGCGCTGCCCCCGGAACACGGCCCGTCCGGCTATGCCCCCGGGTCGTCCTCGCCGGGGGACGCGGTGGTCGGCGGCTCCGGATCCTCCCCCGACAGGTCCGGCTTGCGCTTCGGCGGCCGGGGGAGGCCCCCGCTCGTGTCCCGCAGGTACGAGCCGTCGCCCGGCTCCGCCGCAGGGCCGGCCGCCGGGTCCCGGCGCCGCAGGTACCGCTCGAACTCCCGCGCGATCGCGTCGCCCGACGCCTCCGGCAGGTCCGCGGTGTCCCGCGCCTCCTCCAGCGTCTGCACGTACTCCGCCACCTCGCTGTCCTCGGCGGCCAGTTGGTCCACCCCCAGCTGCCAGGCCCGCGCGTCCTCCGGCAGCTCGCCCAGCGGGATCCTGATGTCGATCAGGTCCTCCAGCCGGTTCAGCAGGGCCAGCGTCGCCTTCGGGTTCGGCGGCTGCGACACGTAGTGCGGCACCGCCGCCCACAGCGACACCGCCGGTACGCCCGCGTGCGTACACGCCTCCTGGAGAATGCCCACGATGCCCGTCGGGCCCTCGTACTTGGTCTCCTCCAGGTCCATCGTCCGCGCCAGGTCCGGGTCCGAGGTGACCCCGCTCACCGGCACCGGCCGGGTGTGGGGCGTGTCCCCGAGGAGCGCCCCGAGGATGACGACCATCTCCACACCGAGCTCGTGCGCGAAGCCCAGGATCTCGTTGCAGAACGACCGCCACCGCATGGACGGTTCGATCCCGCGGACCAGTACCAGGTCGCGCGGTTTGGCGCCGCCGATCCGGACCACCGAGAGCCGGGTCGTCGGCCACGTGATCTTCCGTACCCCGTTGTCCAGCCACACCGTGGGCCGGTTGACCTGGAAGTCGTAGTAGTCCTCGGCGTCCAGAGCCGCGAAGACCTCGCCCTTCCACTCCCGGTCCAGGTGTGCGACCGCACCGGAGGCCGCGTCACCCGCGTCGTTCCAGCCCTCGAACGCGGCCACCATGACCGGGTCGATCAGCTCGGGCACGCCCTCAAGCTCGATCACCCAGGTCTCCTTCCGAAGTTCCTTGCGTACGTGGGTCAGCCTAAGCCTTGAGGGGACACCGGCCACAGCCCACGACAGAGGGGCGGTTCCCCTCGGAACCGCCCCTCTTCCCCACCTGCGTGAGAGCTATGCCTTGCGGGCCAGCATCTCCTCGACGCGGGCCTTCACGGACTCGTCGTCCAGGCCGCGGATCGTCACCGTCGTGCGGCGGCGCAGCACGTCGTCGACCGTCTCGGCCCACTCTTGGTCACGGGCGTAGGCGACCTGCGCCCAGATCTCCGGACCGTCCGGGTGGATGCGCTCGGCCAGCGCCGGGTCCTCGTTCGCGATGCGCGCGATATCGAAGGCCAGCGAGCCGTAGTGCGACGCCAGGTGGCGGGCGGTCAGCGGGTCCATCCGGGTGCCGGGCTCACGGTCCACCAGCAGCCGGTGCGCGACCGCGTTGGGGTTGGCGACGCCCGGCAGCGCGATGCGGCGCACAAGGGACTTCACCGGCTCCATGTCCTCGGTCAGCGGGCTGCCCGGGAGCTTGGCGAGCTTGTCCATGACGACGCGGCCGATGTGGCGGTACGTCGTCCACTTGCCGCCGGCGACCGACAGCATGCCACCCGCGCCCTCCGAGACGACCGTCTCGCGCTTGGCCTTCTCCACGCCGCCGGGACCGCCGGGCAGCACGCGCAGGCCGGCGAAGGCGTACGTCATCAGCGAGCGGTCGAGGTCGGCGTCCTTCACCGAGAAGGCCGCCTCGTCCAGGATCTGCTGGATGTCGGACTCGGTGGCGCGCACGTCCGCCGGGTCGCCCTCGTACACCTCGTCGGTGGTGCCGAGCAGCAGCTGGTCCTCCCACGGGAGGGCGAAGGTGATGCGGTACTTGTCGATCGGGGTGGCCATGGCGGCCTTCCAGGGCGACTTGCGCTTCATGACGATGTGCGCGCCCTTGGACAGGCGGATCGACGGCATGGAGTGCTTGTCCTCCATGCGCCGCAGGTGGTCCACCCACGGGCCGGTGGCGTTGAGCACGACGCGGGCGTCGATCCCGAACTCGGTTCCGTCCAGGCGGTCCTTGAGCTCGGCGCCGGTGACCCGGCCGTGCGTCTTGCGCAGGCCGGTGACCTCGGCGTGGTTGAGGACGACCGCACCGGACTCGACGGCCGCGCGGACCGTCATGACGGCCACGCGCGAGTCGTTCATCTGGTGATCGTAGTAGACCGCGACGGCCTTGAGGTTGTCGGTCTTCAGACCGGGGTTGTCGGCGACGGCACGGGCGGGGGATATGACCTTGCCCATGCCGTCGCCGAAGGCCGAGAGGGCGGAGTAGGCGAAGACGCCCGCGCCCAGCTTGGCCGCACCCACCGGACCGCCCTTGTAGACCGGCAGGTAGAAGGTGAGCGGGTTGACCAGGTGCGGGGCCACGTCCTTGGCCAGCACCCGCCGCTCGTGGTGGTTCTCCGCGACCAGCTTGACCGCGCCGGTCTGCAGGTAGCGCAGGCCGCCGTGGACGAGCTTGGAGGAGGCCGAGGAGGTGGCGCCGGCGAAGTCGCCGGCGTCCACCATGGCAACCCGCAGACCCGACTGCGCGGCGTGCCAGGCCACCGAGGTGCCCAGGATTCCACCGCCGATGACCAGCAGGTCGTACGTGGCCTTCGCCAGCTGCTCGCGGGTCTCGGCTCGGCTCGCGTTCGCGCCGGCGGTCGGGTGCGTACCCAGGGCGGGGACGCTCTGCAGGGTGCTCATATCTCTTATCGCTCCTCGTCGATTGACTCAGCTGGTGCGGTCAGCTGGCGTCTTCGTCGTCGACCCAGCCCATGGACCGCTCGACGGCCTTGAGCCAGCTCTTGTACTCGCGCTCCCGCTGCTCGGCGGGCATCCGCGGGGTCCACTCCGCCGCGCGGCGCCAGTTGGCGCGCAGGGCGTCGGTGTCGGGCCAGAAGCCGACGGCCAGGCCGGCGGCGTAGGCGGCGCCGAGGCAGGTGGTCTCGGCGACCATCGGACGGACCACGGGGGCGTCCAGGAAGTCCGAGAGCGTCTGCATCAGCAGGTTGTTGGAGGTCATGCCGCCGTCGACCTTGAGGGCGGCGAGCTCGACGCCCGAGTCCTTGGTCATGGCGTCGGTGATCTCGCGGGTCTGCCAGGCGGTGGCCTCCAGGACGGCACGGGCGATGTGCGCCTTGGTGACGTACCGGGTGAGGCCGGCGATCACACCGCGGGCGTCGGAGCGCCAGTACGGGGCGAACAGGCCGGAGAAGGCCGGCACGAAGTAGGCGCCGCCGTTGTCCTCGACGGAGAGGGCCAGGGTCTCGATCTCGGCCGCGGACTTGATCAGGCCCATCTGGTCGCGCATCCACTGGACGAGCGAGCCGGTGACGGCGATGGAGCCCTCCAGGGCGTAGACCGGCTTCTGGTCGCCGATCTGGTAGCCGACCGTGGTCAGCAGGCCGCTGTAGGAGTTGATGATCTTGTCGCCGGTGTTCATGAGCATGAACGTTCCGGTGCCGTACGTGGACTTCGCCTCGCCCTCGGCGAAACACGTCTGGCCGAACAGCGCGGCCTGCTGGTCACCGAGCGCCGAGGCGACCGGGACACCGGCGAGGACGCCGTCCTTGACGTGGCCGTAGACCTCGGCGGAGGACTTGATCTCGGGGAGCACGTTGAGCGGGACGCCCATCGACTCCGCGATCTTCTCGTCCCAGGCGAGGGTGTGCAGGTTCATCAGCATGGTGCGCGAGGCGTTGGTGACGTCGGTGACGTGCGCACCGCCTTGGGCGCCGCCCGTGAGGTTCCAGATGACCCACGAGTCCATGGTGCCGAAGAGGATGTCGCCGGCCTCGGCGCGCTCGCGCAGGCCCTCGACGTTGTCGAGCAGCCAGCGGACCTTCGGGCCGGCGAAGTAGCTCGCCAGCGGCAGGCCGGTCTCGCGGCGGAAGCGGTCCTGGCCGACGTTGCGGCCGAGCTCCTTGCACAGGGCGTCGGTGCGGGTGTCCTGCCAGACGAGCGCGTTGTGGACGGGCTCGCCGGTGTGGCGGTCCCACAGCAGGGTGGTCTCGCGCTGGTTGGTGATACCGATCGCCTTGACGTCGGCGGCGGTGATCTCGGCCTTGGCGATGGCGCCGGCGACGACCTCCTGGACGTTGGTCCAGATCTCGGTGGCGTCGTGCTCCACCCAGCCCGGCTTCGGGAAGATCTGCTCGTGCTCCTTCTGGTCGACGGCGACGATGCGGCCGTCGCGGTCGAAGACGATGCAGCGGGAGGAGGTGGTGCCCTGGTCGATCGCGGCGATGAAGGGGCCGGTGCTGCTGGTCATGATGGCTGCTCCTGGCAGGTCTGGTGAGTAGGCGGAATCAGGAGTGCGATGCGGATCTTACGAGCGCGGCAGTAGCTGATCAGGCGAACGCGATGTTGTAGAGACCGCCGGCGAGCACGGCACCGAGGAGCGGGCCGGCCACCGGGATCCAGGAGTATCCCCAGTCGGAGCCGCCCTTGTTGGGGAGCGGCAGCAGGGCGTGGACTATTCGGGGGCCGAGGTCGCGCACCGGGTTGATGGCGTAACCGGTCGGGCCGCCCAGCGAGAGGCCGATGCCGACGACCACGAAGGAGGTGATCAGGACACCGATGACACCGAGGCCCTTGCCGCCGTCCTGGAGGCCCTGGGTCAGGATCGCCAGGACCAGCACGGCGGTGCCGATGATCTCGGTCGCGAGGTTCTGCACGACGTTGCGGATCTCGGGGCCGGTGGAGAAGACGCCGAGCACGGGGCCGGCCTGGTCGTGCGGGTGCGGGTCCTCCGGGCCGAGCTTGGCGTCGCGGATGTGCTCCGGGTCGGAGAGGTGTGCGCGGAACTGGCCGTAGTAGGTCACCCACATGATGACCGCGCCGAGCATGGCGCCCAGCAGCTGGCCGGCGAAGTAGACGGGCGTGTCGCCCCACTCGCCGGTCTTGACGGCGAGGCCGACGGTGACCGCCGGGTTGAGGTGCGCACCGGAGAGCGGCGCGGAGACGTAGGCCGCGATCAGTACGGCGAAGCCCCAGCCGAAGGTGATCGCGAGCCAGCCCGCGTTGCGGGCCTTGGAGCTCTTGAGTGTCACTGCGGCGCAGACGCCACCGCCGAGCAGAGTGAGCAGGGCGGTACCGATGGTCTCGCCGATGAAGATGTCGGAGCTGGACACCCGCGACTCCTTACGTACGTCCAGGGGTGGGCGGAAACCGGGTCCCTCCGGTGGTTCCGCGCACTCGGTGAGTGCTGCACCGGTCCTTGGCCTTGTCGCATCCTAGCGCGTATTGCCGGTAGGTGTTCGACAATGTCGACCGGTGAACGGCAGTTTTCCGCCCAGGTGAAGAATGCGTCAAGGGTCGGCCAGGCCAATGTGTCGGATCGTTACCGGCACGTGCGATCAGCCAAATCCGGCCATCTCAAGGTCGAGATATGGCGAAAAATGGGCAGAAGGGGGCCGGGTGATGGCCGGAGCCTGTTAAAGGGAGGTCAGAACCGGCCCGCGCCGAGGTCGCGTGAAACCGCGCGCGCACAGTCCCGCACCGAGGCGACCAGGGCCGCGCGGGGCTCCCCGGAGTCGCCGCACACCCGCTCCACGGCGCCCGCGACCGCCACCGCGCCCACCGGCATCCGGCGCCGGTCGTGGATGGGCGCCGCCACCGAGGCGATGCCCTCCCACGTCTCCTCGACGTCCGCGGCCCAGCCGCGCGCCCGGGTCAGGCCCAGGATCTCCTCGAAGCCGGCGGCGTCGGTGACCGTACGCGGCGTGAACGCCTCCCGCTCGACCTCCAGCACCTGCGTGTGCGCCACCGGGTCGTACGCCGACAGCACCTTGCCCAGCGCCGTCGAGTGCAGCGGCTGCATCGCCCCGACCTCCAGCACCTGGCGGCTGTCGTCGGGCCGGAACACGTGGTGCATGATCAGCACCCCGCTCTGGTGCAGCACCCCCACGTACACGCTCTCGCCGCTCGCCCGGGCCAGGTCGTCGGTCCACACCAGCGCGCGGGCGCGCAGCTCGTGCACGTCCAGGTAGCTGTTGCCCAGGCGCAGCAGCTCCGCGCCCAGCTGGTACCGCCCGGAGGCCGGGTCCTGCTCCACGAAGCCCTCGGCCTGCAGGGTGCGCAGGATGCCGTGGGCCGTGCCCTTGGCCAGGCCCAGCGAGGACGCCACGTCCGAGAGCCCCAGCCGGCGTTCGCCGCCCGCCAGGAGTCGCAGCATCGCAGCGGCTCGTTCGAGCGACTGGATGTTCCGTGCCATCGCGCAGCCTCCTGCTGACCTTCGGTATCTCTGACCATCTTGACGTGGTTCGACAATGCTGAACAGTATCGGTCGATGTCGACCTCGCGCACCGTAGGAGATCTGTTCCCGCCGTACCGTCACCACAACGCCATGGGCAGGCCCCCGCCACAGAATGCAGTCCGCCACGTGGGACACCCACACCGGGGCCGGTGCCTCGCGGTTAGGCTGGCCGCGTGCACCCTTGACACAGCAGGGGTGCAAAGCCGACAGCCGTCGCATCCCAGGGAGCACTCCATGGCCTCGTTGCCGAACCCGCCCGCCGACACCCAGACCCGGGCCGATGCCCTCCGGGAGGCATTCGCGACCCGCGTGGTCGTCGCCGACGGAGCCATGGGAACGATGCTCCAGGCGCAGGACCCCACCATGGAGGACTTCCAGCAGCTGGAAGGCTGCAACGAGGTCCTCAACATCACCCGCCCCGACATCGTGCGCTCCGTCCACGAGGCGTACTTCGCGGTGGGCGTGGACTGCGTCGAGACCAACACCTTCGGCACGAACTACGCGGCCCTCGCCGAGTACGACATCGCCGAACGCAACTTCGAACTCTCCGAGGCCGGCGCCCGCATCGCCCGCGAGACCGCCGACGCGTTCACCGCCTCCACCGGACAGCAGCGCTGGGTCCTCGGCTCCATGGGCCCCGGCACCAAGCTGCCCACCCTCGGCCACATCACCTACGCGCAGATCCGCGACGCCTACCAGACCAACGCCGAGGGCCTGCTCTCCGGCGGCGCCGACGCGCTGCTCGTCGAGACCACCCAGGACCTCCTGCAGACCAAGTCCTCCATCATCGGCGCCCGCCGCGCCATGGCCGCGCTCGGCGTCGACGTCCCGCTGATCTGCTCCGTCACCGTCGAGACCACCGGCACCATGCTGCTGGGCTCCGAGATCGGCGCGGCCCTCACCGCGCTCGAACCCCTCGGCATCGACATGATCGGCCTGAACTGCGCCACCGGCCCCGCCGAGATGAGCGAGCACCTGCGCTACCTCGCCCGCAACGCCCGCATCCCCCTCTCCTGCATGCCCAACGCCGGCCTGCCCGTCCTCACCAAGCAGGGCGCGCACTACCCGCTGACCGCCCCCGAGCTCGCCGACGCCCAGGAGACCTTCGTCCGCGAGTACGGCCTCTCCCTGGTCGGCGGCTGCTGCGGCACCACCCCCGAGCACCTGCGCCAGGTCGTCGAACGCGTCCGCGGCACCGCCATCGCCCCGCGCGACCCCCGGCCCGAGCCCGGCGCCGCCTCGCTCTACCAGACCGTGCCCTTCCGCCAGGACACCTCCTACATGGCGATCGGCGAGCGCACCAACGCCAACGGCTCCAAGAAGTTCCGCGAGGCCATGCTGGAGGGCCGCTGGGACGACTGCGTCGAGATGGCCCGCGACCAGATCCGCGAAGGCGCGCACATGCTCGACCTCTGCGTGGACTACGTCGGCCGCGACGGCGTCGCCGACATGGAGGAACTGGCCGGCCGCTTCGCCACCGCCTCCACCCTGCCCATCGTCCTGGACTCCACCGAGGTCCCCGTCATCAAGGCGGGCCTGGAGAAGCTCGGCGGCCGCGCCGTCATCAACTCGGTCAACTACGAGGACGGCGACGGCCCCGAATCCCGCTTCGCCAAGGTCACCCGACTGGCCCAGGAGCACGGCGCCGCACTCATCGCGCTCACCATCGACGAGGAGGGCCAGGCCCGCACCGTCGAGCACAAGGTCGCCATCGCCGAACGCCTCATCGCCGACCTCACGGCCAACTGGGGCATCCGCGAGTGCGACATCCTCATCGACACGCTGACCTTCACCATCTGCACCGGCCAGGAGGAGTCCCGCAAGGACGGCATCGCCACGATCGAGGCGATCCGCGAACTCAAGCGCCGCCACCCCGACGTCCAGACCACCCTGGGCCTCTCCAACATCTCCTTCGGCCTCAACCCCGCCGCCCGCGTCCTGCTGAACTCCGTCTTCCTCGACGAATGCGTCAAGGCCGGACTCGACTCGGCCATCGTCCACGCCTCCAAGATCCTGCCGATCGCCCGCTTCGACGAGGAGCAGGTCTCCACCGCCCTCGACCTGATCTACGACCGGCGCACCGAGGACTACGACCCGCTGCAGAAGCTGATGGCCCTCTTCGAGGGCGTCAACACCAAGTCCCTCAAGGCCGGCCGCGCCGAGGAACTCCTCGCCCTGCCCCTGGACGAGCGCCTGCAGCGCCGCATCATCGACGGCGAGAAGAACGGCCTGGAAGCCGACCTCGACGAGGCCCTCCAGACCCGCCCCGCCCTCGACATCGTCAACGACACCCTCCTGGAGGGCATGAAGGTCGTCGGCGAACTCTTCGGCTCCGGCCAGATGCAGCTCCCCTTCGTCCTGCAGTCCGCCGAGGTCATGAAGACGGCCGTGGCCTACCTCGAACCCCACATGGAGAAGAGCGACGACGAGGGCAAGGGCACCATCGTCCTCGCCACCGTCCGCGGCGACGTCCACGACATCGGCAAGAACCTCGTCGACATCATCCTCACCAACAACGGCTACAACGTCGTCAACATCGGCATCAAGCAGCCCGTCTCCGCGATCCTCGAAGCCGCCCAGGAACACAAGGCCGACGTCATCGGCATGTCCGGCCTGCTCGTGAAGTCCACCGTGATCATGAAGGAGAACCTGGAGGAGCTGAACCAGCGCAAGCTGGCCGCCGACTACCCGGTGATCCTCGGCGGCGCCGCCCTCACCCGCGCCTACGTCGAACAGGACCTCCACGAGATCTACGAGGGCGAGGTCCGCTACGCCCGCGACGCCTTCGAGGGCCTGCGCCTCATGGACGCCCTCATCGCCGTCAAGCGCGGCGTCCCCGGCGCCGCCCTGCCCGAGCTCAAGCAGCGCCGCGTCGCCAAGCGGGACACCCCCCTCCCGGTGGAGGAGCCGCAGGAGCCCGGCGGCCGCTCCGACGTGGCCGTCGACAACCCGGTGCCCACCCCGCCCTTCTGGGGCACCCGCGTGGTCAAGGGCATCCCGCTCAAGGACTACGCCTCCTGGCTGGACGAGGGAGCCCTCTTCAAGGGCCAGTGGGGCCTGAAGCAGGCCCGCGCAGGCGGCGCCACGTACGAGGAGCTCGTCGAGAGCGAGGGCCGCCCGCGCCTGCGCGGCCTGCTGGAGAAGCTGCACACCGAGAACCTGCTGGAGGCGGCCGTCGTCTACGGCTACTTCCCCTGCGTCTCCAAGGGCGACGACCTGATCATCCTCGACGACGACGGCAACGAGCGGACCCGCTTCACCTTCCCCCGCCAGCGCCGCGGCCGCCGCCTGTGCCTCGCGGACTTCTTCCGCCCCGAGGAGTCCGGCGAGACCGACGTCGTCGGACTCCAGGTGGTCACCGTAGGCTCCAAGATCGGCGAGGCCACGGCCAAGCTCTTCGAATCCGACTCCTACCGCGAGTACCTGGAACTGCACGGCCTCTCCGTCCAGCTCGCCGAGGCCATGGCCGAGTACTGGCACGCCCGGGTCCGCGCCGAGCTCGGATTCGGCGGCGAGGACCCGGCCAGGGTCGAGGACATGTTCGACCTCAAGTACCGCGGCGCCCGCTTCTCCCTCGGCTACGGCGCCTGCCCCGACCTGGAGGACCGCGCGAAGATCGCCGACCTCCTCCAGCCGGAGCGGATCGGCGTCCACCTCTCCGAGGAGTTCCAGCTCCACCCCGAGCAGTCGACCGACGCCATCGTGATCCACCACCCCGAAGCGAAGTATTTCAACGCACGCTGAGCTCCGCCGACGTACACTTGTCGGTCCCATACAGGCCGGTCGCCTGTTCCCCGGGGGATGCCCCGCGGGAAGAGGTGACCGGCCTTCTCGTCCCCTCAGAGAGGCACGCGCATGACGAGCACCGTTCCCGCCCCCGTCACCCGCACGGCCGACGGCTCGGCACTGCAGGCGGTGCTGCTCGACATGGACGGCACCCTCGTGGACACCGAGGGCTTCTGGTGGGAGATCGAGGCCGAGGTCTTCCGCGAGCTCGGCCACCGCCTGGAGGACGCCTGGCGCGACGTGGTCGTCGGCGGCCCCATGACCCGCAGCGCGGGCTTCCTGATCGAGGCCACCGGCGCCGCCATCGGCATCGCAGAGCTGAGCGTCCTGCTCAACGAGCGCTTCGAGGCCCGCATCGCCGACCGCGTCCCCCTCATGCCCGGCGCCGAACGGCTGCTGACCGAGCTGGCCCGGCACAACGTGCCCACCGCCCTGGTCTCCGCCTCCCACCGCCGCGTCATCGACCGGGTGCTGCTCACCCTCGGCCGCGACCGCTTCACGATGACGGTCGCCGGCGACGAGGTCGCCCGGACCAAGCCGCACCCCGACCCCTACCTGCTCGCGGCGCAGACCCTCGGCGCCCACCCCTCGCGGTGCGCGGTCATCGAGGACACCAACACCGGAGTGGCGGCCGCCGAAGCGGCCGGCTGCCGGGTCGTGGCCGTCCCGTCGGTCGGGGTGATCGCACCGGCCCCCGGGCGTACGGTCGTCAGCTCGCTGGAGGACGTCGACCTGGAGTTCCTGCGCTCGCTCATCGTCCCCCTGAACTGAGAGTGACGACGGGCCCGCACGGCGCCGCCGCCTGACCTGAGTGGACACATCGGCATGCACTGACCTACATCGGTATGCATCGCCACGCAACGAGACCCCCTGTGCACGCTCCGTGCCGAACGGAACCCTGCCCGGCGGCGCCCCGACGGAAGGATCTTCCGTCGTAGGCCCTGGAGGCCGAAATTCCATCCTCTCCAGGGTCGTTGCGCAGAGTGAGCTTGGTCACGCGCCACACCCCCGACGGACCTGTCGCAAGCCCCCGACGGCTACCAATGTGTCCACATTGATCAGCCCCTGACCGAATCTGCGCAGCCCTGCCTGTGAACAGGCAGTTCGCTCCGATCACAGTGCGATTACGTCCCAAGTCCGGCCAGTTCCAGCCATCCCGCCACGGACCACTAGTGTCGATCCGGGCACCTCGCCGCACCCAGCCGTCCCGGACACACACCCCTGTGCCGGAACCGCGTGGACCGATCGTCACAACACCGGCCCGATCGTCCCGCCCCGAACGGGCGACCACCGCGAAGTGCCCTCCACACCGCTTTGAACAAGTGCCGGTCACAGGGAGTACTTCCAGCATGAACCGCAAGACCATGGTGCTGACGGCCGCGGCCGGACTGCTCACCCCCGCACTGGCCGCATGCGGCACAGCCAGCGGCGGAGGAGCAGGATCCGCAGCGATCGTCGTCGGCACCACCGACCGGTTCGAGGCCGCAGACTTCGCTCCCGCCCCCTTCGACCCCGCATACGCCTACGACGCCGGCACCTGGAACATCCTGCGCCAGACCGTCCAGACGCTCATGCACACCCCCCGCGGCGGCGGCCAGCCCGTCCCCGAAGCCGCCTCCGCCTGCCGCTTCACCGACACCGGCAACCAGAGCTACCGCTGCACCCTGCGCGCCGGCCTCAAGTTCGCCGACGGAGACCCGCTCACCGCCAAGGACGTCAAGTTCTCCATCGACCGCGTCCTCGCGATCAAGGACGAGAACGGCCCCTCCTCACTCCTCTCCACCCTCGACAAGGTCGAGGCAACGAGCGAGGACACCGTCGTCTTCCACCTGAAGACCCCCGACGCCACCTTCCCCCACAAGCTCTCCACCCCCGCCGCCGGCATCGTCAGCGCGAAGAACTACGACGCCGGCAAACTCCGCGAGGGCTTCGCCGTCGACGGCTCCGGGCCCTACACGATGAAGGCCGAAGTCAAGGACAACCGCCTCGTCCGCGCCGTCTTCACCAAGAACCCCCACTACAAGGGCGACCTCAAGCTCCGCAACGACAAGATCGAGCTGCGCACCTTCCGCGACTCCCCGGCCATGGGCAAGGCACTCACCGACGGCAAGATCCACATGGTCTCCCGCACCCTGTCGCCCGCCCAGATCAACGAACTCAGCGCCAACCCGCCCCAGGGCGTCAAGCTGGTCCCCATGCCCGGCCTGGAGATCCGCTACATCGGCTTCAACACCGACGCACCCGTCGTCAAGGAAAAGGCCGTCCGCCAAGCCCTCGCCGCCGCCGTCGACCGCAGCGCACTCATCTCCAAGGTCTACGGCAAGTCCGCCCAGCCGCTCTACTCACTGGTCCCCACCAGCGTCACCGGCCACGTCAACTCCTTCTACAACAAGTACGGCGACGCCAACACGCCCAAGGCCGCCGCACTGCTGAAGGACGCCGGGATCAAGACCCCGGTCAAGCTGACCCTCCACTACACCAGCGACCACTACGGCGACGGCACCGCGGCCGAGTTCGAAACCCTCAAGGCCCAGCTCAACGCCACCCAGCTCTTCGACATCACCGTCCAGGGCAGCGAATGGTCCGACTTCCGCCCCGCCCAGAAGAAGGGCGACCACGCCGCCTACGGACTCGGCTGGTTCCCCGACTACCCGGACGCCGACAACTTCCTCGCCCCGTTCCTGGAGCAGGACAACTTCCTGGGCACGCCGTACGCCAACAACACGGTGCGCACCAGGCTCCTCCCCGAGTCCCGGCGCGCGGTCGACCGCAACGTCGCCGCGCCCGCGGTCACGGAGATGCAGGACATCGTCGCCGAGGACGTACCCGTCCTGCCCCTGTGGCAGGGCAAGCAGTACGTCGCCGCACGCGACGGAATCACCGGAGTGGAGTGGTCGGTCAACGCCATCTCCGACCTCCAGTTGTGGGAGCTCGGCCGCGGCGTAAGCGGCTGAGCAAGGCAAGGACCGGCAGCGGATGTCGCGGGCCGGAGCAACGAAACAGTTCGACTGTGAAGGACGTATCCGTGAATCGACGTAACCAGTGGCTGGCGGCCCCGCTCGGCGCAGCCACCGCCGCCGCGCTGCTCAGCGGTTGCGGTTCGACCGATGGCTCCAACGCCGGCAGCGGCAAGGGCGTGGTCATGGGCATATCCGACAAGGTGAAGTCCACCGACCCGGCATCCGGCTACGACCCCGGCTCCTGGCTGCTCTTCAACAACGTCTTCCAGTCGCTGCTGAGCTTCCCCAAGGGCGGCACCACCCCCGAGCCCGACGCCGCCCAGAGCTGCGCCTTCGAGGGCGGCGACAGCAAGCTCTTCAAGTGCACGCTGAAGAAGGACCTGAAGTTCAGCAACGGGCACGAGCTCACCTCCAAGGACGTCAAGTACTCCTTCGAGCGCACGCTGAAGATCAACGACGAGAACGGCCCCGCCGTCATGCTCGCCTCGATCGCCGGCATCGACGCCCCGGACGACCACACCGTCGTCTTCCGCCTGAAGACCTCCGACGCCACCTTCCCGAGCAAGATCGCCTCCGGCGCGGGCTCCATCGTCGACCACCGCGAATACCCGGCCGACAAGCTCCGCACCGACAACAAGGCCGTCGGCTCCGGCGTCTACAAGCTCGACTCCTTCAGCGAGAAGAGCGCCACCTTCTCCGTCAACGAGTCCTACACCGGCAAGGCCAAGGCGAAGAACACCGGCGTCACCCTCAAGTTCTTCAACGGCGACCAGGCCGGCCTCAAGACCGTCCTCGAAAACGGAGACGTCGACTTCGCCTTCCGCGGCCTCGCCGCCAAGGACATCGCCGCCCTCGCCTCCAGCAAAACCGGCGACGACAAGGTCGACGTCGTCCAGGGCACCGGCGCCGAAGTCGAACACATGGTCTTCAACATGAACGACCCCGTCGTCGGCAAGCTCCCCGTCCGCAAGGCCATCGCCTACCTCGTCGACCGCGAAGCCCTCGTCAAGGACGTGTACGCAGGCACCGCCACCGCCCTGTACTCCATCGTCCCCACCGGCATCGCCGGCCACACCACGCCGTTCTTCGACCGCTACGGCGGCACCCCGCAGCCCGAGAAGGCCAAGGCCGTCCTCAAGGCCGCCAACATCAACGGCAAGGTCAAGGTCACCCTCTACTCGACCCCCTCCCGCTACGGCCCCTCCACCGACCACCAGTTCGAGGTCATCGCCAAGCAGCTCAACGACAGCGGCCTCTTCGAAGCCGACGTCAAGTCCGTCGAGTACGAGCAGTACGAAAAGGACATCCAGGCCGGCAAGTACGGCATCTACGTCAAGGGCTGGGTCCCCGACTACCCGGACGCCGACAACTTCACCCAGCCGTTCTTCGGCCCCGGCAACGTCCTGAACAACAACTACGACAACAAGGAGATCACCGGGACGATCATCCCGTCGACCTCCGCGAAGTCCGACCGCACCGCGGCCAACACCGACTACGACCGCCTCCAGGACATCGTCGCCGACGAACTCCCGCTCCTCCCGCTCTGGCAGGGCAAGCAGTACGCCGTCACCCGCCAGAACGTCAACGGCCTCCAGTGGTCCCTCGACGCCTCCACGGTCTTCCGCTTCTGGGAGATCAGCAAGGGCTGACCCCCTTGGAGGCTCGGTTCGCCTCCAGGCCCGCTCTTGTGGCTGCAGGAGGGCGTGCGTCCTCGGAATCCGCTCGTTCCCCGCGGACTCCTCCGGGCGCTCGCCCTCCTTCGCCGACGCGGCCCCTTCGACTCACTCGCACCTCTGATTCGATGGCAACCAGAGGTCCTGGATCTCTGATGGCCCCGGGGCGGCGTGTCCGCTCGGGCAGGAAGTGCGTGGCCCGGTCGGTCCCATGGTGACCCCTACGACACCTCCGACCGTGCGAGGCTGTGCAAAGACCGGATACAACGGCTGCTATGACGGTCTTCTACTGCGCGAAATGCGGCGCCGAGCTCACCCCGAACCTGCAGGAGCTCACGGACGTCCCCGACGTCTCCGTGCACGACAGGGATCGTCACAGCGTGACTCGGCTCGCGCCGTCGACCGTCCCGCGTGGCAGCTGTGTCATCGATCCCGAGCCTTGGGGCGCACCTTTCGTGGCCCCTGACGCCCAGGCCGTAGACCCGCATCGGAGCCGTGCCCTTCTCATGCCGCCTGACATGACCGGCATGGTGCCCGCAGGGCCCAGGAACTCCGTGATCGTGCACCCGGAGGACGTGCCCAGCCTGCAGCTGGCCGGGTCCCTCGGCATCCATCACGGGTGCTGCGGACCGCTTGGCACCGGAGGCCGCAACATGGCGTGCGTGTGCGGGGCGCTCGTGGCCACTCTCGCCGCTGACTGCATGGGCCCCCACGAACTGCACCTCGACCCGCTCCGGGTGTACGCCTTCACGGCCGACACACCAAAATGATCACGGATCATCCGGACAACTGCCGGGCGAGACCCCGGGGCCGCCTTGACGGCTTAGCCGCATGAGGTGTCTCTTCACGGGGGCGGTTCGCCTCCGGGCCCGCTTTTGTCGGCTGCAGGAGGGCGTGCGTCCTCGGAATCCGCTCGTTCCTCGCGGATTCCTCCGGGCGCTCGCCCTCCTTCGCCGACGCGGCCCCTTCGGCTCACCCGCACCTCTTTTCCCGGGGCGGTTCGCCTCCGGGCCCGCTCTTGTCGGCTGCAGGAGGGCGTGCGTCCTCGGAATCCGCTCGTTCCTCGCGGATTCCTCCGGGCGCTCGCCCTCCATCGCCGACGCGGCCCCTTCGGCTCACTCGCCCGTGCAACGGTCGCGTCGGGCCGGAGCCCCGGAGGAACCCGCGCCGGAGGCGCCCACGGCTCGGCGGGGGCTACTGGGCTCCGGGGCGGACCAGGCCGCTCTCGTACGCGTACACCGCCGCCTGGACCCGGTCACGCAGGCCCAGCTTCGTCAGGACGTGCCCCACATGCGTCTTGACCGTCGTCTCGCTCACGAACAGATCCGCCGCGATCTCCGCGTTCGACAAACCCCGCGCCACCAGCTTCAGCACCTCCACCTCACGCTCGGTCAGCGTCCCCAGCGTGTCCGGGACACGCTCGTCACCCGACGGCAGATGCCCCGCGTACTTGTCCAGCAGCCGCCGCGTGATGCTCGGCGCGAGCATCGCCTCGCCCGCCGCCACCACCCGGATCGCCTGCACCAGCTCAACGGCCGGCGCGTCCTTCAACAGGAACCCGCTCGCCCCCGCCCGCAGCGCCTCCACCACGTACTCGTCCAGGTCGAACGTGGTCAGCACCAGCACCTTCGCCGGACCGTCCCGGCCCGGCCCGGTGATCTGCCGCGTCGCCTCCACCCCGTCCATCCGCGGCATCCGGATGTCCATCAGCACCACATCCGGCTGCAGCGCCCGCACCTGGTCCAGCGCCTGCAAGCCGTCCCCGGCCTCGCCGACCACCGCCAAGTCCTCCTCCGCCTCCAGGATCATCCGGAAGCCGGTGCGCAACAGGGGCTGGTCGTCGACCAGGAGAACGCGGACGGCCACGGGCGATACCTCGAATTCGTCGGACGGCTTCGGCGGACACGCCCATTCTGCCCTGACCCGACGATCAAGGAATCCGCCCCGGCCGCAGCCCTCAGCTACCCGCCGAAGCGCCGCCGGGCCGCGGCACCACCGGCAACGGATACACCGGGGGAGTACCCCCGAACTCCGGACACGACGCCTGGTGGTCACACCAACCACACAGCTTCGTCGGCCGCGGCCGCCACTCACCCGTCGCCGTCGCCTCCCGGATCGCCTCCCACAGCGCGAGCAGCTTGCGCTCCACCCGCTCCAGGTCCGCCACCACCGGGTCGTACGTCAGCACGTCCCCACTGCCCAGATACACCAGCTGCAGCCGCCGCGGCACCACCCGCTTCAGCCGCCACACCACCAGCGCGTAGAACTTCATCTGGAACAGCGCGCCCTCCGCATACTCCGGCCGCGGCGCCTTCCCCGTCTTGTAGTCGACGATCCGCACCTCACCCGACGGCGCCACATCCACCCGGTCGATGATCCCGCGCAGCCGCAGCCCCGACTCCAGCTCCGCCTCCACGAAGAACTCCCGCTCCACCGGCTCCAGCCGCGTCGGATCCTCCAACGTGAACCAGCGCTCGACCAGCGCCTCCGCCTCCGTCAGCCACCGAGCCAGCCCCGCCCCCTCGTCACCCCCCGGAAACAGCTCCGCCAGCTCCGGACGCGACCCCAGCAACCGCTCCCACTGCCCCGCGACCAGCCCCTTCGCCCGCGGCGCCGTCCGCTCCTGCGCAGGATGATCGAAAAGCCGCTCCAGCACCGCATGCACCAGCGTCCCCCGCGTCGCCGCCGCACTCGGCTTCTCCGGCAGCTTGTCGATCACCCGGAACCGGTACAGCAAAGGACACTGCATGAAATCGCTCGCCCGGGAAGGAGAGAGAGAAGAAGGCGCCACAGCACCAGGGCTCGCGGCATCGGCCGCACCGGGCGCGGCACCAGGGCTCGTCGTCATGGACAAAACCCTACGACCCGCGACCGACAGCACGCGCATACCATCGACGCCAAGCCCCCTCGCACTGCATGATCGGAGCATCACCAAGCGCTACACACCCACCGCACACACCACCCAGAACACCACGAGAACCACCCCCCACCCCCCGCACCGAACGAAGGACAGACGTGGCAGACACCGACCAGACCGACGAGCGCGACAAACGGCGCTCCGGACCGGGCGGCGGACTCCTGATGGGCCGCCCCTTCGGCGTGCCCGTCTACGTCTCACCCAGCTGGTTCCTCGTCGCCGCCCTCATCACCTGGGTCTTCGGAGACCAGCTCGACCGCGTCCTGCCCGACCTCGGACCAGTCCGCTACCTCGTCTCCCTCTTCTTCGCCGTCGCCTTCTACGCCTCCGTCCTCGTCCACGAACTCGCCCACACCGTCGCCGCCCTCCGCTTCAAACTCCCCGTCCGCCGCATCCAGCTCCAGTTCTTCGGCGGAGTCTCCGAGATCGAGAAGGAATCCGAGACCCCCGGCCGCGAATTCGTCCTCGCCTTCGTCGGCCCCCTCCTCTCCCTCCTCCTCGCCGCAGCCTTCTACCTCGGCATGAAAGCCGTCGACCCCGCCACCGTCCCCGGCGTCCTCCTCGCCGGCCTCATGATCTCCAACCTCCTCGTCGCCGCCTTCAACCTGCTCCCCGGCCTCCCCCTCGACGGCGGCCGCATGCTCCGCGCCCTCATCTGGGGCATCACCGGCAAACCCATGGCCGGCACCATCGCCGCCGCCTGGGTCGGCCGCGCCCTCGCCGTCGCCGTCCTCCTCGGCCTCCCCCTCCTCACCCACACCGGACTCCTCGGCAACCGCACCGAAGAGATCGGCGGCATGGACACCGTCATGGACGCCCTCCTCGCCGCCATCCTCGCCGCCATCATCTGGACCGGCGCCGGCAACAGCCTCCGCATGGCCCGACTGCGCGAACACCTCCCCGAACTGCGCGCCCGCACCCTCACCCGCCGCGCCATCCCCGTCGAGAACGCCACACCCCTCTCCGAAGCCCTCCGCCGCGCCAACGAAGCCGGAGCCCGCGCCCTCGTCGTCGTGGACGGCCACGCCGACCCCACCGCCATCGTCCGCGAGAGCGCCATCGCCTCCGTCCCCGAACACCGCCGCCCCTGGGTCGCCGTCAGCACCCTCGCCCAGGACCTCACCGACGGCATGAAGGTTTCCGCGGAACTCACCGGCGAAGAACTCCTCGACCACCTCCGCGCCAACCCCGCCACCGAATACCTCGTCCTCGAACCCGACGGCGCCATCTACGGAGTCCTGTCCACCCTCGACGTCGAGAAGGCCTTCGTGAAGGCCATGGCACGGCCCCAGTCCTGAAGCCAATACACTGGTCACATGTCCGAACCGACCGGTGCCGCCCGCCGACGCGGGCCCTTCAAGGTCGGGGACCAGGTTCAGCTCACCGACCCCAAGGGCCGCCACTACACGTTCACGCTCGAAGCCGGGAAGAATTTCCACACCCACAAGGGTTCCTTCCCCCACGACGAGCTGATCGGTGCTCCCGAAGGCAGTGTTGTCCGTACCACGGGGAACGTCGCGTACCTCGCGCTGCGCCCCCTGCTCCCCGACTACGTCCTGTCCATGCCCCGCGGCGCCGCCGTGGTCTACCCCAAGGACGCAGGCCAGATCCTGGCCTTCGCCGACATCTTCCCCGGCGCCCGCGTCGTGGAAGCGGGCGTGGGCTCCGGCTCCCTGAGCAGCTTCCTGCTGCGCGCCATCGGCGACCAGGGCATGCTCCACAGCTACGAGCGCCGCCAGGACTTCGCCGAGATCGCCACCGCCAACGTCGAACGCTACTTCGGCGGACCCCACCCCGCCTGGCAGCTCACCGTCGGCGACCTCCAGGACAACCTGTCCGACACCGACGTCGACCGCGTCATCCTCGACATGCTCGCCCCCTGGGAATGCCTGGACGCCGTCTCCAAGGCCCTCGTCCCCGGCGGCATCCTGTGCTGCTACGTGGCCACCACCACCCAGCTGTCCAAGACCGTCGAGTCCATCCGCGAGATCGGCTGCTTCGCCGAACCCCAGCCGTGGGAGTCGATGATCCGCAACTGGCACGTCGAAGGCCTGGCCGTCCGCCCCGACCACCGGATGATCGGACACACCGGCTTCCTCGTCACCGCCCGCCGCCTCGCGGACGGCGTCGAACCCCCCATGCGCCGCCGCCGCCCCGCCAAGGGCGCCTACGGCGAGGACTACGACGGCCCCGGCAGCGACCGCTCCGCGTAGCAGCCCCGGCACCCTCCGCCGACCAACACTCAGGCGCTGCGGTGCAGTTCCCCCCACCCCGGGGGAACTGCACCGCAGCGCCTTTTCGTTGTCCGCGCACCCGCCCCGGACCCTGCCGTTCCACCCCCGTGTGAGGTGTGGCACGATGCTGGCTCCCCGTCACCCTTCGCACAGGAGACACCCGCGTGCTGCACACCCCCGCCACGCAGGCAACCCCCGACACCCCGGCCCACACCAGGACCCGGCCCCTGCACTGGCTCGCCACGGCCGGCGCCCTCGCCGGCATCATCGCCGCGGCAGGACTCGTACAGCCCGCCACCGGCACCCCCGCCGACGCGACCGGCACCACCGCCACCGCCACCGAGGAACCCGCCGCGAAAGGGCCCCAGGCCGCCGCCCCCGACGCCGCAGCCGCCACCTACCCCCTCGACTGCAAGGGCGCCCCCCGCGCCGTCACCGCCACCGCACACGGCGACCTCGACGGCGACGGCCGCCCCGAAACCGTGGCGGCCGTCCGCTGCGACGCCGGCTCCGGCACCCCGCCACACGCCCTCTACGTACTCACCCAGGACCCCGCCGAAGGCTCCCGCCCCCGCGTCGTGGCCACCCTCCTCGACACCCCGCAGCGCCGCACCGCGACCGAACTCACCGTGCGCGACCGCACCGTCACGGCCACCGTCCTCGGCTACTCCGGCCCCGAGGTCCCCCGCTGCTGCCCCGACACGAAGCAGCACGCCAAGTGGCGCTGGACCGACGGAAAATTCCGCCAGGAGCTGACGGACTCAGCCGCCAAGAGTGTTTAGAACGTCACTCCGCGTCCGGACCGAAGACCTCCACACCGTCCGAAACGCGCCTTACGTGAATGCAGTCGCCCGGACACTCCTTCGCCGAGTCCACCACGTCCTGCAGCACCGGCAGCGGCACCGGAGTCGCCGCCCCCACCTCCTGCAGCAGCTCGTCGTCCGCGCTCTTCACATACGCCAGACCGTCGATGTCCAGCTCGAACACCTCCGGCGCGTACTGCGCGCAGATGCCGTCCCCGGTGCAGAGGTCCTGGTCGATCCAGACCTCAAGCGGCTCGCCCGCCCCACCGGCGCCGCCCGTCGGAGCCTCCTGCTGCACGGTCATATCTCCTGCCGTTCCCTGCGGTGAGTGATCCATCCCGGCCACAACCCGCAACAAGTCGCACGGGCCCTGACGGGTGTTGAACACTTCGACCTTACAACCGGCGGCTTCCCGAGTTTGATGGGTGGGTATTTCCTTGGCGTGAGGGAGTACGCAAGGGTGAAGATCGGACACACCCCTATCGTCTTTGTGATCTAGGGGTTTCAATCACCACCAGCCCAGGTAGGGTCAGGAAGCGTCCAGCTCCCCTTGGAGGAGGTGAGGACCGTGGCAGCCCACGACGACGACATCAACCGCGGCATCCGGCCCGCGCGAGGGTCCGAGGACCCCGCCGGCCAGGTTGCCTATCTCGAGCAGGAAATCGCCGTCCTGCGACGAAAGCTCGCCGACTCTCCGCGACACACGAGGATTCTCGAAGAGCGGATCGTCGAGCTCCAGACGAACCTGGCCGGCGTCTCCGCACAGAACGAACGACTGGCGAACACCCTCCGTGAGGCCCGCGACCAGATCGTGGCCCTCAAGGAAGAAGTCGACCGGCTCGCACAGCCGCCGGCAGGCTTCGGTGTCTTCCTCCAGGCGAACGACGACGGCACCGTCGACATCTTCACCGGAGGCCGAAAGCTCCGCGTGAACGTCAGCCCCAGCGTCGACCCGGAAGACCTCCGGCGCGGCCAGGAAGTCATGCTCAACGAGGCCCTCAACGTGGTCGAGGCCATGGAATACGAGCGGGCCGGGGACATCGTCACCCTCAAGGAGATCCTTGAGGACGGCGAGCGCGCCCTGGTCGTCGGGCACACCGACGAGGAACGGGTGGTGAGGCTCGCCGAGCCGCTCCTGGACATCACCATCCGCCCCGGCGACGCCCTCCTGCTCGAACCCCGCTCCGGCTACGTCTACGAGGTCGTCCCCAAGAGCGAGGTCGAGGACCTCGTCCTCGAAGAGGTCCCCGACATCGACTACGACAAGATCGGCGGCCTGGGCGACCAGATCGAACTGATCCGCGACGCGGTCGAGCTCCCGTACCTCTACCCCGACCTGTTCAAGGAACACGAACTGCGGCCCCCGAAGGGCATCCTGCTCTACGGCCCGCCCGGCTGCGGCAAGACGCTCATCGCCAAAGCCGTCGCCAACTCCCTTGCCAAGAAGGTCGCCGAAGTGACCGGACAGGCCCAGGGCAAGTCCTACTTCCTGAACATCAAGGGCCCCGAACTCCTCAACAAGTACGTCGGCGAGACCGAGCGGCACATCCGCCTGGTCTTCCAGCGAGCCCGCGAGAAGGCCAGCGAGGGCACCCCCGTCATCGTCTTCTTCGACGAGATGGAATCCCTCTTCCGCACCCGCGGATCCGGAGTCAGCTCCGACGTCGAGAACACCATCGTCCCCCAGCTCCTCGCCGAGATCGACGGCGTCGAGGGCCTGGAGAACGTCATCGTCATCGGCGCCTCCAACCGCGAGGACATGATCGACCCGGCCATCCTGCGCCCGGGCCGCCTCGACGTGAAGATCAAGATCGAGCGTCCCGACGCCGAGGCCGCGAAGGACATCTTCGCGAAGTACCTCAAGGCCTCGCTGCCCCTGCACACGGACGACCTGTCCGAACACCAGGGCTCCACGGCCTCCACCGTCCACAGCATGATCCAGACCGTCGTCGAGCAGATGTACGCCGAAACCGAGGAGAACCGCTTCCTCGAAGTCACCTACGCCAACGGCGACAAGGAAGTCCTGTACTTCAAGGACTTCAACTCCGGCGCCATGATCCAGAACATCGTCGACCGAGCCAAGAAAATGGCCATCAAGGCCTTCCTCGAACACAACCAGAAGGGCCTGAGGGTCTCCCACCTCCTCCAGGCCTGCGTGGACGAGTTCAAGGAGAACGAGGACCTGCCCAACACCACCAACCCGGACGACTGGGCCCGAATCTCCGGCAAGAAGGGCGAGCGGATCGTATTCATCCGCACCCTCGTCACCGGAAAGCAAGGCGCCGACACCGGACGCTCCATCGACACGGTGGCGAACACCGGCCAGTACCTCTGAACCGGAGCGGCTGCGGATGCCCTCCCCGGGCATCCGCAGCCGACTGCTTTACCCGACCGAGACCGGCCGCATTCCAGCCGGCGACAAGGCAGACCCAATGACGGAAATGATCTCCCCACGAGCGCGCAGTGGTCCTAGGCTCTTCCGTACCGCCGGTCGCGCAATGCGGGGACGGGCACCGCACAGTCACACGCACCGGAGCACCAGCGGTACTTGAGCGCCGCCCCCGGAAGGGGCGCCGCCGGGCAAGGAGGGCCGCATGACCGTACGGCGAGTAATGGGGATCGAGACGGAGTACGGGATCTCCGTCCCCGGTCACCCGAACGCCAATGCCATGCTCACCTCGTCCCAGATCGTCAACGCCTACGCGGCGGCGATGCACCGGGCGCGACGCGCCCGCTGGGACTTCGAGGAGGAGAACCCGCTGCGGGACGCCCGCGGCTTCGACCTCGCCCGCGAGGCCGCCGACAGCAGCCAGCTGACAGACGAGGACATCGGCCTCGCCAACGTCATCCTGACGAACGGCGCACGGCTCTACGTCGACCACGCACACCCCGAATACAGCTCCCCGGAGATCACCAACCCGCTCGACGCCGTCCTCTGGGACAAGGCCGGCGAACGGATCATGGCCGAGGCCGCCGTACGCGCCGCCCAGCTCCCCGGAGCCCAGCCCATCCACCTCTACAAGAACAACACCGACAACAAGGGCGCCTCCTACGGCACGCACGAGAACTACCTCATGAAGCGGGAAACCCCCTTCTCCGAGATCGTGCGCCACCTGACCCCCTTCTTCGTCTCGCGACAGGTCGTGACCGGAGCCGGACGCGTGGGCATCGGCCAGGACGGCCGCGACCACGGCTTCCAGATCAGCCAGCGCGCCGACTACTTCGAAGTGGAAGTCGGACTGGAGACCACCCTCAAGCGGCCCATCATCAACACCCGCGACGAGCCGCACTCCGACGCCGAGAAGTACCGCCGGCTCCACGTGATCATCGGAGACGCCAACCTCTCCGAGATCTCCACCTACCTCAAACTCGGCACGACGGCCCTGGTGCTGTCCATGATCGAAGACCAGTTCATCAGCGTCGACCTCGCCGTCGACCAGCCCGTACGCACCCTCCACCAGGTCTCCCACGACCCCGACCTCGAACACCTCGTCACGCTGCGCAGCGGCCGCACACTCACCGCCGTGCAACTGCAGATGGAGTACTTCGAGCTGGCCCGTAAGTACGTGGACGAACGTTTCGGGACCGACGCCGACGAGCAGACCAAGGATGTGCTGGCCCGCTGGGAGGACGTACTGGGCCGGCTGGAGAGCGACCCGATGAGCCTGTCGGGCGAGCTGGACTGGATCGCCAAGCGGGAGATCCTGGAGGGCTACCGGCGCCGGGACAGGCTGGACTGGGACGCGGCGCGGCTGCACCTGGTGGACCTCCAGTACGCGGACGTACGCCCCGAGAAGGGCCTGTACAACCGCCTGGTGGCCCGCGGGAAGATGAAGCGGCTCGTGGAGGAGAGCGCGGTCGAGCGGGCTCAGAGCAAGCCTCCGGAGGACACCCGGGCGTACTTCCGCGGACGCTGCCTGGAGCAGTACGCGGACGACGTGGCGGCGGCCTCCTGGGACTCGGTGATCTTCGACCTCCCCGGGCGGGACTCGCTGCAGCGCGTGCCCACGCTGGAGCCGCTGCGGGGGACCCGTAACCACGTCAAGGAGCTCCTGGACCGCTGCCGCACGGCGGAGGACCTGGTCCGGGTGCTTTCGGGGCAGTGAGCGGGCCTGAAATGCGATCGGTCCGGGAATCATGAAGAGAACCGGACGTTGGAAAGTGCGGGGCGAATGTCGGACCCTCCCTATAGGGTCCGACGTAGGGTCTGATCTTGGGAGATCCCGAAATCCCGGGGTCTCTCGACATGAGCGTGCGAACCGAGCGGGGTGAGGTAGACATGGCGACCAAGGACACCGGCGGCGGACAGCAGAAGGCGACGCGCTCGACCGAGGAGGTCGAGGAGGCGGCGGTCGAGGAATCGACCGACCTCAAGGAGCGCCAGGAGAAGCTCTCCGACGACGTCGACTCCGTACTGGACGAAATCGACGACGTCTTGGAGGAGAACGCCGAGGATTTCGTGAGGTCGTTCGTCCAAAAGGGCGGCCAGTGAGGGCTGCTGTCGGTAATTGACCTTCGAATTGAAGGTACGGGGGGCTGTGGGTAACAGCGTGTCGGAAAGTGTGAAGCGCTGCTCTCGGTGCAAGCGTGTACAACCTCACGAGGCATTCGCGAGCAACCGTTCGATGAGGGACGGCTTCCAGGCGTATTGCCGAGAGTGCCAGGCTGAGCACTACAAGGCGCGTCAGGAAGCCGCAGGGCGGACGGTGCGGGTCAAGATTCCCGTGCCGTCCGGCCACAAGAGGTGCCCCGACTGCGGAGAGATCAAACCGCATTCCGAGTGGGAGCTGAACCGGACGAGCTCCGACGGTTGGGCCAGCTACTGCAAAGAGTGCCGGGCGCAGCGGAATCGGGCGAGCTACTTCAAGCGCAAGTACGGCATCACCGAAGCCGAACGCGACCAGATGATCGCTGCTCAGGGTGGTGCCTGCGTGATCTGCCAGTTAGGTCCGGCAGAGCATGTGGATCACGATCATCAGACGGGTAAGGTCCGAGGCGTACTGTGCTTCAGCTGTAACGCAGCCCTGGGGCAGTTCAAGGATCGGCCGGACGTCATGAGGCGTGCAGCCGCTTACGTGGAGGGACACGCGTGGAAGCCAACAATCGTGGCACAGGGCGTCTACCGGCAGCCTTCCTGACGCCGGGGTCGTCGTCCTTCATGGACTTCCTGGGCGCGCACTCGCCCGAGATGCTGCCCGGCAACCGCAAGCTGCCGGAGGGTGTCGTCGAGGCGCCGCACGGGACGACCATCGTGGCCGTCACCTTCCCCGGCGGGGTGGTGCTCGCCGGTGACCGGCGGGCGACCATGGGGAACATGATCGCGCAGCGGGACATCGAGAAGGTGTTCCCGGCGGACGAGTACTCCGCCGTCGGCATCGCCGGTACGGCCGGCCTGGCCGTGGAGATGGTCAAGCTGTTCCAGCTGGAGCTGGAGCACTTCGAGAAGGTGGAGGGGGCGACCCTCTCGCTGGAGGGCAAGGCGAACCGGCTCTCCACCATGATCCGGAGCAACCTCGGCATGGCGATGCAGGGCCTGGCCGTGGTGCCGCTCTTCGCCGGGTACGACGAGGGCAAGGAGAAGGGCCGGATCTTCTCCTACGACGTCACCGGTGGCCGCTCCGAGGAGCACGGCTACGCGGCGACCGGTTCCGGTTCGATCTTCGCGCGGGGCTCCATGAAGAAGCTCTACCGGCCGGACCTGACCGAGGAGCAGGCCACCACGCTGGTGGTGCAGGCGCTGTACGACGCCGCCGACGACGACTCGGCGACCGGCGGGCCGGACCTGTACCGCCACATCTACCCGATCGTCACCGTCATCACCGACGAGGGCTTCCGCAGGCTGAGCGAGGACGAGTCGCAGGCGCTCGCCCGCTCCGTCACCGATCGTCGTCTGGAGCAGCCCGACGGCCCGCGCGCCGCCCTGCTCTGACCGCCCGTCACCTCGTCGCCCAGAAGAAAGGGACGGAAAGCCGGTGTCGACTCCGTTCTATGTGTCACCCCAGCAGGCCATGGCCGACCGGGCGGAATACGCCCGGAAGGGCATCGCCCGCGGTCGCAGCCTTGTCGTGCTGCAGTATGCCGACGGCATCGTGTTCGTCGGTGAGAACCCGTCCCGTGCGCTCCACAAGTTCAGTGAGATCTACGACCGGATCGGCTTCGCGGCCGCCGGCAAGTACAACGAGTACGAGAACCTGCGGATCGGCGGTGTGCGGTACGCGGATCTGCGCGGATACACCTACGACCGTGACGATGTGACGGCGCGTGGGCTGGCCAACGTGTATGCGCAGACGCTCGGCACCATCTTCTCCTCGGCCGGTGAGAAGCCGTACGAGGTGGAGCTGGTGGTGGCGGAGGTCGGTGCGACGGCCGCCGGTGACCAGATCTACCGGTTGCCGCACGACGGTTCGATCGTGGACGAGCACGGTTCGGTCGCGGTCGGTGGGAACGCCGAGCAGATCAGTTCGTATCTGGATCAGCGGCACCAGGACGGGATGACGCTGTCCGAGGCGTTGAAGCTGGCGGTGGCGGCGTTGTCGAGCCAGGCCAACGGTGCCGACAAGGCGATTCCGGCGGAGCGGCTGGAGGTGGCGGTGCTGGACCGGACGCGGTCGCAGCAGCGCAAGTTCAAGCGGATCCGGGGTCGGCAGCTGGCGCGGCTGCTGGAGGCGGATGTGCCGGCCGCGGCGCAGGCGGACGCGGTGTCGAACGACGAGGCGCCGGAGGACGACGCCGAGTAGTTCCAGGTGTGTGGCCCCGGTCGCCCCTTGCGGGGTGGCCGGGGCTTCGTCGTGTCCGGGCTGGGGCTCGTCTCAGGGGGTGGGGGCGGGGCCGGTGGAGTCGCGGACGACGAGGGTGACGGGGATGTCGGGGGCGGTCCAGGGGGTGCCTTCGAGGACGGCGAGGAGGGCGGTCATGCCCTGTTCGCCGACGCGTTCGGCGGGGAGGTGGACGGTGGTGAGCTCGGGTTCGACGGCGGTGGCGAGGGCGAGGTCGTCGAAGCCGGTGACGGAGAGGTCCTCGGGGACGCGCAGGCCGAGGCGGCGGGCGGCCTTGCAGGCGCCGGCGGCGAGGATGTCGTCGTCGCAGACGATGGCCGTGGGCCGGCCCTCGGGGGCCGCTAGGGCGGCCTCCATGGCCGTACGGGCGTCGTCGGCGGTGAGGGGGGACCGTACGGTGCGCAGCTCGGTTCCGGGGCCCAGGAGGGTCGTGAGGGCTGCTGCGCGGGTGTCGAAGGTCCAGGAGTCGACGGCGGAGGCGAGGTGGAGGAAGCGCCGGTGGCCGAGGGCGAGGAGGTGTTCGGTGACCTGGCGCATGCCGTCGGCCATGGCGAGGTTGACGTGGGCGGCGGAGCCGGCGGCGCGGGGGTCGCTGTCGAGCATGACGAGGGGGAGGGTGTCGCCGCCGATGGCGTGGAGGGCGTGGGCGGCCATGGAGGAGGCGATGACGCCGTCGAGGGCGGCGCGGGCGGAGGCGAAGGGGTCGCGGGCGGGGCCGGTGCCGTCGGGGGAGGGGTAGAGGACGACGCCGAAGCCGTGTTCGGCGGCGATGCGGGCGGCGCCGGTGTAGACGCGGGCGAAGAACTCGTTGGTGAGGGCGGGGACGACGAGGAGGGCGGTGCGGGTGGAGCCGAGGCGGAGGTTGCGGGCGGCGAGGTTGGGGCGGTAGCCGAGGCGGGTGGCGGTTTCGCGGACGTGGGCGGCGGTGCGTTCGGAGACGCGGCCGGGCCATTTGTCGCCGAGGACGAGGGAGACGGTGGCCTGGGAGACCCCGGCGGCGGTGGCCACGTCCCGGCTGGTGGGTCTCGTCACACGGGGCTCCTGTAGTGCGAGGTCAGGGGTGGTTTCGTGGTCCGTGGGGTGGACCCGTGGACTGTGGCCATGGTACGTATGACGCGTCAAGTTATACGTATTACCCCGGCTGGGTCCGGGCAGAAGGGGGCCGACATGGCGGCGGGATACGCGGAGCTGCTGGGGACCCGGCACGCCGCGAGGCTGCTGGTGGGCACGCTGGTCGGCAGGCTGCCGAACGCCACCGCGCCGATCGCGATCGTGCTGTTCACGCGTGCGGAGGGGGGCAGCTACAGCCTGGCGGGGGCGCTGGCCGCCGTGTACGGGCTGGCGAACGCGGTGGGTCAGCCGCTGCTCGGTCGGGCGGTGGATCTGTTCGGGCAGCCGCGGGTGCAGCTGCCGGCGGCGCTGCTGTCCGCGCTGGGGATGGTGTGGCTGGCGGTTGCGGGGACCGGGTCGGCGGTGGCGGCGTACGCCGCGGTGGTGGTGGGCGGGCTGTTCACGCCGCCGCTGGAGGGTGGGCTGCGGGCCCTGTGGCCGAGTGTGCTGGGGGGCCGTGAGGAGAAGGTGCACGCGGCGTACGCGATGGACGCGGTGGCCCAGGAGGTGATGTTCACGGTCGGTCCGCTGCTGGTGACGCTGTTCGTGGCGGTGTGGTCGCCGGCCGGGGCGCTGCTGGCGCTGAACGCGATCGGGGTGCTGGGTGCGCTGTCGGTGGTGGTCAGCGAGCCGTCGCGGACGTGGCGTTCGGAGCCGCGGGAGGCGCACTGGCTGGGGGCCCTGCGTTCGCGCGGGCTGCTGGCGCTGCTGGGCTCGTTCTTCTTCGTGGGCATGGCGCTGGGTTCGATCACGGTGGCCGGTGTGGCGTATGCGGACGGTCACGGGGGCCAGGCGGTGTACGGCTGGCTGATGGCGGCGCTGGGTCTGGGCGCGCTGGTCGGCGGTGTGTTCTACGGTGCGCGGCAGTGGGCGGGTGCGCCGGAGCGGCGGCTGCGGCTGCTGGTGGCGCTGCTGGCGGTCGGCTATCTGCCGTTGCTGCTGACTCCGGGGCCGGTGGCGATGACGGCGCTGGCGGCGGTGTCGGGGGTGTTCCTGGCGCCGTCCCTGGCGTGCGCGTTCATCGTGGTGGACCGGCACGCGCCGGCGGGCACGGTGACGGAGGCGTTCTCGTGGCTGGTGACGTTCTTCGGTGTGGGTGCGGCGATCGGGACGGCGGCGGCGGGGCCGGCGGTGGAGCTGGGCGGTACCGCGTGGGGCTTCGGTGTGGCGTGTGCCGCGGGCGGTGCGGCGCTGCTGGTGCTGATGGTGACTCAGGGGGTGCTGTCAACTGCGGGTCACAGTCGTGCGGTGGCGGGTTCGGCTCCGGGAGTGCCGGACGGCTCCGGCGAGGTGGCTGCGCAGGCCCGGTCGGCGCAGTGACGGGCGGGTGCGCCGGTGCGGCGCGCCCGTGGTGCCTGCGGGGCTTGTGCCGGGCGTTTCGCGGCCTGCTCGGGGGAACTGATCGAAACGGCGGCTGCGAACCCGGTTTCAGAAGAGGGCAGAAGGCGTAATGTTCAGTCATGGACCGCCGCATTTTCGGGCTGGAGAACGAGTACGGCGTCACGTGCACGTTCAGGGGACAGCGCCGGCTGTCTCCTGACGAAGTGGCGCGCTACCTCTTCCGCCGTGTCGTGTCATGGGGCCGCAGCAGCAATGTCTTCCTGCGGAACGGCGCCCGCTTGTACCTCGACGTGGGTTCGCATCCGGAATATGCAACTCCCGAATGTGACAACGTGACCGAGCTGGTCACGCACGACAAGGCAGGCGAGCGCATTCTCGAAGGACTGCTCGTCGACGCCGAACGCCGCCTGCACGAGGAGGGAATCGCGGGCGACGTCTACCTCTTCAAGAACAACACCGACTCGGCGGGCAACTCGTACGGCTGCCACGAGAACTACCTGGTGGCCCGGCACGGGGAATTCTCCCGCCTGGCGGACATTCTCATTCCGTTCCTCGTCACGCGGCAGCTGATCTGCGGTGCCGGCAAGGTGCTGCAGACCCCTCGGGGTGCGGTGTACTGCGTGAGCCAGCGGGCCGAGCACATCTGGGAGGGTGTCAGCTCCGCGACGACGCGATCGCGGCCGATCATCAACACGCGTGACGAGCCGCACGCGGACGCGGAGCGGTACCGGCGCCTGCACGTGATCGTGGGCGACTCGAACATGTCCGAGACGACCATGCTGCTGAAGGTCGGCGCGACCGACCTGGTGCTGCGCATGATCGAGGCGGGCACGGTGATGCGGGACCTGACCCTGGAGAATCCGATCCGGGCGATCCGCGAGGTCAGCCATGACACCACGGGCCAGCGCAAGGTGCGTCTGGCGTCCGGGCGGGAGGCCTCGGCGCTGGAGATCCAGCGGGAGTACTTCGACAAGGCGGTGGACTTCGCCGAGCGCCGGGGTATCCGTACCGGTGTGGTCGACCAGGTGCTGGAGCTGTGGGGCCGCACGCTGGACGCGATCGAGGCGGAGGACCTGGACCGGATCGGCACCGAGATCGACTGGGTCATGAAGTACCAGCTGATCGAGCGGTACCGGGCCAAGCACAACATGACCATGTCGAATCCGCGGGTGGCGCAGATAGACCTCGCGTATCACGACATCCACCGCCGGCGGGGGCTGTACTACCTGCTGGAGCGCAAGGGGCAGGCGGCGCGGATCTGCAACGACCTCAAGATCTTCGAGGGCAAGTCGGTGCCTCCGCAGACGACGAGGGCGCGGCTGCGCGGGGACTTCATCCGCCGTGCGCAGGAGCAGCGGCGGGACTTCACGGTCGACTGGGTGCACCTGAAGCTCAATGACCAGGCGCAGCGGACGGTGCTGTGCAAGGACCCGTTCCGGTCGGTGGACGACCGGGTGGAGAAGCTGATCGCCGGCATGTAGGCGCGGGGTGCGACGCCCCGTATCTCGCCAGGGCCCCGTACGTCTCTCGTACGGGGCCCTGCGCACGGCTTAGAGTGGCGGGCGACCGCCTTGCCGTCTGAGATCTGAGGAACCCGTGCGCCGACTTGCCGGCCTGCTTGTCGTACCCCTTCTGCTGCTGTCGACAGCGGCGTGTGGCGACGACAGCGGCTCCGACTCCGCCCAGATGAAGAACGGGGCGCCCGCGATCACCAAGGGTGCCGAGTTCGGGGAGACGCCCACCCTGTCGAAGGGTAAGGGCGAGCCGCCCAAGGAGCTGAAGGTGGTGACCGTCAAGGAGGGCACCGGGCAGGTGCTGAAGAAGGGCGACATCGCCCAGGTCAACTACTACGGCCAGGTGTGGGACGCCAGCGAGCCGTTCGACCAGAGCTTCGGCAAGGGCCAGCCGTTCGACGTGACGATCGGTGCGGGCGCCGTCATCAAGGGCTGGGACCAGGGGCTTGAGGGCCAGAAGGTCGGCAGCCGTGTCGAGCTGGTGATCCCGCCGGACCTCGGTTACGGGGCGCAGGGCTCGCCGCCGAAGATCAAGGGGGATGCCACGCTGGTGTTCGTCGTGGACATCGTCAAGGGTGCCACGGTGCCGGCGTCGGCCACGGGCAAGGAAGTCGCCCAGGACAACAAGGACCTGCCGAAGGTGGGGACGAACACGGACGGCAAGGAAGTCTCCGTGGCCGTTCCGAAGGACGTGACCCCGCCGGCGAAGCTGGTGTCGAACTACGTCCTGGAGGGCGACGGCCCGGCGGTGACGGACAAGAACAGCGTCGTCGTCAAGTTCCACGGCAAGACCTGGAAGGACGACAAGACGTTCGAGAGCACCTACACGTCGGACCAGTCGGTGACGTGGCCGCTTGAGCAGCTGCAGGTGAAGGGTCTCAAGGAGGGCATCGTCGGCAAGAAGGTCGGCAGCCGCATCCTGCTGGTGATCCCCCCGGACATGGGCTTCGGGGAGAAGGAGCAGGGGACCATCCCGGCGAACTCGACGCTGGTCTTCAGCCTCGACATCCTCGCGGTGATGTAAGACTGTCCCGGTTGTCCCATAGTTTGAGGAGCAGTTCCGTGAGCGACAAGCTCGAAAAGCCCGAAATCGACTTCCCCGAGGGCGAGGCCCCCAAGGACCTCGTGATCGAGGACATCTGGCTGGGCGACGGTGCCGAGGCCAAGGCCGGTTCGGTCGTTTCCGTCCACTACGTGGGCGTGGCCTTCTCCACCGGCGAGGAGTTCGACGCGTCCTGGAACCGCGGTTCGGCGCTCCAGTTCAAGCTCGGTGTCGGCCAGGTCATCTCCGGCTGGGACCAGGGTGTCCAGGGCATGAAGGTCGGCGGCCGCCGCAAGCTGACGATCCCCGCCCACCTCGCCTACGGCGACCGCGGCGCGGGCGGTGCGATCGCCCCGGGCGAGACGCTGATCTTCGTGTGCGACCTGATGGCCGCCTGATCGCAGGCCGCCGTGAGCGCAGGGCCCCCGCCGTGAGGCGGGGGCCCTCGCTTTTGCCGGGGACCGCCGGGGCGGTACGGTCAACGGTCACGAGTGTGTGTCGAGAACGGGGGATGGGCGTCGATGGCGATTGCCAAGGCCGAGCGGCTGATGAATCTGGCGCTGTGTCTGCTGGGGACCCGCCGGCCGCTGAGCAAGCGCGAGTTGCGCGGTTCCATCGAGGCCTACATGGAAGCCGGCAACGACGAGTCCTTCAACCGGATGTTCGAGCGGGACAAGGACGATCTGCGCGAACTCGGTCTGGTGATCGAGACGGTGGAGAACCTGGAGGGGGAGACGGGCTATCTGGCCCGCCGGGACAGCAACCGGCTGCCCCCCGTGTCCCTGGACGCCGAGGAGGCCGCCGCGCTGGGGCTGGCGGCCAAGGTGTGGCAGCAGGCCCGTCTCGCGGGGGCGGCCAGCGGCGCCCTGCAGAAGCTGCGGGCGGGCGGGATGCCGGAGGCGGGTAATCCGTACGAGGGCCAGCACAGTGCCATCGAGCCGCGGATCCCGGTCCACGAGGCGGCCTTCGAGCCGCTGATGCTGGCCTGCCGGGACCGCCGCCCGGTGGTCTTCGACTACCGCAAGTCGACGGCCGCCCGGCCCGAGACGCGCCAGGTGGAGCCGTGGGCGCTGGAGTGCTGGCGCGGTCACTGGTACCTGGCCGGCTACGACCGTGAGCGCGGGGCGGAGCGGGTGTTCCGGCTTTCGCGGATCACGGGGAAGGTCCGCTCGCGGGCTGCGAAGTACACCGCGCCGGTGCCGGACGTGGTGACCGTGCGGGAGACGGTGGCGAGCTGGGCCGGGGAGAGCGCGGACCGCTCCGCGCTGATCCGGCTGCGGGCCGGGGCGGGCTATCCGCTGCGGGCCAAGGCCACGGCGGTGCACGAGGGCGCGGACGGCTGGGACGAGCTGGAAATCCCCTACGGGCACGGCCTCGACGCCTGGCTGGTGGAGTTCGGTCCCGACGTCGTCGTGGTCGGGCCCGCGGACCTCCGGGCGGACGTGGTGGACCGGCTGCGGGCCGTCGCCGGGGCCTGACGGGCCTTCCGCCGGCACCGCCGCCGGTGCGGCGCCCGTCCGCCGCCGCACCCTGTTTCGTACCGCGACATGTACCGCGACATCCACAGACGTGCCCTGAGGGGGAGACGTACCAGCATGGCTGCCAACGCCATCGACCAGACCCGCCGCATGCTGTCCCTGGTGACGTACCTGCGCGAGCGCCCCGGGGCGCACGTCGCCGACGTCGCGCGCGCCTTCGGCATCACCGAGGACGAGCTGATCTCGGACCTCGACGTGCTGCCCATGTGCGGGACCAGCTTCCGGGGCGGGGACCTGCTCGACATCGACACCGACGGGGAGCGCATCTGGTGGCGCAATCCCGACGCCTCGGGGGAGTCCACCGCCGAGCCGCTGCGGCTCGCCGCCGACGAGGCGACCGCGCTGCTGGTCGCCGCCCGAGCGGTGGCGACCCTGCCGGGGCTGCGCGAGAGCGACCGGGACGCCCTGCTGCGGGCGACCGCGAAGCTGGAGGCGGCCGCGGGCGAGGCGGCCGGGGCCAGCTCCCGGCTGTCGGTGACCTTCGAGTCCGAGGGCGGGGTCTTCGCGGACGTCGACCGGGCCATCGCGGAACGCCGCCGGCTGTGGCTGCGCTACTACTCGCCGGCCCGTGACGAGCTCACCGAGCGTGAGGTCGACCCGATCCGGCTGTTCGCGGTCGGGCACACCTACATGGAGGGCTGGTGCCACCTCTCCGAGGCCCGGCGCACCTTCCGGCTCGACCGGGTCGCCGAGATCCGGCTGCTGGACGAGCGGGCGGAGCCGCCGGCCATCGAGCCGCGCGACCTGTCGGTGGGCCTCGTGCAGCCGTCCGCGGAGGACCCCGAGGTCGTGGTCGAGGTGGGACCGGGCGGGCGCTGGGTCGCCGAGTACTACCCGCACGACAGCGCCGAGGAGCTCGCGGACGGCGGTCTGCGGATCACCCTGCGCACCCCGGACCCCGGCTCGCTGCGGCGCCTGGCGCTGCGGCTGGGCCGCGAGGGGCGGATCACGGCCCCCGCCGAGCTGGCGGACAGTGCGCGCAGCGCCGCCCGGGAGGCCCTCGCGGGGTACGGGGAACAGGTCTGAAGGGGAGCGCGGTCGATGTCGCCAACGTCCGGGCCCGTCGCCTTCAAGGCGTCCTGTCCCGAGTGCCGCGCCCGCTTCGAGCTGGACGCGGGCGCCCTGCGGCTGGCCATCGGCGGCAGCCGCCGGGCCACGTTCTACTCCTTCACGTGTCCCGAGTGCGGTGCGGCCGTCCGCAAGCCGGCCGGGGACCGGATCGTGGAGTTGCTGACCGGCGGCGGCGTGAGCACCCTGCGCAGCATCTGAGGCGTCCGGTCGCCTGGGGGGTGTCGTCGAAGGCCCGTCTGGGTGGCCCGCCCTCACGGGGCGGCCGACGCCACTTCGACGGCACCCCCTGGGGCGACACGCGCTAGGCTCGGCCCATGCTGTGGCCGATGTTCGCAATTGCTTTGGGCTTCCTCGGAGTCTCCGTGCTGGCCGTGCTGGCGGTGCGCGTGTACGCGGAGGTGCGCCGGCTCTCCGCGGAGGTGGCGCTGGCCAGCCGCCGGATCACGGCGGCGTCGGCCGACCTGGAGCGGGAGGCGGCGGGGCTGGCCCGGGCGGGGCACGACGTGCGGCCGTGACGAACGCGTCAGACGTGTGACCGGGGGGTTGACAACAGGCCAGGACGCAGGACGGGGTATGCCGGGGGATTGCCGGGCGTTTACCCCCGGGGGTTACGATCCTCGTAGAGACAGTCCTAGGCGCCCGTGCCGATGTGCTGCGAACCTCGGAGAAAAGGAATAAACCTATGGGCAACCTCAGGGGTTGGGAAATCCTCGTCATCGTCGGCGTGATCATCCTGCTGTTCGGCGCCAAGAAGCTCCCCGACATGGCCCGCTCCCTCGGCAAGTCGGCCCGCATCCTCAAGAGCGAGGCCAAGGCCATGAAGAAGGACGGCGAGGCCGACGACGCGGCCGCCGCCCCGGCCGACCAGTCCGCGCAGCAGCCGGCCGCCCCGCGCACCATCCAGGCCGCGCCCGGTGACGTCACCAGCTCCCGGCCGGTCAGCGAGCCGAACCGCACCGCCCAGGGCTGACCGACGCCCTTCACGCCAGTCATCTGCAACGAGACAAGGGACGTGGGTTGCTCAAGTCTGCCCGCAAGCAGGAGAAACGAGAACGGAAGGCAAAGGACGCCGAAGGGCGCATGCCTCTCGTCGAGCACCTGCGTGAACTGCGTAACCGCCTGCTGAAGTCGGTCCTCGCGATCCTCGTGATCACGATCGTCGCGGCCTTCTTCTACCGGGACATCATCAACTTCCTGCTGAAGCCGATGCTGGACTCCGTCGGCTGCACCAACGGGGTGGTGACCCAGCGCAACGGGCGCCCCTGCGCCGACATGACCGTGAACGGCCTGATCTCGGCGTTCTCGATCGCCCTGAAGGTCTCCCTGATGGCCGGCGTGGTGCTCTCCGCGCCGGTGTGGCTCTACCAGCTGTGGGCGTTCGCCGCGCCCGGGCTGCACAGCCACGAGAAGAAGTACGCGCGGAGCTTCGTCGCGGTCGGCGCGCCGCTGTTCCTGGCCGGCGCCGTACTCGCGTACAAGATCCTCCCGCAGACCGCGACGATCATGCTGGAGTTCACCCCCGACCACGCGCGCAACCTGCTCCCGGTCGACGACTACCTCGACCTGGTCACCCGCATGGTGATCGTCTTCGGCCTGGCCTTCGAGCTGCCGCTGCTGCTGATCCTGCTGAACTTCACCGGAGTGCTCACGGGCAAGCGGCTCGCCGGCTGGTGGCGGGGCATGGTCCTCGGCATCACCGTCTTCGCCGCCTTCGCCACGCCCACCGGTGACCCGCCGACCATGCTCGCGCTGGCCCTGCCCATCGTGGCCCTCTACTTCGCGGCCGTCGGTCTCTGCCTCCTCAACGACCGCCGCCGTCGCCGCAACGACCCCGACGCGGGGCTGGACGACGACGAGGCCTCCCGGCTCGACCTCACCCCCGAGCCGATCGGCCGGGTGGAAGCCGCCCAGGC
Source organism: Streptomyces sp. TN58 (assembly GCF_001941845.1). Taxonomy (NCBI): domain Bacteria; kingdom Bacillati; phylum Actinomycetota; class Actinomycetes; order Kitasatosporales; family Streptomycetaceae; genus Streptomyces; species Streptomyces sp. TN58. The sequence continues at coordinate 1,524,848 of NZ_CP018870.1, read as the reverse complement.
ACCCGCCGCGCTGCCCGGCCAGGACGACGGCGGACGGCAGCGGATCAACGGGTACGACGACGCGACCTGACAGGTACGCCCCCGGCCGCCGCCGGGAGGCCCCCGGGGCGCCGGAGGCCCGGGCGGGGGCTCCGGTACATTCCCGGGGGTGAGCTACGAGGTCACCCTTTTCGTCAATCCCACCGCGGGCCGCGGCCGGGGCGCGCACGCCGCGCAGCCGGCCGCTTCCGCTCTGCGGGAAGCCGGATTCTCCGTGCGGACCCTGGTGGGCTCCGACGCCCCCGACGCGCTGGCCCGGCTGACGGCCGCCGTCCGCGAGGGCGCCGGCGCCGTCGTCGCGGTCGGCGGCGACGGCATGGTCTCGCTGGCCCTCCAGGCGCTCGCGGGCACCGGCGTACCGCTCGGCGTGGTCGCCGTGGGCACCGGCAACGACTTCGCGCGGGCCGTCGGACTGCCCGTACGGGATCCCGCACGGGCGGGGCGGACGGCCGCCGAGGCGCTCAAGGAGGGCCGGATCCGGGAGATCGACCTCGGGCGCGCGGCCGGCACCTGGTACGGGACCGTGCTGTGCTCCGGCTTCGACTCGAAGGTCAACGACCGCGGCAACCGGATGCGGCTGCCGGCGGGCCGCTTCAAGTACGACCTCGCGATGATCGCGGAACTGGCCGCCTTCCGGCCGTTCCCGTACCGCATCACCCTCGACGACGGCCCCGTGATCGACACCGAGGCCACGCTGGTGGCCGTCGGCAACGGCTCCTCCTACGGCGGCGGCATGCGCATCTGCCCGGGCGCCGTCCCCGACGACGGCCTCTTCGACGTCACGGTCGTCGGCGACTGCGGCCGGGCCACCCTGCTGAAGGTGTTCCCGCAGGTCTACCGGGGCGGCCACGTCTCCCACCCGAAGGTGAGCGTGCACCGGGCCCGGAAGGTCACCCTGGAGGCGCCCGGCCTGACCGCGTACGCCGACGGAGAGCCGCTCGGCGCCCTCCCCGTGACCGCCGAATGTGTGCCCGGGGCGATCCGGCTCCTCACATAAATGATCGGGACTGTTGTCAGAGCCGACGGGTAGGCTCGACAGCAAGATGACCGAAGAACTCTCACCCGCCGAGCGGTACGCCGCTGCCCGGATCCGCGCCGCCGAAGAGGCCACCGCCCTGGCCCCCTTCCGCGAGATGTACGACTTCGACCTGGATCCGTACCAGGTGGAGGCCTGCAAGGCGCTGGAGGCAGGCAAGGGCGTCCTCGTCGCCGCCCCGACTGGCTCGGGCAAGACCATTGTCGGCGAGTTCGCCGTGCACCTGGCGCTCGCGCAGGGCCGCAAGTGCTTTTACACGACGCCCATCAAGGCGCTCTCGAACCAGAAGTACGCCGACCTCGTCAAGCGGTACGGCGCCGACAAGGTCGGCCTGCTGACGGGCGACAACAGCGTCAACTCCGAGGCGCCGGTGGTCGTGATGACCACCGAGGTGCTCCGCAACATGCTCTACGCGGGCTCCCAGTCGCTGCTCGGCCTGGGCTACGTCGTGATGGACGAGGTCCACTACCTCTCCGACCGGTTCCGCGGAGCCGTCTGGGAGGAAGTGATCATCCACCTCCCCGAGTCGGTGACCCTGGTGTCCCTGTCGGCCACCGTGTCCAACGCCGAGGAGTTCGGCGACTGGCTGGACACCGTGCGCGGGGACACCGAGGTGATCGTCTCCGAGGAGCGGCCCGTACCGCTGTGGCAGCACGTCATGGCCGGCCGCCGGATCTACGACCTCTTCGAGGAGGAGTCCGACCACGGCGGCCGCGGCTCCGCGCGCCGCGAGGTCAACCCCGACCTGCTGCGCATGGCGCGCGAGGAGAACACCCGCACCTACAGCCCGAAGGACCGGCGGCGCGGCAAGATGGTCCGCGAGGCCGACCGCGAGCGCGAGCGGCGCTCCCGCGGCCGGATCTGGACCCCGTCCCGCCCCGAGGTCATCGCCCGCCTCGACAACGACGGGCTGCTGCCCGCCATCAACTTCATCTTCAGCCGGGCCGGCTGCGAGGCCGCCGTCCAGCAGTGCCTGTACGCAGGCCTGCGCCTGAACGACGAGTCCGCGCGCCTGAAGGTCCGTGAGCTCGTCGAGGCGCGCACCGCCTCCATCCCCGCCGAGGACCTGCACGTCCTGGGCTACTACGAGTGGCTCGAAGGCCTGGAGCGGGGCATCGCCGCGCACCACGCGGGCATGCTGCCGACCTTCAAGGAGGTCGTCGAGGAGCTGTTCGTCCGCGGCCTGGTCAAGGCCGTGTTCGCCACGGAGACCCTGGCGCTGGGCATCAACATGCCGGCGCGCACGGTGATCCTGGAGAAGCTGGTCAAGTGGAACGGCGAGCAGCACGCCGACATCACCCCCGGCGAGTACACCCAGCTGACCGGCCGGGCCGGACGGCGCGGCATCGACGTCGAGGGCCACGCCGTCGTGCTCTGGCAGCGCGGCATGGACCCGGCCGGCCTCGCCGGACTCGCGGGCACCCGGACCTATCCGCTGCGCTCCAGCTTCAAGCCCTCTTACAACATGGCCGTCAACCTGGTCAGCCAGTTCGGCCGGCACCGCTCGCGCGAGCTGCTGGAGACCTCCTTCGCGCAGTTCCAGGCCGACCGCTCGGTCGTCGGGATCTCCCGGCAGGTGCAGCGCAACGAGGAGGGCCTGGAAGGCTACCGGGAGGGCATGACCTGCCACCTGGGGGACTTCGAGGAGTACGCGCAGCTGCGCCGCGACCTCAAGGACCGTGAGACGGAACTGGCCAAGCAGGGCGCCGCCCAGCGGCGGGTGCAGGCCGCAAGCTCCCTGGAGAAGCTGAAGCCGGGCGACATCATCCACGTGCCGACGGGCAAGTTCGCCGGGCTCGCGCTGGTCCTGGACCCGGGCGTGCCGGCCGGACGGGTCCACGGGCACCGCGGGTACGAGTACGCGGAGGGCCCGCGGCCCCTGGTGCTCACCGCCGAGCGGCAGGTCAAGCGGCTCGCCGCGATCGACTTCCCGGTCCCGGTGGAGGCACTGGACCGGATGCGGATCCCCAAGTCCTTCAACGCCCGCTCGCCGCAGTCCCGCCGGGACCTGGCGTCGCAGCTGCGGAGCAAGGCCGGGCACATCACGCCGGAGCGGCGCTCCCGCGGCCGGGCGGCGGCCGCCGACGACCGCGAGATCGCCAGGCTGCGCGCCGCGCTGCGGGCGCACCCCTGCCACGGCTGCGACGAGCGTGAGGACCACGCCCGCTGGGCGGAGCGCTACCACCGGCTCCGGCGGGACACGCAGGCGCTGGAGCGGCGGATCGAGGGCCGGACGAACACCATCGCCCGCACCTTCGACCGGATCCACGCCCTGCTGACCGAGCTGGACTACCTGCGCGAGGACGAGGTCACCGTGCACGGCAAGCGGCTCGCCCGGCTGTACGGGGAGCTCGACCTGCTGGCGTCCGAATGCCTGCGCGAGAGGATCTGGGAGGGCCTGAGCCCGGCCGAACTCGCCGCCTGCGTTTCGGCGTTGGTCTTCGAGGCCCGCCAGTCCGACGACGCGGTCGCGCCGAAGGTCCCGGGCGGTGCGGCGAAGGCCGCGCTCGGCGAGATGGTCCGTATCTGGGGCCGGCTCGACGCGCTGGAGGAGGAGCACCGCATCAACCAGGCGGAGGGCGTGGGGCAGCGCGAGCCGGACCTCGGCTTCGCGTGGGCGGTGTACCAGTGGGCCTCCGACAAGAGCCTCGACGAGGTGTTGCGCGAGGCGGAGATGCCGGCCGGTGACTTCGTGCGCTGGTGCAAGCAGGTCATCGACGTACTCGGCCAGATCGCGGCGGCGGCCCCCTCCGTCGCCGGCGACAGCGGCAGCACCGTGGCGAAGAACGCCCGAAAGGCCGTGGACGCGCTGCTCCGGGGCGTGGTGGCCTACAGCTCCGTCGGGTAGAGCCGGCACACGCGGAAGTGATCGGCCGCCGTGCGCAGACTCCTCCGCACGGCGGCCGTATCGCGTCACGGGCCTGGGATGGGCGGGCCGTCCGCCGGGGCGCCGGTCTCCCAGGCGGGGCGGTCGTGCCAGGCCTGGAGGGTGCGGGTGCTCTCGAAGCGGTGGGCGGTGCCGGTGACCGGGTCGGTGAACGCCAGTACGCGGGCGAGGAGTTGCAGCGGCCGCCGGTAGTCGTCCGGTGCCGGGTCGGTGACCTCCGGGTAGACCGGGTCGCCCAGGATGGGCAGGCCCAGGGCGTTCATGTGCACCCTGAGCTGGTGGGTGCGGCCGGTGTGCGGGGTCAGCCGGTAGCGGCCCAGGCCGCCGCGTACGCCGACGACCTCGATCAGGCTCTCGGCGTTGGGCGGGCCGGTGACCTCGGTCGCGGCGATCACCCCGCGGACCTTCTCGATCCGGCTGCGGACCGTGCGCGGGAAGGTCAGCGCCGGGTCGTGGGCGGCGAGCGCCTCGTACTCCTTGTGCACCTCGCGCCGCTGGAAGAGGAGCTGGTAGGCGCCGCGGTCCTCGGGGCGGACGCTGAACATCACCAGGCCGGCGGTGAGCCGGTCCAGGCGGTGCGCCGGGCTGAGCCCGGGCAGGTCCAGCTCCGCGCGCAGCCGGGCCAGTGCGGTCTCCGTGATGTGGCTGCCGCGCGGGGTGGTCGCCAGGAAGTGCGGCTTGTCCACGACGAGGAGGTGCGCGTCGCGGTGGACGACGCGGACCGCGAACGGCACCCGCGGTTCGGGGTCCGTGTCCCGGTGGAACCACAGGTAGGCGCCGGGCTCGTACGGGTCCCGCGCGTGCAGCACCCGCCCGCCGGGGCCGAGGACCCGGCCCGCGGCCAGCAGGCGTGCCATGGACTCCTCGCCGCGGGTGCCGGCGTAGCGGGCGGCGAGGTAGCTGCCGAGGTCCGGCCACGCCCCGTCCGGGTCGGCGGGCAGCCGGAGCCGGACCGGGTCGATGCCGGCCCGCTGGGGGAGGGGCGAGGGGGGAACCGGGGATCTGCGTCTCATCGGGGGTCAGGCTATGCCGCTACCGCCGGGTGAAGGTGCCCAGGTGGTTCTGGTCGAGGTACTCCACGCGGAGCGTGCCGTCCGAGAAGAACACGCCGGTGCGGCCGACGGCGTTCTCACCGGTGGTCTCGAAGCTGAAGGTGTCGCCGTCGTAGTGGGCCAGCGGGAAGCGCAGCGGCTTCGGGCCGAGGGAGAGGGTGAGCGCGCCGTCGTCGCCGGCGGTGACGGTGGCCCTGCCGTAGTACGGGTTGTCGTAGGTGCCGGTGTACGCGGCGCTGTCGCGGGCCGGCTTCGCACCGGCGGGCGGGTGGGCGTAGTCGGTCTCGGACCGGCCCACCGCGAAGGTCTGTTCGTAGCTGGCGGCGACCAGCGGCAACCAGTCGGTGGTGGGCTTGCCGTACTGGGCGGTGTCGAAGAAGTCCAGGGCGACGGAGTCGGCCAGGCCGACCGGGGCGCCGTTGGTCAGGACGACGATGCCGAGCCGCTCCAGCGGGAGCATCGTGACGTTGGAGTTCACACCGAGGGCGAAGCCCCCGGAGTGGCTCAGGCGCAGCCGGCCCGCGTCGTCGTAGGAGACGTTCCAGCCGAGCCCGTAGAACTGCGGGGTGCCGCGGCCGGTCACGGCCTGGGACACGACCTCGGGCTGGTAGGTGCGGGCGAGGGCGTCGGCCGGGATGATCCGTTTTCCGTCGAGGCTGCCGGTGTCCAGGTGGAGCCGCAGCCAGCGGGACATGTCACGGGCGGTGGAACTGGTCCCGCCCGCCGGGGTCTGGGCATCGGCGTCGCGGACGTAGCGGGGGCTCCAGGTGCCGTCCGGATTGCGGACGTGGCCCCACGCCCGGTCCGGGGCTTTGGCGTAGGCGTCGAACTCGGTGCTGGTACGGGTCATCCCGGCGGGCTTGAAGAGCGTGTCCTCGCTGAGCTTCTGCCAGCTCACGTCCTGGTCGCGGGCCACGGCCTCGGCGGCGGCGGTGAGTCCGAAGTTGGTGTAGGCGTAGCTCGCACGGAAGGGGCTCAACGGTTCCTCGCGCAGGTGGCCGAGGATGTACGCCCGGTCGTAGCCGAGATCCTCCAGGAGGTCCCCGGCGTGGTCGGGGAGGCCGCTGCGGTGCGAGAACAGGTCGGCGGGGGTGACGTGGGAGGTGACCCAGGGGTCCTTGAGGGCGAATCCGGGGAGGGAGCCGGCGAGGGGCTCGTCCCAGGCGCCGGGATCGGCCAGGGCGCCGGCGACGACAGTGGAGGACACGGGCTTGGAGACGGACGCCAGCTGGAAGACGGTGTCGGGGTCGACCTTGGCGCCCTCGTCGGTGCGGCGCAGGCCGAAACCCTTGAGGTAGACCACCTTGCCGTCGTGGACCACGGCGACCGCGACGCCGGGGACGCCGGTGCGGCGCATCTTTTCCGCGACGGAGCCGTCGAGGCCTGCGACGGCCTTGTCGACGGCGGCGTCCGTCAGTTGGGGGCGCGGAGCGGGGGGCGGGCTCGGTGCGGTCGAGGCCGCCGTCGCCGCCGTGGCGGTGAGGAGGGCGGCGGCCCCGGCCGCACCGAGGGCGCGAAGCGTACGCATGGGGACATTGTCCCGCCGCACGCCCGACGGCGCGCGGCGCGGCGCCGCCGGCCGCCGGCGGGGCTGGGTTGGGCGGGGTCTGCCCCCAGGCTCCGGAAGCGCCAACGGGGCTGTGCTGTTCGCGGTGCGGCGCCGTTGCGGGGGTGCTGGCCCCGGACCCCCGCGCCCCAAACGCCGGCGGGGCTGGGTGAGGGGCGGGTCAGGCGGCGGCGCGGTGCTCCTGCTCGGCTTCCACCGTCGCGTTCCAGTCGCGCTTGATCGCACGCCAGCCCTCGTCCGTCTCGCCCAGCCGCCAGTAGCCCGAGATCGACAGGCGTTCGCGGGCGATGCCGCGCTCCAGGCGGAGGTGGCGGCGCAGGTCCTTGACGAAGCCGGCCTCGCCGTGGACGAAGGCGTGGACGTCCGTGGAGGGGAACTGAAGGGCCTGGACCGCCTCCACCAGGGCCTCGCCCACCGGGCGGTCGCCGCGGTGCAGCCAGACCGGTACGACGCCGTCCGGGGTGGCGACCTTCAGCTCGTCGGCCGGGCCCTCGACCTCCACGATGGCGTGGACCCGCGCGCCCGACGGCATCCGCTCCATCGCCGCGGCGATCGCCGGCAGCGCGCTCTCGTCACCCACCAGCAGGTGCCAGCCCGCGGCCGGGTCCGGGGCGTAGGCGCCGCCCGGGCCCAGGAACCGTACGAGCTCGCCCGGCTGGGCCCGGGCCGCCCACGGGCCGGCCAGGCCCTCGTCGCCGTGGATGACGAAGTCGAGGGTCAGCTCCCGGTGCAGCGCGTCCCAGTTGCGCACGGTGTAGGCGCGCTGGCGCGGCCACTGCGCCCGAGGAAAGTCGCCGCGGATGCGTTCCAGATCCCACGGAGCCGGGTAGGTGACACCCTCGGGAGCGAAGAGGAGTTTCACGTAATGGTCGGTGTACTCGCCCGTGCCGAAGTCCGCCAGGCCCTCACCACCCAGCACGAGCCGCACCATGTGCGGCGAGAGCCGCTCGGTGCGTACGACAACGGCGGTGCCGACAGTGCGGCCGCGTCCTTCTGCCACGGTATCCCCTGACTCCCATGAAACTTAGCCTTACCTAAGTTAACACCTCAGGAGCGCAGGACGCTGCTCAGCCGGGACACGGCTCCGCCCAATCCCCACCGATGGGCTAGCGCGTCGACCAGTTCGGGCTGCGCCGGGACCGCCGGAAGGGCCGCGTCGAACTCGGGAAGCGGCACGTCGGAAGCCACCTTGACCACCTTCGGAGCCACCGCCAGATACGGCCGCGACTCGTCCAGCCGCCTGCGCTGGGTGGGCGTCAGCTTCGACTTCGGGTCACCGACCGCCGCGATGATCCCGGCCAGGTCGCCATAGGCGTCGAGCAGCTTCGCCGCCGTCTTCTCACCGATACCGGGAACGCCCGGCAGACCGTCGCTCGGGTCGCCGCGCAGCAGGGCGAGATCCGCGTAACCCGGGCCGTCCACCCCGTACTTCTCCCGCAGCCACGCCTCGTCCGTCACCTGGAGCGTGCCCACCCCCTTGAGGGGGTACAGCACCCGCCGCTGCCGGGCGTCGTCCACGAGCTGGTACAGGTCCCGGTCGCCGGTGACGATGTCGACCGGCCCCGTCGCACGGGCGGTGAGCGTCCCGATCACGTCGTCCGCCTCGTAGCCGGCGACACCGACCCGGGCGATGCCGAACGCGTCCAGCGCCGCCTCGATGATCGGCACCTGCGGTGCCAGCGTGTCGGGGGTCTCCTCCACGTCGGGACCCGTCTCGGTCTCCGCCGCGACCCGGTGGGCCTTGTACGAGGGAATCAGCTCCACCCGCCAGTGCGGCCGCCAGTCGGCGTCCATGCACGCCACCAGGTCGTCCGGCCGGTGGTCCTGGACGAGCCGGCCGATGAAGTCGAGGAGCCCGCGCACGGCGTTGACCGGGGTGCCGTCGGGAGCCCTCACGGAGTCCGGCACGCCGAAGTAGGCGCGGAAGTAGAGGGAGGCGGTGTCCAGGAGCATCAGGCGTCGTGTCGTCACGCAGACGATGATGCCGCAACGCCCCCGGGGGCGTTCGCCGTCGCCGGAGCGCCCCGGCGCGCGCCCGAACGCCCCCTCGGCGCCACTGACCGTGAGCGGACGGGCACGGGAAGGTCGGTGCGGGCGAAACCGGAGGCGGTTGCTGCGTAAGGTGCTTACAGCACACCGATGTGCGACGGACATGGGGAGGGCAGCCCCGACATGAACGACGTGGACGACAAGAGCAAGGACAAGGACGGCAAGGAACCGCTGCGGGTGGGCGTGGCCGTGCGCAAGCGCCGCCGCGCACTCCACCTGACGCTGGCCGCCGTGTCGGCGCGAAGCGGTCTGTCGGTGCCCTTCCTGAGCCAGATAGAGAACGAGCGGGCCCGGCCCAGCATGCGGTCCCTGGAGCGGGTCGCGGACGCCCTGGAGACCACGGCCGTCGAGCTCCTGGCCGCCTCCGACACCGCGCGCACGGTGGACCTCGTACGGGCCGGCGACGAGCCCGCGCTGACCCCGGTACCGGGCGTACGGCCCCTCGTGCGCGGGCACCACCAGCTGCACGCACTGGAGTTCACCGGTGACCAGGACGCCGGACGCGAGTACCAGCACCGCAACGACGAGCTGATGTACGTGATCGGAGGCGCCTGCCAGGTCGAGGCCGAAGGTCGGGCGTACCGGCTGGAGAGCGGGGACGCGCTGTTCCTGTCCGGCGGCGTACGCCACCGCTGGCGGGCCGTCACCGAGGACACCCGGATCCTGGTGGTCGCCGTCGGCGACCACATCCACGCGACGTCCGAGCCGCCGTCGCCGGGGCGCTGACACGGTGCGCCGGCGGGTCGTGTCCCTGGTGCCGTCCCTGACCGAGGCGGTGGCCGTGAGTGCGCCGGGGCTCCTGGTCGGGGCCACCGACTGGTGCACGCACCCCGCGGATCTCGGGGGTGCGGAGCGGATCGGCGGGACGAAGAACCCCGACGTGCGCAGGATCGCGGCACTCCGCCCGGATCTGGTGATCGCCAACGAGGAGGAGAACCGGGCACCGGACCTGGCCGCGCTGCGCGCGGCGGGCCTGGAGGTACTCGTCACCGAGGTCCGCGACCTTCCGCAGGCGCTGCGGGAACTGGACCGGGTACTGGTGGGGGCGCTGGGGCTGGCAAGGCCGGCATGGCTGGCGGACGCGGAGGCCGCATGGGCCGGCGTGGAACGGGTGGGCGAGCTGTCGGCCTTCGTACCGGTGTGGCGGCGGCCGTGGATGGTGCTGGGCCGGGACACCTTCGCGGGTGACCTGCTGGGCCGGCTCGGCGTACGGAACGTCTACGCCGGGCACGCGGAGCGGTATCCGAGGATCCCGGTGGAGGAACTGGCGGCGGCGGAGTGCGATCTGGTGGTGCTGCCCGACGAGCCGTACGCCTTCGCGGCGGGCGACGGACCGGAGGCCTTTCCCGGCTTGCCGGCGGCGTTGGTCAGCGGACGGCATCTGACCTGGTACGGGCCTTCGCTGGCGCGGGCGGCGGGGGTGTTGGCGGAGGCGGTGCGCGCGGCGATCTGAGCGGTTCCCTGCTGGGGCTCCGCCCCAGACCCCGCCGTTCCGCTCCCGCGGGGTGGTGTGTGCGGGCCGGTGTGCTGGGGCTCTGCCCCAGGCCCCGCGCCTCAATCGCCGGCGGGGCTTGGGTGGTGTGGGGTGGTGCCCCGCCGGAATGTCTCCTCGGCTCGCGCGGTGCCCAGGATTGCGGAGGTGGGTCGGTGGTGCGCGCTCGTCCTGCGGGGACACTCCGCCGTGTCCCCACCCCACGGCAGTGCATTCGCCTGTACCCGGCAGCCGCCCAAGGCGCCTTCTGAAACCTCCTCGTCGCGGTTGGAGCGGGGACGGGCAGGGGTGTCCCCGCAGGACGAGGCGTCACCGCCGGGCACCGTGGTGATCGCTCGCGCTCGCCGAGCCGAGGAGACACCCCTGCCCGGCCCCGCGACCGCCCGCACCATCCCAGCCCCGCCGGCGCTTGAGGCGCGGGGCCTGGGGCAGCGCCCCAGCACCACCGGCCCGGGGGCCACCCCCAAACCCGCCACCCCCGCGGGAGCGGAAGGGCGCGGGGCCTGGGGCAGAGCCCCAGCACACTGACCCGGGCCGACGCCCGAAACCGCCACCCCCGCGGGAGCGGAACGGCGCGGGGCCTGGGGCAGAGCCCCAGCACACCGGCCCGGGGGCCACCCCCAAACCGCCACCCCCGCGGGAGCGGAAGGGCCCGGCCCCGCGACCGCCCGCACCACACCAGCCCCGCCGGCGCTTGAGGCGCGGGGTCTGGGGCGGAGCCCCAGCACACCGGCCCGGGGGCTACCCCGCATCCGCCACCCCCGCGGGAGCGGAAGGGCAGAGCCCCAGCACCACCGGCCCGGGGGCCACCCCGAAACCGCCACCCCCGCGGGAGCGAAGGGGCCCCGGCACACCGGCCCGGGCCGACGCCCGAGACCGCCACCCCCCGCGGGAGCGGAAGGGCTATGAGAGGAGGCGGCCCGTCAGGAGGCCGCGGAGGGTGTGGGCGGTGGCGAGGAGCCAGGCGGCCAGCAGGGCCAGGAAGAGGGCCGCCGCGAGCCAGGCGAGGGCCGTGAGGCCGGTGTGGCGGGCCAGGCCGGCGGCGCCGGTGACGCAGGTCCCGACGGGGAAGGTCAGCGCCCACCAGGTCATCGCGAAGCCCATGCCGGCCCGGGCCGCCCGGACCAGCAGGCACACGGCGAGGGCCAGCCACAGCAGGGCGAAGCCCGTCACGGGCACCCCGTAGACGAACGCGAAGGCGCCGAGCGCGCCGGCGTAGGGGGCGCCGACGGCCTGCGGGGCCATGTCGGCGAGCAGGTTCACGGCGGTGGTGGACTGGCCGAGAGGGCCGAGGACCAGGAACAGGGTCGGGGTGAGGGCCAGGGGCAGGGGGCCGCCCACGATCAGCCGGCCGAAGATCAGGGGCAGCATCAGCAGCGTGGCGAGCAGGCTGATGCCGAACATGGCGTAGCAGGCGAGCAGCAGGGCCTCGCGGGGCTGGCCGGGGGGCAGGTGGGGTATCAGCAGCGGGCCGACGGCGGCGGAGACCATGGGCGCGACCACGGGGAGCAGCCAGACGGGGGTGGCCTGCCTCGGCTCGACCTTGTGGCGTACCACCATCAGATAGGGCACGGCCACGGCTCCGACCAGGCCGATCGCGGTGCCCGCGGTGAAGAGCACGGCGCCGGCGGCGACGGCCGCGCCGGTGCCGATGAGGTCGCTGCCGACGACGAGGGTGCCGCCGCCGACGGCCAGCAGCGCCATCGACAGGCAGCCGTAGAAGGGGGCGACGGCGGGGTCGAGGAGGTGGGCGCGGGCCTGGTCGCGGTGGTGGAGCCAGTGTCCGGCGCGGGCCGTGAGCAGGACGGCGAGGGCGGCGGCGGACAGCGCCCAGACGAGCTGGCAGGCCACGCGCTGGCCGGGGAGCTGGTAGGGGAGGGTCGCGCCGGCGTTGGCGACGATCGCGGTGCCCATGACGCAGGCGTACCAGTTCGGGCCGAGGTGTCGCAGCGCCGGTGCCTTGTGGGCGGTGGGCGCGGGTTCGGTGAGGGTGCGGGGTCGCACGACGGTGGTGGCCATGGGTCCAGCGTCCTGCCGGGGCGGGGCGTACGGCAGAGATCGGCTTTCTATAGGGACATAAACTGATGTTATGGGTGATGAGGAGTGGGTTCCGCTGGCGCACCGCGTACCGGACCTGGGAGCGCTGGAGCTGCTGCTGGCGGTGGCCCGTGTCGGGAGCCTGAGCGGGGCGGCCCGGCGGCTGGGCATCACCCAGCCCGCGGCGAGCAGCCGGATCCGGGCGATGGAGAGCCGGCTGGGGGTGGCCCTGGTGGACCGTTCTCCGCGGGGGTCGACGCTGACGGCCGAGGGCGCGCTGGTCACCGACTGGGCCCGGCGGGTGGTGGAGGCGGCGGAGGCCTTCGACGCGGGTGCGCAGGCGCTGCGGGGGCGGCGGGACTCGCGGCTGCGGGTGGCGGCCAGCATGACCATCGCCGAGTACCTGCTGCCGGGGTGGCTGATCGCGCTGCGCGGGCAGCGGCCGGACACGGCGGTGTCGCTGCACGCGGGCAACTCCGCGGTGGTCGTGCAGCGGGTGCTCACGCATGAGGCCGACCTGGGCTTCGTGGAGGGGCTGACGGTGCCCGAGGGGCTGGACTCGGCGGTGATCGCGCAGGACCGCCTGGTCGTGGCGGTGGCGCCGGTCCATCCGTGGGCCCGGCGGACGCGGGGTGTGGAGGCGGCCGAACTGGCGGCGACCCCGCTGATCCTGCGTGAGCGGGGGTCGGGTACCCGGCAGGTGCTGGACGCCGCGCTGGCCGGGCACGGCGGGCTGGCCGCACCGCTGCTGGAGCTGGCGTCGACGACGGCGGTGAAGGCGGCGGCGCTGGGCGGCGCGGGGCCGTGCGTGCTGTCGGAGCTGGCAGTCGTGGACGAGCTGGCCGCGCGCCGGCTGGTGGAGGTGCCGGTGTCGGGCGCCGGGCTCGGGCGGGCTCTGAGGGCCGTCTGGCCGGCGGGTGCCCGCCCGGCGGGCCCGGCCCGGGACCTGCTGTCCCTGACCCGGGGCACGCCCTGAGGGCTCAGGTCTGCGGGGTACGGGACCGGGCCTGGAGGGTTTTCGTCAGGAGCGTGCCCGCGACGATCAGGGCGGCTCCCAGCCACCACATGTTGTCGAAGATCAGCACGGCGATGCCGATCGGTACGAGCAGGCCCGCCAGCGGTACCAGGAAGCCCGCCCACTCGGTGGGCTCGGGCGGCAGGCCGGCGGCTTCGCGGACACCCCGGGCGCGGGCGACGTCCGGGTACCAGACGGTGAACTTCACCGCGGCGACGATCGCCAGGATCTGGATGATCCAGCCGGTCCAGATGTTGTCCGGGTTGTGCAGGACCAGGTCCCCGTACGCTCCGGCCGCGGCCGCGATCAGGAAGGCGATGCCCCATGCCCCCGTGATCATGTAGTTGGTGCGCAGGAAGCCGCGGGTGTGCCAGAGGGACGGGTCGACCTGCTCGCGGGCGTACTGGATGGTGAACGGCATTCCCACGGCCATGGAGCCGAAGGCGATCACCGTCAGCGCGATGTTGGCCACCTCGCCCGCGTACGTCTCCAGCCAGCGCAGGGTTCCCTCGTCGGCCAGGGCTCCGATGACGGCCATCGACGCGAAGAAGACCACGTCGGCCAGCTCCAGCAGCTTCCAGGAGCTGCCGCGGTGGACGAGGTGGCCGACGGCGATGAGGGTGACCGCCGCTGCCAGGGCGAGTCCGACGGCCAGTTCGAACCGTCCGGGGCCGACCAGCAGCGAGAAGACGATCCACGGAGCCATGCCCACGACCGGGTTGTCCAGGAACCCGGCCACCGGCCCTTTCGACGCCTGGTGTCTGTCGGTGCTCACCCATCCAGCGTGCCCGCCCGACGGGCGGAGGGCCATTCGTGACGGCTGCGCCCGCCGGCCCGGGTACGGGCCGGCCGCGGGACCCGGCGCTGGGGAAGGCGCCGGGGCCCGCGGCCGGCGGTCTGTCAGGCCACCGGGACCGCGCCGCGGACGGCGGCGGCCGTGATCAGGGACGCCATCACCCGGGTGTCGTCGTCCCGCTCCGGGTGCCACTGCACGCCCAGCACCCAGCGCGCCGGGTCGGGCAGTTCGATGGCCTCCACCGTGCCGTCGAGCGCGTGCGCCGAGGCGACCAGGCCGCGGCCCAGGCGCTCGACCGCCTGGTGGTGGTAGGTCGGGACCTGCGCCTCGTCGGGGACGAGGTCCGCGTAACGGGTGCCCGGGACCGGGCGGACCGGGTGCCAGGACATGACGCCCGGGGTGTCGACGTGCCCGTCGATGTGCTGGATCAGGGTGCCGCCGAGGGCCACGTTCAGCGCCTGCATCCCGCGGCAGATGCCGAGGACGGGCACGTCCGCCTCCAGGGCGGCGTTGATCAGGGCCAGCTCCCACCGGTCGCGGACCGCCGCGGGGGCGCCCGTACGGGGGTCGCGCGCGGCTCCGTAGTGGACCGGGTCCACGTCGGGGCCGCCCGCGACGACCAGGCCGTCCACCCGGCTCAGCACCTCCGCCGCCGATCCGGGCTCGTCGGGCGGCAGCAGCACGGCCGCGCCGCCCGCCGCCTGGACGAGTTCGTGGTACCCGGTCGGTACGAGGGACGCCGGGACGTCCCACACGCCGTAGCGGGTGGATTCCTCGACGTAGGTGGTGATGCCGATGAGCGGCCTGGGCACGTTCGATACCTCCGGAAAGGGGGCGGGGCGGACGGTGACAGGGTTTCAGTCGCGGGCCAGTTCCGCCTCGGCTTCCGCGAGGGCCGCGAACTCCTCCTCGGGGGCCGACGCCACCAGGTGGTGCCGGCTGTGGACCGCGAAGTAGGCCAGCGCGACGGCGTACACGGCCAGGGCGATGAACGCCGCGTCCTTGTCCACCAGGAAGGTGGCGACCAGGGCCGACAGGGCGAGTACGAAGGCCACCGACGAGGTCAGGATTCCGCCCGGGGTGCGGTAGGGGCGCTCCAGCCGCGGCTCCCGGCGGCGCAGCACGATGTGGGAGAGGGCCATCAGGGCGTAGGAGATGGTGGCGCCGAAGACGGCGATGTTGAGCATGCGGGCGCCGTTGCCGGTGGCGGCGGCCAGGGCGAAACCGATCGCGCCGGGGATGATCAGGCCCAGGTAGGGGGCCTTGCGCTTCGAGGTGAGCGAGAGGAAGCGGGGCAGGTAGCCGGCGCGCGAGAGGGCGAAGAGCTGGCGGGAGCCGGCGTAGATGAGGGAGAAGAAGGAGGCGACGAGGCCCGCGAGGCCCGCGTAGTTCACGAACCGGCTCAGGGCGGTCGGGCCGCCGTCCCCCTCCAGGGCGACGACGAGGGGGTTGCCGGCCGACTTGACGGCGTCGGCGCCCTGCGCGCCGGTCGCGGCGAAGAAGGTGATCAGGGCGAGCAGGGTGAGGATGCCCATGGCGATGGCCAGCGCCTTCGGCATGGAGCGGACCGGGTCCTTGGCCTCCTCGGCCGCCAGCGGTACGCCTTCCACGCCGAGGAAGAACCACATGCCGAAGGGGAACGCGGCCCAGATGCCGAGCACACCCAGCGGCAGCCAGGAGTTCGAGCCGAAGGCGTCCGGGTCGACGGGGATGTCGTTCAGGCCGTCGGCGCTGAACTCGGTGAAGGCGCCCACGGCGAAGATCAGCAGCGCGGCGACGGCGACGGCGGTGACGACGAGGCTGAAGCGGAGCGCCTCCCCGACGCCCCAGAGGTGGACGCCGATGAAGACGACGAAGCAGCCGAGGTAGACGGGCCAGCTGGAGGTCAGGCCGAAGAGGCCGAGGGACTCCACGTAGTCGCCGATGAAGATGACGATCGCCGCCGGCGCGAGGATGTACTCGATGAGGATGGCGGTGCCGGTGAGGAAGCCGCCCCAGGGGCCCAGCGCGCGGCGCGCGAAGCCGTAGCCGCCGCCCGCCGTGGGCAGGATGGTGGACAGCTCCGCGAGGGAGAAGACCAGGCAGGCATACATGGTGCCCATGAGGACGGTGGCGATGGCGAGACCGCCGAAGCCGCCCTTGTCGAGGCCGACGTTCCAGCCGGAGAAGTCACCGGAGACGACGTAGGCGACCCCGAGCCCGGTCAGGAGCAGCCAGCCGGCGCTGCCGCGGCGCAGGGTGCGGCGCTCCAGGTAGTCGTCCGGGCCGTCGCCGCCGGCGGCGGGTGACGTGGTGGGTGCGGGCCCGGCTGTCAGCCGTGTCTCGATGTCGTCGGCCATCGTGCGCTCCTGCCTGAGGGCAATGGTTGTGGGGCGTACCTTTGTCCTAGTGGAGCGGAGCGCGCAAGACCTCTGCGTAAAACAGAAGTTACGAAAACCTCTCGGACACCTCCCGGCCCGCGGTCCCCGCCCGCCTCAGGCGAGGAATCCGCGCAGCAGCGCCGCCGTGCCGCAGCAGTGCTCGCGCATGGTCTCGCGCGCCCCGGCCGCGTCCCTTTCGAGCACCGACTCCACCAGCGCGGTGTGCTGCTGCTGGGAGTGCTCCAGGTTGCGCACCAGCAGGGGTATGCAGTCGAGCAGGTCGTTGACGGTGGCCCGGACGGCCGCGTACTGGGCCGTCAGGGTCGCGGACCCGGCCAGCTCGCACAGGGTGAGGTGGAAGAGGGTGTCCTGGCGGCGGTAGTCGGCGAGCGGGGCGTCGTGGGTGGCCCCCAGCGCGGCGAGCAGCCGTTCGGTGCCCTCCTCGGACAGCCCCTGGGAGGCGCACAGTCCGGCCGCCCCCACCTCAAGGACCTCGCGGAAGCGCAGGACGTCCTCGATGTCCACGCCCGCCACCCGTCTGCGCAGCTCCTCCTCGGCCCCGCCGGCCGGGGTGTCGGGGCGGGGCAGGACGAACGTCCCGCCGTACCGGCCGCGGCGCGCCTCCACCAGGCCCTGGTCCTGCAGCACCTTCAGGACCTCGCGCAGGGTGACCCGGCTGATGCCCATCCGCTCGGCCAGCTCGCGCTCGGGCGGAAGCCGTTCGCCGCCGGGCACCAGCCCCAGGCGGACCACCTGGAGGATCTGCTCCAGCGCCTCCTCGAAACCGTTGCCCGCCCGCACCTGGCGCAGCACCGGGTCCAGGCGCCGGGCGGCGTCGCCCTGGCTCGCCGTATCGGTCATCTCGGCTCCTCCCCTTCCCAAGCAATGGTTCTATTCAATACCTTAGGCCTCCTCGGCTCACCGAAGGAGAGAATCCCGTGGTAGACCGCAAGCCGCCGCTCGCGCCCGAGGAGCTCCGCGCCCTCGTCGCCAGCGGTGAGATCGACACAGTCGTCCTGGCCTTCCCCGACATGCAGGGGCGGCTCCAGGGCAAGCGGTTCGCCGCACAGTTCTTCCTGGACGAGGTCCTCGCGCACGCCACCGAGGGCTGCAACTACCTCCTGGCCGTCGACACCGACATGAACACCGTCGACGGCTACGAGATGTCCTCCTGGGAGCGGGGCTACGGCGACTTCGCCATGCACCCCGACCCCGCCACCCTGCGCCGCATCCCCTGGAACCCCGGCAGCGCCTTCATCCTCGCCGACCTGGCCTGGAACGACGGCACGCCCGTCGTGGCCGCCCCCCGCCAGATCCTGCGCCGCCAGCTCGACCGCCTCGCCGAGCACGGCTACACCGCGATGGTCGGCACCGAGCTGGAGTTCATGGTCTTCAAGGACACCTACGAACAGGCCTGGAACGCGGGCTACCGAGGCCTGACCCCCGCCAACCAGTACAACATCGACTACTCGGTCCTCGGGACCGGCCGCATCGAACCCCTGCTGCGCCGGATCCGCAACGAGATGCAGGCCGCCGGCCTGACCGTCGAGTCGGCCAAGGGCGAGTGCAACCTCGGCCAGCACGAGATCGCCTTCCGCTACGACGAGGCGCTCACCACCTGCGACCAGCACTCCGTCTACAAGACCGGCGCCAAGGAGATCGCCTCCCAGGAAGGCGTCTCGCTCACCTTCATGGCCAAGTACGACGAGCGCGAGGGCAACTCCTGTCACATCCACCTCTCGCTCACCGACGCCGACGGACGCAACGCGATGGCCGGAGAGGGCCACGGGGAACACGGCATGTCCCCCGTGATGCGCCACTTCCTGGCCGGCCAGCTCGCCGCGCTGCGCGACTTCTCCCTTCTCTACGCCCCGAACATCAACTCCTACAAGCGTTTCCGGCCGGGATCCTTCGCGCCGACCGCGGTCGCCTGGGGCCTCGACAACCGCACCTGCGCCCTGCGCGTCGTCGGCCACGGCCGCTCCATGCGCTTCGAGAACCGCCTCCCCGGCGGCGACGTCAACCCCTACCTCGCCGTCGCCGGCCTGGTCGCCGCCGGGATCTACGGCATCGAGAACCGCCTGGAACTGCCGCCGATCTGCACCGGCAACGCCTACACCGGCGACTACGCCCACGTCCCCGCCACCCTGCGCGAAGCCGCGGAACTCTGGGAGAACAGCGAGATCGCCAAGGCCGCCTTCGGCCCCGAGGTCGTCGCCCACTACCGCAACATGGCCCGCGTGGAACTCGACGCCTACGACTCAGCGGTGACCGACTGGGAGCTGCGCCGCTCCTTCGAACGCCTGTAGCCCCGCCCGCCACCGAACCGAAACTGTGAGGCACCACGTGTCCGATGCGCCGGCCCCTTCCCCTCTACGCGTACTCAACCCGGCCACCGAGGAACTCGTCGCCGTCGTCCCGGCCGCCACACGGGACGACGTCGACGCCGCCGTCGCCCGGGCCGCCGCGGCCCAGCGCGCCTGGGCGGCGGCCGCCCCCGCCGACCGCGCCCGCCTGCTGCGCCGCTTCGCCGCGGTCGTCGACGGGCACATCGAGGAACTGGCCCTGCTGGAGGTCCGCGAAGCCGGCCACACCATCGGCAACGCCCGATGGGAAGCCGGCAACGTACGCGACCTCCTCGACTTCGCCGCCGGGGGAGTGGAACGGCTCAACGGCCGCCAGATCCCCGTCGCCGGCGGCATCGACGTCACCTTCCTCGAACCCCTCGGCGTCATCGGCGTGATCGCCCCCTGGAACTTCCCCATGCCGATCGCCGCCTGGGGCCTCGCCCCGGCCCTCGCCGCCGGCAACGCCGTCATCCTCAAACCCGCCGAGACCACCCCCCTCACCGCACTGCGCCTCGCCGAACTCGCCCTCGAAGCCGGGATCCCCGAGCACCTCTTCCAGGTGCTCCCCGGACACGGCGACACCGCCGGCGACGCACTCGTCGAACACCCCGGCGTCGCGAAGATCGTCTTCACCGGCTCCACCCGCGTCGGCAAGCAGATCATGGCCAAGTGCGCCGACCGGGTGAAGCGCGTCACCCTCGAACTCGGCGGCAAGAGCCCCAACATCGTCTTCGCCGACGCCGACCTGGAAGCCGCCGCGGCCGCCGCCCCCATGGCCTTCCTCGACAACACCGGCCAGGACTGCTGCGCCCGCACCCGCATCCTCGTACAGCGCTCCGCCTACGACCGCTTCCTCGACCTCCTCGCCCCCGGCATCGCGGCCGTCACCGTCGGCGACCCGCTCGACGAGAAGACACAAGTGGGCCCGTTGATCTCCCGGACCCAGCTGGACCGCGTACGGTCCTTCGTCACCGACGACCTCACCACCGTCCGCGGCACCGCCCCCGAAGGCCCCGGCTTCTGGTACCCGCCGACCCTCGTCACCGGTGTCGCCCCCACCGCGCCCGTCGCCGCCGAAGAAATCTTCGGACCCGTCGCCGTCGTCCTGCCCTTCGAGGACGAGGAGGACGCCGTACGCCTGGCCAACGCCACCGAATACGGCCTCTCCGGCTCCCTGTGGACCCGCGACATCGGCCGCGCGCTGCGCGTCTCGCGCGCCGTCGCCGCCGGCAACCTGTCCGTCAACTCCCACAGCAGCGTCCGCTACTGGACCCCCTTCGGCGGCTACAAGCAGTCCGGACTTGGCCGCGAGCTCGGACCCGACGCCCTCACCGCTTTCACCGAGACCAAGAACGTCTTCATCAGCACGGAGGCCTGAGAACCCATGTCCAACGAAGAGATCATCTGCCGCCGCCTCGTCGGCCGTACCGCCGTCATCACCGGAGCCGGCAGCGGCATCGGCCTCGCCACCGCCCGCCGCCTCGCGTCCGAAGGCGCCAACGTCGTCTGCGCGGACATCGACGAAACCGCCGGCAAGGCCGCCGCCGAAGAGGTCGCAGGCCTCTTCGTCAAGGTCGACGTCACCGACAAGGAAGACGTCGACGCCCTCTTCAAGACCGCCTTCGACACCTACGGCTCCGTCGACATCGCCTTCAACAACGCCGGCATCTCGCCTCCGGACGACGACTCCATCCTCACCACCGAGCTCGACGCCTGGCGCCGCGTCCAGGACGTCAACCTCACCTCCGTCTACCTCTGCTGCAAGGCCGCCCTGCCCTACATGCAGCGCCAGGGCCGCGGCTCCATCATCAACACCGCTTCCTTCGTCGCCGTCATGGGCGCCGCCACATCCCAGATCTCCTACACCGCCTCCAAGGGCGGCGTCCTCGCCATGTCCCGCGAACTCGGCGTCCAGTTCGCCCGCGAAGGCATCCGCGTCAACGCCCTGTGCCCCGGGCCCGTCAACACCCCCCTGCTCCAGGAGCTCTTCGCCAAGGACCCCGAACGCGCCGCCCGCCGGCTCGTCCACATCCCGCTCGGACGCTTCGCGGAGCCCACCGAGATCGCCGCCGCCGTGGCCTTCCTCGCCAGCGACGACTCGTCCTTTGTCAACGCCACCGACTTCCTCGTCGACGGCGGCATCGCGGGCGCGTACGTCACCCCGCTGTAGCCACGGCCGGCCGGGCGCCGCACGACGCCCGGCCGCCCCGGTACACCGGCGCGGACCTCAGAGGAAGGTGCGCCCCTCGCCCCGGTAGGTCGGCACGCTGTCCGCGACCCGATCCCCCTCCACGAGGTGCAGGGTGTCGAACCGCTCGCACAGCTCGCCCGCCTTCGCGTGACGGAACCAGACCCGGTCGCCGATCAGCAGGTCGTCGGCCGGACTCCCCAGCAGCGGCGTCTGCACCTCGCCCGCCCCCTCCTGCGGGTCGTAGCCCAGCCCCTGCGGCAGGTACGGGACCGGCAGCCGGTCCGAACCGGCCGCCCCGGAGGCCGGATAGCCACCGCCCAGCACCGTCACCACACCCACCCCGGGCCTGCGCACCACGGGCTGCGCGAACAGCGCCGCCGGACGCCCGCGGAACGAGGTGTAGTTGTCGAACAGCCGCGGTACGTACAGACCCGACCCGGCGGCGATCTCCGTCACCGCGTCCTCGGCCGCGGTCTGCTGCACGCTGCCCGTACCGCCGCCGTTGACGAACTCCAGATCCGGCACCACGGCCCGCACGGCCGCCACCACCTCGGCCCGCCGCGCCGCGAGCTCCCGGCGCGCCGCCCCCTGCATCAGCCGGATGGCCCGGGACCGCAGCGGGCGCCCCGCCAGCGCGTCCCCGACCCCGGCGACGTGCCCCTCGTACGCCATCAGCCCCACCACCCGGAACCCGGGCCGGGCGGCGACCGCACGGGCCAGCGCGGCCAGCTCCGCGGGCTCGCGCAGCGGCGAGCGGCGCGCCCCCACCCGGATCCGGCCGCCGAGCAACCGCAGGGAGGTGTCCAGCTCCAGGCAGACCCGTATCTCCTCGCCACCGCCGTCACGGGCCCCGTCGATCAGCTCCAGCTGCGCGGGATCGTCCACCATCACGGTCACGGCGGCGGCCAGCTTGGCGTCGTTCGCCAGCTCGCCGAAACCGGCCCGGTCCGCGGACGGATACGCGAGGAGCACGTCCTCGAACCCGGAGCGCGCCAGCCAGAGCGACTCGGCGAGCGTGTACGACATGATCCCGGCGAACCCGGGCCGGGCCAGCACCCGTTCGAGCAGGGCCCGGCACCGGACCGACTTGCTGGCCACCCGCACCGGCTTGCCGCCGGCCCGGCGCACGAGATCGTCGGCGTTGGCGTCGAAGGCCGCGAGATCCACGATGGCCAGCGGCGCGTCCAGGTGGGCGGTCGCCCGGTCGTACCGGGCGCGGTCGGCGGCGGCGGAGTTCATGGGCGGCAGCTTGCCAGAGGTCTGTACCGGTGGGTAGGCCCCCGCCCCAATCCCCCGGGGCTCCGCCCCGACCCCAGCCGAAGCAGTCGGCTGCGGGCCACCCCCGGGGCTCCGCCCCGGACCCCGCGCCTCAATCGCCGGCGGGGCTGGATGGGGGTCGGCCCCCGGCCGCAGGGTCGGGTGCGGGCCACCCCCAGGGGCTCCGCCCCAAACCCGGCGCCTCAATCGCCGGCGGGGCTGGATGGGGTTCGGCCTCCGGCCGCAGGGTCGGGTGCGGGTCAACCCCCGCTCGGCGGGGCTGGATGGGGGTCGGTGAGGCTGGATCTGCTGGACGGGGGTGGGGACGGGGCGGGGTGTTGGCCGGGACGTGAAACGTGATTTGTGGCGCGGCAGGTGCCCGTAGGGGTATGGCCGCCTCAGGCGCCATAAATCATGCAGTCCCGGACGACATCCCGCCCCGGCCCTGCCCCCGGCCCGCTCTCCACCGCCGCCCCCGCGTCCCACCCCACTCCACCCCGCCCCGCGCCGGCAGCGCACCACCGCCCCGCGCCGGCAGCGCACCACCACCCCACCCCGGCCGGCCGGGCGCCCCCGCCCGGCCGGTCCGCATCCGCGAACCCCGTAGAGTACGGACAGGCAGCCGTACGGAACGGGGGGCGGAGCCGCCGGATGACCACGACGACACCGCGGACCACGATCCCGGGTGAGCCCGACCCCTGGTCCCCGCCGCCCCAGCCCGCACACGCCCCGCCCCGCCGCCACCCCGCCCGTGTCGCGGCGGCCGCGCTCTGCCTCGTCCTCGGCGGCGGCCTCGTCGGCGGAGCCGCCGTCACCACCTGGGTCGAGCACCGCGCCGCGAACCGCGCCCTGCCCGCCGACGCCGCCTACCGCAAGGCAGGCTCGCTGTGGCGCGCCGCCCCCGTGGACAGCCTGTTCCCGCCCGTCCTCACCGGCCCCTCGGCCGGCCCCGGCGGCGCCGACCGCACGTGGACCCGCATCGCGCTCGCCCCCGACGCCGACTGCCCGGCCGCCCTTGCCGCCGACTGGCAGGCACTGCTGGCCCCCACCGGCTGCACCCGCGTACTCCGCGCCACCTACACCGACGCCACCCGCAGCTCCCTGATCGCCGTCGGCATGGTCTTCACCCCCGCCGACGAGCCCGCCATGCGCTCGCTCGGCGGCCGGCTCACCGCCCCGCCCGCCTACGGGTTCCCCGACGACCGCCGCGCCGCCTGGGCCGCTTCGGTGCGTACCGAGGCACCCGCCGTCGTCTACGCCGTCTCCGCCTTCGCCGACGGCCGCCCGCAGGACGCCCCGCGCCCGGCCGAGGAGCTGGTGAAGAAGGACGCCACGGAAGCCGCCGCCCGGGCAGGCCTCGGCCACGAGGCCAAGGGTCTCGCCGACCGCCTCGGGGACGGCCTCGCGGCCCTCGCCGCACCCACACCCGCACCCGCGGCCCCGGCGACGACCCCAGGCACCGCACCAGCCACACCCGCTCCGAAGGCCGCACGATGACCTCCGCCCGAGTCGAAGCCCGCACCCGCATCCACACCGGCCGGCGAACCTTCCGCTCCGCAGCCGTCCTCTCGGCCACCGCCCTGCTCGCCGCCACGGTCACGGCCACCGCCACCCCGGCCGCCGCCGACACCATCCGCGACCGCCAGTGGGGACTCCTGGCCCTGCGCGCCGAGGAGGCCTGGGGCACCACCCGCGGTGACGGCGTGACCGTCGCCGTCCTCGACACCGGCGTCGACGAGTCCCACCCGGACCTGTCCGGGCAGGTCCTCGCCGGCACCGACCTCATCGGCACGGGCGCAGGCCCCGGCGACCGCGCCTGGGCCCGCCACGGGACCGCCATGGCGAGCATCATCGCCGGGCACGGCCACGGCCCGAGCCGCGGCCAGGGCGTGCTCGGCATCGCCCCGCAGGCACGGATCCTGCCGGTGCGGGTGATCCTCGAAGAGGGCGACCCGGGCCGGGCCAAGGCCCGCGAGAGCAAGGGCGGCGCCCTGGCCGAGGGCATCCGCTGGGCGACGGACCACGGCGCCGACGTGATCAACCTGTCCCTCGGCGACGACAGCGACTCCGCCCACCACGAGGCGGACGAGGACGAGGCCGTCCAGTACGCCCTCGCCAAGGGCGTGGTCGTCGTCGCCTCCGCGGGCAACGGCGGCGAGACCGGCGACCGCGTCTCCTACCCGGCCGCCTACCCGGGGGTCATCGCCGTGACCGCCGTCGACCGCCGCGGCAGGAAGGCCAAGTTCTCCACCCGCAACTGGTACGCGACCGTGAGCGCCCCAGGCGTCGACGTCGTCATCGCCGACCCCGACCGCTCCTACTACGAGGGCTGGGGCACCAGCGCCGCCGCGGCCTTCGTCTCCGGCGCGGCGGCCCTCGTCAAGGCCGCGCACCCCGACCTCTCCCCGGCCCAGATCAAGAAGCTGCTGGAGGACACCGCCTCCGACTCCCCGGCCGGCGGTCGCGACGACGCCCGCGGACACGGAACGGTCGACCCCGCCGCAGCCCTCCAGGTCGCGGGGACGATGCGGGCGGAGGCGGCGGTGCCCGCGCCGGCCGCGGCCGCGAGCCGGTACTTCGGCCCGGGCCCCGAGCCGGCCCGCCCGCCCGAGCGGGGGGACCGGCTCCGTGCCCCGGCGGCCGCGGTGGCCGGGGCGGCGCTGCTCGTCCTGGCCGCCGTACTGGCCCGGCGCCCGCGCCGGGGTCCCCGGGACCGCGACCC